>NZ_CP025422.1:3184145-3529629 GCF_002848265.1 Zhihengliuella sp. ISTPL4
CGTGATGGTCTCCCGCTCGATGCGCCCGTCCGGGCGCTGATGCGTGACCTCCATCTCGCCGCGACGCAGCACGTGGAGGAAGCCGTGGCCTGCGCTCGCCGCGAAGACCGTCGTGCCGCAGAGGGGGCCGGTGTGAAACAGGCGGCTGCGCACCCGGAAGCGATCGAGCAGGGGGGTGAGACGGTCGAGTGGCGGCATCCTTCCATTCTTCTGGACGATGTGTCATGAATACAAGACCGGATGATGCGTATCATCCTGCGCTCCACGGAAGACTGAAGGGGAAGCCGAACCCGGCCCGTCCCGAAACAAAGGAGCATCCCATGCCCAACGTCCCTCTCGTCGACCGTGAGACCGCCACCGGCCCCGTCAAGGACCAGCTCGAGCAGATCGGCTCCGCGTTCGGTGCCGTTCCCGCCATGTTCCGCGCGGTCGCGAACTCGCCCGCTGCTCTGACCAGCATGTGGAGCGCGTTCGGCGCCTACGGCGGGGGCACGCTCGGCGCGGCTCTCGGGGAGCAGATCGCCGTCGCCGTCGCGAACCGCAACTCGTGCGGCTACTGCCTCGCCGCGCACACCGCGCTCGGCAAGAAGGCCGGCCTGTCGAAAGAGGTCCTCGCCGAGGCGCAGGAAGGCACCTCCGATGACCCCCGCACCGCGGCGCTGCTGGCCTTCGCGCTCAAGCTCGTCGAGGAGCGGGGCCAGGTGGCCTCGGCCGACGTCGACGCCCTTCGCGCGCACGGCTGGAACGACGAGCAGATCGTCGAGACCATCGGCCAGGTCGCGCTGAACCTCTTCACGAACTACGTGAACATCGCGCTCGACGTGCCGATCGACTTCCCGACGGTGCCGCTGCGTCGCGCCGCCTGAGGTCGAGGGGAGTAGAGGCCGGATCCGCTGGGGGTCCGGCCTCTTCCGCTGCGCGGGTGGTCTCGCTAGGCCTCGATCGCATCCAGCCAGTCGGTGAGGACGCGGGTGGCGAGGGTCTCGAGCCGGGGGCCCAGCGCGCGCGCCTCTTCTCGGATCATCCGCGGGTCGATGCCGTGGTGATGCAGCTCGTGGGCGTGGCCGATGAGCCAGCGCTCGATGGCGCGGTGATCGGCTTCCAGGTGGAACTGAAGACCGAGTGTGCGTCCGACCGCGAAGGCCTGATGGGGATAGCCGGGCGTGCATGCCAGGGACTGGGCGCCGGCCGGGATCGCGAACTCGTCGCCGTGCCAGTGCAGCACAGGCTCGCCGTCGAGCGGGGCCAAGACGGACTCCCTGCCCTCGGGGGTCAGTGTGAGCGGACCGAAGCCGATCTCGACCGCCCCGGTCGGACGGACCCCCGCGCCCAGGGACTCAGCCAGGAGCTGGGCTCCGAGGCAGACGCCGAGCGTGGCGCCGCCGCTGTCGAGGCGAGCCGCGAGGGCGGACTTCGAGGAGCGCAGGAAGGGATAGCGGTCGTCGTCGTACATGCCGATCGGTCCGCCGAGGACGATGAGCAGGTCGACGGCGGTGACGACGTTCTCGTCGATATCGTCGATGCCGGCGTCGAGGAGGGTGATCTCGTAACCGCGCTCCGCCAGCAGAGGGGCGAGGATCCCGAGGTCTTCGAAGGGGACGTGGCGGACGGCGACCGCCGTTCGGAGCGGACGGGGCGCGGACATGCACTCTCCTCGGATAGATTTGACCTATGTCAAAGTAGCACAGGAGCTTCGGGGTGCCGAGGCGATCGCGCGCGCCGCGGGTCCCTGTTCCTCCGGCGGAGCGCACTCTGCTAGGTTTTGACCTATGTCAAAGCCCGAGCCCTTCGCAGGCGGTGCCGAGCGCTATCCGACGGCCTTCACCGGCGCGGACTTCCGCGCCAACGCCGCCGCCGTCCGCGCCCGCATCGCCGCCGCCGCCGGGCGTGCGGGCCGTGATCCCGGTGCGGTGGACCTGCTGCCGGTGAGCAAGACCGTCCCGACCGATCGCGTGCGGGTGGCCATCGGTGCCGGCTTGCGCCGCCTCGGCGAGAACAAGGTGCAGGAGGCCGTGCGCAAGAACCGGGAGACGGCCGACCTCGACGTGGACTGGGTGGTCATCGGCCACCTGCAGACGAACAAGGCCAGGGACGTCGCGTCTTTCGCCGCCGAGTTCCAGGCGCTCGACCGGCTCCGGGTCGCCGAGGCCTTGGACCGGCGTCTCCAGGCCGCGGGGCGCACCCTCGATGTGTACGTGCAGGTGAACACGTCAGCCGAAGACTCGAAGTTCGGGATGCCGCCCGAGGAGCTGCCGGGCTTCCTGAAGGCCCTGCCGTCCTACGGTGCCCTCCGTGTCCGCGGGCTGATGACGCTCGCGCTGCTCACGCCGGACGACGCCAGGGTGCGGGAGTGCTTCGCGCTGCTGCGCACCCTCCGTGACCGGGCCCGCGAGGAGGATCCCGACCTCATCGGCGACGGTGCCTTGTCGATGGGCATGTCCGGCGACTACGAGATCGCCGTCGAGGAGGGGGCGACGTGCGTGCGGGTCGGCCAGGCGATCTTCGGCGCGCGATCCGTCCCCGACAGTCACTACTGGCCGGAGGGCTGACCTCCGCTCAGTCCTCGGTGCGGAAGCCGGCCGCCTTGTGCGTGCCGTCGCAGAAGGGCTTGAGTGCGGAGAGTCCGCAGCGGCACAGCGCGACCGTGCGGCGACGCGGGTCGATGACCGTGCCGTCGCTCGCGTGCAGCTCGATCTCGCCTCGGACGAGCAGGGGGCCGTCCGGGTACGCGGTGACGGTCACCGGTTCGTCCCGGCCGCTCATGCCGTCGTCCTCTCCCGCAGCGCTGAGCGGCCTTCGGTCCAGGCGTCGAGGGTGTGGGCTCCAGCCCAGCCGTCGACCGTGAGGCACGCCGCCGCGCCGAACAGGATGTCCGCCAGCAGTTCGGGACGGTCCTCCGCGAGGCTCCCCGCGAGGTCGCGGGCGGCGATCTGCTCGTGCACCGCGTCGGCCTCCACGTGCTCCTCGAAGTACGCGGCGACCTCGTCGGCGAATCCCAGCCGGTGCAGGCCGTCGGCGTAGAAGCGGCAAGGGATCGACGAGGTCATCTCATAGGCGGCGAGGTGCCCGACGATCGCGCCGACGAGCCGGCGGTTGAGTCCGAACAGGCTCATCATGTTGTGCGAGGCGAGCGTGATCGCCGGGGCGTCGTCGACGTAGGCGCCGTACGTGTCGTCGAGCCCCGCCGCGCGCAGGGCCCGGGCGTACAGCTCCGCGTGCACGCGCTGAGGGCGGCCGCCGCCGTACTCGTCGGACTGGATCTCCACGAGCGCGGCCTTGGGACGGCCCGTCAGCCGCGGGATGGCCCAGGAGTGCGGGTCGGCCTCCCGCAGGGTGTACACCGAGCGGAGGATCAGGGACTCCTCGGCCTGTTCGCGGGTGGCCTTCCTGGCGATGTGCCGGGACAGGCTGGGTCCGGTGTCGGCGGCGGCGAGGGCGAACAGGGCACGCCCGACGGCGTCGACCGCGGGTTCCGGAAGCTCCGGCACCGGCACCGTCTCGCGCAGTGCAGCCTCGAAGGCGTCCTCGAGGATCCGGCGCGCGGTGACGACCCCCGCCTCCCACTCCAGCGCCGCATCGAGCTGGGGAAGCGAACCGTAGGAGGAGGCGTAGAGGACGAACAAAGCGAGCTGGATGTCGTCGTCGCGGACCACGTCGTCGCTCGCGGCGACGGCGGCGGTGGCGAGGTCGGGAAGGGCGGCGGCGTCGCCGCCGCGACCGGTGAGCACGGAGAGGACGGCACTCGACAGCGGGCCGCGCGGCGAGAAGGCGACGGCGGTGTCGGCGTCGAGGGTGGAAACGGTCATGCGGAGGGGCTCCCATCGAATCGATCACCCGCATCCTCACCCGCGCGAGCGGCGATCGCCAGGGACTTGACGCCGAGGTGCTCGGCAGGCAAGCGGGTGCCTCACGGGCAGGCGGCGAACACGTACCCCTCATCGCCCGGAGTGACGAGGTCGCGGTCGCGGAGCACCATGGATGCCGGGGTGTCCGGATCGGCGCACAGCTCCGCGAAAGGCCGCGGCAGCTGGTCGGTGTACTCGATGTCGATCACGTGCGTCCCGTAGACGGCGGTGTACGCGCCGCATTCCGTGTACGCGGCGCACTCCTCCGTCACGGCGAAGTCGAAGCCCGCGCGCTCCTTCAGGACTTCCGCATGCTCTGCCGCGTTCTTCTGCCCGGCGGCCAGGCCGACGCCGTGCGCCGCATCGACGAGGAGCTCCGCGAGCGCGAGGTTGTCGTCCCGACTCAGGGCACCGTGCGACCGCGAGAAGGAATCGAGGTTGTCGAACTCGACCGCCTGGAAGCCGGAGTCCGCGCAGCCCTCGATCCACGGGATCACGATCCCGGCGATGCGGGACCGCTGCGCCGCGCTGCCGGTGTCCAGGAGGGCCTCGTCGGGCCAGTCGGGGTCGAAGACCACGTGACCGCCGTCCTGCAGGAGCAGGTCGTCGGGCCAGGCGTCGAGCTCGCCCGGCTGGGTCTGGAAGCCATTGACGTAGCAGACGGAGTAGAGGCCTGCGGCCGGCTCCGCGCTGCGGTCGCGGCCGACGATGCCCACGCCGGCGGGCGGGTCGTAGGCGCCGCCGAGCTGGTAGTCCGGGAGGGCGGAGGCCGGGGGCGGCGCGACATCGGCCGACGCCCCCGTTCCCGCCGCAGGGAGAGGGGGCGGAGCGGTGCAGGCGGCGAGTGCGAGGACCCCGACGGTGACGAACGCCCCCAGCGTCAGGGAGACGCGTGTCCTTGTGCGATCGCCTCGTGCACCCGAGACGCTCATCGCGGCTGGGGTGTCGGCTGCGCGGGGGCGTCGACGGGGTCGGCGGCGTCCTCCGAAGGATTCCGCCGGATGCCGATCCACGAGACGACCCCGCCGAGCACGAGGAGCGCCGCCGTCACCCAGGCGGCGTTGTGGAAGCCGTCGAGATCGAGGGCGCCGCCGACGATGGTCGACAGCATCGCGACCACGAGCAGACCGGCGACGCGGGAGACGGCGTTGTTCACGGCCGAGGCGATGCCGGAGTGGTTCTCGTCGATCGCGCCGAGGATCGCGGCCGTCAGGGGAGCGACCGTGAGCGACAGGCCGAGACCCATGACGATCATCGCCGGGAGCACCTGCCACCAGTAGTCGAAGTCGGCGCCGACGGTCAGGAGCATGAGGGCGCCGGCGGCCATGATCAGCGGCCCGACGGTCATGAAGATCCGCGGGCCCCACCGTCCGGCCCAGCCGCCGGCGCGGGAGCTGAGCAGGATCATGAGGATCGTCATCGGCAGGCTCGCGAGTCCCGCCGCCGTCGCGCTCAGGCCCGCCCCCTGCTGGAGGTAGACGCCGACGACGAAGCCGTTGAGGGAGAGGGCGGCGTAGACGAAGAGCGTTGCGAGGTTGCCCCAGCCGAAGTCCCGCACACGGAACAGCCAGAGCGGCATGAGCGGGGTGGACGAGCGGCGCTGGCGCCACAGGAACACCGCGAAGAGCACGGCCCCGACCACGGCGGGGATCCAGATGGCGGGGGAGGCCCAGCCGAGATTCGGCTGTTCAATCAAGGCGAAGACGACCGCACCGAGTCCCACGGCGCACAGCGCTCCGCTCCACCAGTCGACCCGAACGCCGCGCGGGTGCTCCGGCAGGCGCAGGCGGGCGAGCAGCAGCAGCGTCACCCCGATGGGCAGCACATTGATGAGGAACACGAAGCGCCAGGAGAGGTAGTCGACGAAGACGCCGCCGAGCAGGGGGCCGACCAGCTGTGCCCCCGTGGTGAAGGCGGTCCAGACGCCGATGGCCCTGGCCTGCACGTCGCCGCGCATGGTGGCGGTGATGAGGGCGAGCGAGCTCGGGACGAGCAGTGCGCCTGCGGCGCCCTGCGCCGCTCGGGCGACGATGAGCATGAGCGGATCGATCGCCGCGGCGACCGCGATCGACGAGATGCCGAAGGCGATGAGGCCGATCCGCATCACCACCACCCGGCCGTAGGCGTCGGACAGGGAGCCGGCGAGCAGGATCAGCGCGCTGAGGGTGATGAGGTACGCATCGACGACCCACTGCTGCGTGGTGATGCCGCCGCCGAGCTCTTCGCTGATCGCCGGGAGCGCGACGTTGACGACCGTCCCGTCCAGGAACGTGACGAACGAGGCGAGCACGGCGATCGCGATGACGAGCCGCTGGAGCGGGGCGAAGGATGGCACAGGCCGACACTACCCCCGGCCACGGACGCGAAGGGCGGTCACCCCACCGGCGTTCCGGTACCTTCGTGCAGGAGATCGCGGAGCCCGGCGAGGCCGCCCCGCGCGTGCGCTGCCCGCTGCCGTGCCGCCCCGGTGCCGTCCGTCCGCAGCCGGTCGAGCCCCGCCCGCACCGGTTCCGCATCGCCGAGCTCGTCCAGCACCGGGCCGATGTCGTCGAGCAGATGCGCCGCGACGGTCCTGGCGGGTGCGACATCGCCGGTGAGCGGGTCCACGATCCGCGCTTCCATCCCCGCCCTGGCGGCCATCCAGAGCGAGGCGTCGACCGCCTCCGTCTCGTCGGCGACGATGCGTTGCTCGGAGGCCAGCGCGATCCCCCGGGTCAGCAGCGCCGAGAGCACGGCGTCGTCCGCCGTGAGCTGCGTGTCGGCGACCCGCGCCTCGACGGTCGGGTAGCGCTCGGAGAGTCGCACCGCCCAGGAGAGCGACGTGGCCTCGCCGATGGTCCCCAGATCGAGGAGCTGCTCCACACGGGTGCGGTAATCGTGGACGTCGGCGAACCGGGGAGGACACCAGGACGAGGGGAGGCGTCGGATGAGCATGCTCCGCCAGCTCGCGAATCCGGTGTCGATGCCGTTGCCGAAGGGGCTGTTCGCACTCAGCGAGAGCAGCAGCGGCAGCCACGCACGGAGGCGGTTCAGCGCCCGGACCCGCTCCTCCTCGTCCGGTACCTCGACGTGCACGTGCAGTCCGTTGACCTCGTGCTCACGGGTGAGATGCGCGAGGCGCCGCGCGACGTCGTCGTAGTGCGCGGACGGAGACAGCCGCGGGGAGCGGAGGGTCGTGAACGGCGAACCGGTCGGCGCGGCGATCGCCCGCTCGGCGCGCGCCGCCGCGCCGATGGCCGCGCGTAAGACGTCGAGCTGCTGTCCGCCTTCCGCGCCGGTTCGTACCGGATCGGTGAGGGCCTCCAGCTGCGAGGCCAGATACTCGGTGGTCACGCGGCCGGCGGCGATGGTGCCGCCGATGCGCTCCAGGATGTCACCGCTGAGGGCGACGGGGACGAGCGAATCCTCATCGAGCAGGAGGAACTCCTCCTCGATCCCGAAGCGCGTCATCGGGGTCAGTGGTTCCGCAGTTCGGAGATGAGCTCGCCCTTGCGCTTGCCGCTGTAGCCGGTCAGACCCAGCTCCTTGGCGCGCTTGCGCAACTCCGGTACCGTCCAGTCCTCGTAATCTCCGTGCTTCCCGCCACGCCGACCGACCGTGCTGCGGCCGTCTCGTGCAGCGGCGTTCGAGATGCGCGCGGCCTTCTCCTTCGAGGCGCCGTCGTCGCGGAGCTCCTCGTACAGCTTCGGATCCTTCAGGGAATTGTTGCGTCGTCCTGGCATTGTCATACTCCTTCGCGCATCGGGAGGGTGGAAGTCAACCCCCTCGGGTGTGGGTGCCGGTCCGGGCTAGCGTGGAATCACCGCAGTCGGGCGCCCGCGCCCCCAGAGAAGGGAAAGACCGATGAACATCCTCCTGATCATCGTCATCGTCATCGCCGTGATCCTCGCGATCACCGGAGGACTGGTGCAGTCGCTCCAGTTCCTGCTGTGGGTCGGTCTGGTGCTCCTGGCCATCGCCGTGATCGCCTGGCTGATCCGATCGATCTCGGGCAACCGCAAGGTCTGACACGAGTGCGGAGGGGGAGGCTCGCCACCGGCGAGCCTCCCCCTCTTCGTGGGATCAGCGGGGTGGATCAGCGGTTGAACGCGTCCTTGACGCTGTCGCCGGCCTTGCCCGCGGCGTCCTTGACGTTCTCGCCGGCCTGCTTCGCGTCGGCCTTCACCTGATCCGCCTGGCCTTCGGCCTCGAGCTTCTCGTTGTCGGTCAGCTTGCCGAAGCCTTCCTTGGCCTTGCCACCCAGCTTCTCGGCGGAGTTCTTCATGTCATCTGCGCCACTCATAAGAGGCTCCTCTCCTTGACGGATCGATTGCTCTTCGAGACTCGCACCGCGGTCCCGGTCCGTCCACGGGATTGACATTCGACGGGACGCGTGTCAGCGTTCCGTCCCCATCGACTCGCGCTCGGACAACGGCTAGCCTGGCGCCAGGCGGGTGTCCTGCCCGCCGTCCTCGACGAAGGGAGCGGTGCGCGATGGACGCGATGATGATGGGCGCCATGTCGAAGAACATGGAGTCGATGCCCGACATGGCGATGATGGACATGTCGGTCCTGCAGGCCTGCATGGACGCGTGTGCCGCCTGCGAGCAGGCGTGCACGGTGTGCGCGACGCAGGAGATGGACTGCGCTCCGGCCTGCATGAACTGCGCGGACATGTGCCACACCATGATGCGGTCGATGCTCCGCCTGCAGGGGATGACTCCGGCCACGATGATGGCGATGCTCGACGCGTGCATCGCGATGTGCCAGATGTGCATGGACGAGTGCATGCAGCATGCGGATCACAGCGACGTCTGCCGCCTCTGCGCTCAGGCCTGCCAGGCCTGCATGAACGCCTGCATGGCGGTCCGGGACATGATGATGGCGAGTGCCTGACCCCGCAGGGCAGGGCGCCGTCAGACCGCGGCGACGTTGAAGCGGGTGCGGCCGACGGCGAGCACACCGTATTCGAGATGAAGGGCGACGGGGCTGCCGAGCCCCGCCTCCAGGGCGGCGCCGGAACCGTTCCAGAGCGCGTGCGTCGTCCCGTCGAGCGTGCGGACGACGAGGTCTCCGGCGACGGGATCCACCGCGGTCACGAAGGCGTCCGCCCATCCGGACGGAGTCGCCGCGGCGAGACGCTCCTGGATCAGATGCAGGGCGTGGCCGGGCGCCGACGACGAGCACCGACCGCCGGTCCGGCACATGCACGCTGTACGCTCACGCACCTCGAGGGGCGGACGGCGGTGCAGCGGCGTGGACACGGGGTCTCCTTCGGATCGGCGTCCGGCCAGAGTACGTCGACCGGGTCGGCATCCCGCAACGCCCCGACACGCGACGAAACAAACGGGTGTAGGCTCACCGGGTGCTGTCGTCGATGAGCGCCCTCGGGGCGCGGAGCGGAGCTGCAGGCGCGTTCAGCGCCGCAGGCAGAGGCTGAGGACCGGCCGGAGGCGGAACCCCCGTCCCCGGTGCTGCGTCGTACCCCGGCATCCGTCCGGGTGATCCTCTGATCCTTCTCGCCGTCCCGGCGATCACATCGAAAGCTCTTCCTCTCATGCGTCCCATCGACGAGCGCGCGTTGCGCGCCTCCTTCTGCAACGCCTCCCGCAAGGAGGTCTCTGACATCACCCTTCCGCCCGGCTTCGCCGAGACGGACTTCGACCGGCTCGACTACCTCGGCTGGGTGGACCCGAAGCTGCCCCGGCGCTCCTACGTCGTGACGTGGATCGACGACGAGCCCGTGGGGGTCGTGCTGCAGCGCGCCGAGCAGCGCGTGCTCGCCCGCGCGCAGTGCTCCTGGTGCGAGGACGTGACGCTCCGCAACGACGTGCAGCTCTACGTCGCCCGACGTGCCGGGGCCGCCGGTCGCAAGGGCGACACGGTCGGTGTGCTCGCGTGCGCGGAGTTCGGGTGCAACGAGGCGGTGCGGAAGCTCCCGCCGCTGGCCTACCCGGGGTACGACCGGGAACTCGCGCGCGAGATGCGGATCCTCCGGTTGCAGGAGCACGTGACGGGGTTCGTCCGCGAGGTCGCCGGCCGGAACGGCTAGGTCGTCACCGCGCGCACATGCGCGAGGGCGGGCGCTGCCCATTCCGCCGACAGCCGGGCGAACGCCTCGAAGCTGCGTCCGCCCGGCCAGTCGGCCGGCAGCATCTCCGGGGGCAGCCCCGGGTCGGTGTAGGGCAGCACCCGCCAGCGGTCGATGAGATGGACGTAGGCCGGGAACGGCGCGTCCGGGAGGTCCGCGAGCGCGGCTTGGAAGGCTTCGTGCTCGCCGCGCAGCGCGTCGAGGTCCCACCACGCGGCCGCCGCCTCGGCCAGCGTGCCCGCCGGAGCGGGGGCCGATGCCTCGAACAGGGTCGCCCAGCGGCGGGCGTCGAGCTCGTCGAGGATCTGCAGCGCCTCGTCGCGGAGGTGCCCGGGGCAGATCCACAGGGCGGGCGAGACGACGCCCGCGCCGATCCAGTGCAGACGCCGACGCAGCTGATGGCGCACGCTGCGCGCGCTCTCCGGTATCGAGAACGACACCAGACACCACGGATCGCCGTCGGTCATCTCCCGCATGCGGAAGATCCGCCGGTCGCCGCGCTCCAGCATCGGCACCGCTGCGGGACTGAGTCGGTACCCGATCGCGTCGCGGCGCTCGGGGATGAGGAGGCCCTTCTGCTTGAGGCGGGCGATGCCTGTGCGAGCGGGGGCCGCGGCGATGCCGAGTTCGCCCGCCAGGGTCACGAGGTCGGCGGCCGAGATCCAGCCGCCGAGCGGACGCAGATACAGCCCGATCAGGGTGCGCAGAAGCGAGGCGGTGCTGCCCGGCCGCGCATCGATGTCATCGAGCACGACCGGCGCCGCGGGATCAGGAGACACCGGACTCCAGCGCATCCCTGACCGCGAGCACTCCCGTGACCGTCTCGGCGTGTGAGGTGCTCAGCGGCGACAGCCCGAGCCGGATCCCGTCCGGGAAGCGGAAGTCGGGGATGACGCCGTCGGCCCACAGCCGCCGGGTGACCTCGCGGAAGTCCGGGTGCCCGATGGTGATGTGTCCGCCGCGCAGCGCGGGGTCGCGGGGGCTGAGCAGTCGGACGCCCAGCGGCGCGAGCAGCTCGTCGTACGCCCGCACCGCCAGCGCGGTGAGCGACTCCGACTTCGCGCGGACGCCGTCGATCCCCGACTGCTCGATGAGGTCGATCATGCCCTGCATCGCGAGCATCGAGGTCACCGGCGGCGTACCGCTGAGGAGCTGGCGGATGCCGTCAGCCGGGACGTATTCCGGACCCATGGCGAAGATGTCGGCGGCGCTCCACCACCCCTGGATGGGCTGCCGCAGGACACCCTGCAGGTCGCGGCGGAGGTAGGCGAACGCGGGCGAACCCGGGCCGCCGTTGAGGTACTTGTAGGTGCAGCCGACCGCCATGTCGACACCCCACTCGTCGAGCTGCATCGGCACGACCCCCGCCGAGTGGCAGAGGTCCCACATCATCAGCGCCCCGGCCTCATGGACGACCTCCGTGATGCGCGCCATGTCGGCGAGGGCGCCGGAACGGTAGTCGACGTGGCTGAGCGAGACGAGCGCAGTCCGCTCGGAGAGCACGGCTGCGACGTCGTCGACCGTGACGCCGTGCACGGGGTCGGGCGTGATCCACCGCAGCGTGGCCCCCATCTCCGCCGCGACGCCTTCGGCGAGGAACCGGTCGGTGGGGAAGTTCCCCTCCTCGATCACGAGCTCCGTCCGCCCTGTGGGCCCCTGAGCCGCGCCCGTGGGTCCCTGAGCCTGTCGAAGGGACCCCCGCATGAGCTTGTAGATCAGCACGCTCGTCGAATCCGACACGACCGTCTGCCCCGGCCCCGCGCCCAGGGCGACGGCGCCGATCCGGTCGCCCAGCTCCATCGGCAGGGCCATCCACTGTTCGTCCCACGAGCGGATGAGCCGGGTGCCCCAGTCGTCGCGGACGAACGCGGCGAGCTTCTCCGGCACGTCGCGCAGCGGACGGCCGAGTGAGTTGCCGTCGAGGTAGGCCGTGACGCCCGGCGCTTCGACGAACGCGTCGAGGTGCGCGGCGAGCGGGTCGGCGGCGTCCAGCGCGCGGGCGGCGTCGAGGAGCGCGGTGTCGGCGGAGCGGTCGGTCATGTCACACCTTCAGGTCGGCGGGGGTGAGGGGGCGGGCGGCCAGGGGATCCGCGGATCCCGGTGGCAGCAGGAGCAGGAGAGAGTGGGGGTCGAGCGGGTCGGTAGGCGCGAGGGCGCGGAGGAGCGCGTCGCCGTCGAGGCCGGCGGTGCGGAGGGCGGCGACCTCGGCCGGGTTCAGGTCGACGGGGGTCCGGCCGTTGCCCATATCGGTGCCGTAGCGGACGGTGCCGCCCGCGGCGTGGAAGCGGGCGACGTTGTCGATCGCGAGGGCTTGGGTAGCCGGGTCATGGATGGCGAGGGTGCTGATCCAGGAGGCGTGCGCGGCCTG
The DNA here is from genome assembly GCF_002848265.1 of Zhihengliuella sp. ISTPL4. Taxonomy (GTDB): domain Bacteria; phylum Actinomycetota; class Actinomycetes; order Actinomycetales; family Microbacteriaceae; genus Microbacterium. The sequence goes on from NZ_CP025422.1 coordinate 3,196,429, forward strand.
CTCTGCGATCTCCTCATCGTCGAGGCGCTCGGTGAACGGCGCGTGGGCGAGCTGCGCCGCGCCGTGGCGGACGACGCGCTGCGCCTCGCCGGGGCCCTCGGCATGGGCGACGACGGGGAGCCCGTGCGCCGCGGCGAGGTCGACGATCGCGCGGAAGAGGGCGTCGGAGAAGAGCGGGCCGGCAGCGCTGTTGCTCGCGACCTTGATGCAGGAGGCGCCGGCGGCCGCCATCTCCGCGACCGCTGTCGACGCCGCGGCAGGATCGGCGATCTCCCGGACCGAACCCGAAGGTGCCCAGGCGCGGTCCGACGGGTATCCGCCGGGAGGCGTGAGGAACGCGCCGGCGAAGTCGACGGTTCGCAACGCAGGAGAATCCGGCCCAGGCGCACCCGGAACCGCCTCGGAAGCGCCTCCGCCGGTCGAAACTCCTGAGTTGTGAACGGCGATCCGCGCCACCGCGGACGGCTCACCGCCGAGGTCGACCACCCGTGCGAGGCGCGACGAGGCCAAGAGCGTGTGGTCGACGAGCTGCAGGTGCACGTGGTGGTCCGTGAAACCGCCGACGATCCGACCGGAGAGGGGAGGGGTGCCCGGCGCCGGTGTCTCCTCGCGGAGGTGCGGGCGCCCGTCCTTGACGAGCGCGACGACGCCCTCGCGCCAGCGCTCGCCGTCGAAGAACCTCACCCCGCGCATCAGGAGCCGATCTCGGTGCGGACGGTGTAGAGCTCGGGGAAGAAGGTGAGGTCGAGGGCGCGCTGCAGGAAGCCGACGCCGCTCGATCCGCCCGTGCCGACTTTCATCCCGATGGTCCGGGACACGGTCTTGAGGTGACGGAAGCGCCAGAACTGGAAGTTGTCCTCGAGGTCGACGAGGTCCTCGCAGGCCTCGTAGAGGTCCCAGTGGGTGCGCGGGTCCTGATAGATCGCGCGGATGGCGGGCACCAGCGCCGGGGTCTCCCGGTACGGCTCACGCACATCGCGGTCGAGGATCTCGCTCGGGACCGGGAGGCCGCGGCGGGAGGCGTAGCGGAGGAACTCGTCGTAGAGCGTGGGCTTCTCCCACTCGGCCGTGAGGAGGGCGAGGTTCGCGGGATGATCGCGGAAGACGCTGAGCATCTTCTCGTTCTTGTTGCCCAGCGCGAACTCGACGGCCCGGTATTGCACGGACTGGAAGCCGGACGAGTTGCCGAGCGCGCCGCGGAACTGGGCGTACTCCGTCGGGGTCAGCGTCGCGAGCACCGACCACTGCTGCGTCATGACGTCCTGGATGCGCTTGACCCTGGCGATGCGCTTGAGGGCGTCGCGCAGGTCGTCGGCCGCGAGCAGCTCTCGCGCCGAGCTGAGCTCATGCAGCAGCTGCTTCAGCCAGAGCTCCGTCGTCTGGTGCTGGATGATGAACAGCATCTCGTCGTGGTGCTGCGGGTCGCTCACCGGGTGCTGTGCCGTGAGGAGCTGGTCGAGCGCGAGGTATGAGCCGTAGGTCATGCGGCCGGACAGATCGGTGACGATCCCGGACTCGAGTGCGCGTTCGTTCTCCGTGTGCATTCCGTGAACATATCACTTCCGTGCCGGTCGTCACAGGTGTGTTATGTCAAGCTCGGCCGCCTTGCACGATCCGGCGACAGTGGCACGGGCGCTCCCGGAATCCGGTCGTGCCGTCGTACCGGGGTCGTGCAACCGCGGCTGCCCACCCCGGACGAGAGGGGCCGGATCAGCGGGTGTGGGCGTCGAGGAACGCGACGGTGTCGGCAAGGGCCTCCCGGGCCTCCGGCAGATCGAGGTGGAACTGGTACTCGTGCGGGAGCGCCGGCTCGTGCGGCGCGGGCCAGAACACCGGCGTCACGTCGACGCCGAGCTCCTGCAGTCGCTTCGACATCGGGATCGACTGGAGCCAGGTGAGGCCATCACCGTTGCCGCCGGAGATGTAGGTCGCAGGGAAGTCGGCCGTGACCCAGTCGACGGTCGACATCGTGGCGCCGGTGGAGTCCTCCGCCCAGGTCTTCGTCCCGGAGTAGGCCCACATCGCCGACTTGAAGCCCCACCCCGGGACTCCGTCGAGCTCGGCCAGCGCGGCGAGGTCGTAGACGCCGCAGTTCAGCACGGTCGCGACGAGCTGGTCGGCGCGGATCGACGGGCGGATGCCGAGGATCTCGGCGTAGTCCGGATTCGTGATGAGCGTCGCCATCTGGCTGGCGAGCTGGGCCCCGGCGGAGTCTCCCGCCAGCACGATGCGTCGCGGATCCACGCCCAGTTCCTCGGCATGCGCGTCGATGTAGGCGAGGGCCTCGTCGAGCTGGTGGACGGCGAGCGGATACACGCCCTCGGGCCCGCGGGTGTAGTTCACGCCGATGGTCGTGTAGCCCTCGGCGGCGAGGATGCGGAGGTACGGATCGACGTCCTCCTTCGAGCCCGAGATCCAGGCGCCTCCGTGGATCCACACCACGGTCGGCAGCGGGCCGTCGGCGGACGCGGGGCGGAAGACGTCCATCGTCGTGTCCGCGCCGGCATCCCCATAGGCGAGGTCCTTCCGCTCCTCGAGAGCGGTGTCCGGGACGTGCTTCGTCATCTCCGCCGCGGTCTCGTCGCCGCCCTTCGTGAACACCGAACGGATGATCATCGCCGAGGGCCACGGGGTGAGCGCCCCGACGATCGCGACGACCGCGGCTGCCGCGGCGAGGACCCCCACGGCGATCTTCGTGCGGCGCCACGGCTTCCGGGCGGGCTTCGAAAATACGGGCGCGGCGGTGCTCCTGGAGTCTTCCACGGCCTCAGTGTGCCAGCATCCGACGTCCCGAACCGGGAACGACGGACGTCGTCAACCGACGAGGCTCGCAATGAGACGCCGGAGGCCGTAGTCGAACGCGCGATCGACGTCCCCGCCGAGCCGGAACGCGCCGGACAGCTCCATCTGCAGGAATCCGGTGGCCCAGGCGGTGAAGAGGCGCGCGGCGTCGAGGGCGTCCGCCTCGCCGACAGCGGTCGCACACGCACGGATGACGGGAGCGGCGGAGCGTTCCAGGGCCTCGTGTGGGACCGCGGCGATGAACATGAGGCGGAAGCCCGCGGGGTGCGCGTGGGCGAAGGAGCGGTAGGTCTGGGCGAGGGTGGAGAGATCGCCGCCCGCCGCCTCGAGCTGGGCCGCGAGAGCATCGACGGATGCCGTGGCGACGGCGACGTGCAGGGCTTCGCGGTCACGCACGCGCTTGTAAAGAGACGGGGCGCGCACGCCCACCCGCTCCGCGACCGCCTGCATCGTGAGTCCGGCAGGACCGTGGGCCTCGAGGATCTCCTGGCCGGCCGCGACGATGGCATCGATCGATGTGCGTTCCGGGGTGGGCATGGATCCTCCTCGATGGCTATTGACTTTAGCCATGATAGCTACGTAACGTAGCCATCGCAATCACCCGAGAGGATCCTCATGAAACTCGCCCCGCACCTCCACCGCCTCGGCAACGACATCGTCGCCTCGTACCTCATCGATCTGCCCGAGGGCATCACCCTCGTGGACGCGGGGCTGCCCGGTCACTGGCGCGACCTCCAGCGAGAGCTCGCCGCGATCGGCCGCCCGCTCTCCGACATCCGCGGTCTCGTGCTGACGCACGGTGACAGCGACCACATCGGCTTCGCGGAACGACTGCGACGCGAGACGGGAGTTCCGGTCTACATCCACAGCGCCGACGCCCACCGCGTGCGCACCGGGGAGAAGCCGAAGACTCCCATGGGCCCCGCCCGACTCGGCCCGATGCTCGGCTTCCTCGCCTACGGCCTCCGGAAGAGCGCCCTCCGCACGCGCCACGTCACCGAGGTTTCCGAGGTCACGGACGGTGACGTGCTCGACCTCCCCGGGGCGCCGGTCGTCGTGGGTCTTCCCGGGCACTCGCCGGGGAGCATCGCGGTGCATGTCCCTGCAGTCGGCGCGGTGTTCGTCGGCGATGCCCTGACCACGCGGCATGTGCTGACGGGGGAGGAGGGCGCGCAACCCGCCCCGTTCACCGACGCGCCCACGGAAGCCGTGGCCTCGCTCGACCGCCTCGCGACGCTCGACGCCGCGTGGGTCCTTCCCGGGCACGGCGCTCCCTGGCGCGGTACTCCCGCCGACATCGCCGCCGCCGTCCGCGCCCGCTCCTGACACTCCCCTCTGTCGGGTTCAGAAACGCTCCTCCCCGCGGCTGCCGAGGTGCACTTTCCGTCCCGCGAGGGGGCTCCGCGCGGGATCGAAACCGTGCGGGATGGAAAACGGGCCGGAGACCGTGCGCGGAGGCGCGAATTCCGTCCCGCACGAGCCGGGGGAGGGGTCAGGGGGAGAGGAGGGTGGCGGTGTCGGCCACGGTGATCTGCGGGGGATAGAGGCTCATGACCTGCACGGCGGCGGCGTGGTTCTCCGCTGTGGAGCCGGCGCAGGCGTCGGCGGCGAGCGTCACGCGTGCCCCGGCGTCCGCGGCGGCGAGAGCAGTGGACACCACGCAGCAGTCCGTCGCCACCCCCGCCAGGACGACCCGACCACCGCGCCCCACGATCGCCTCCAGCTCCGGACCCCACTTGCCGAACGTCGGGAGGTCGACGGTCCGATGCGGGGAGAGGCCTTCCGCCTCAGGGACCAGTGCATAGAGCGCGTCGTCAGCGGGCCGGTCGGCGAAGGGCCACGCGGCGAAGTACTCGCCCCAGGAGGTGGAGCGGTCCGCCGTCGGCAGCCACCGGGTGACCAGCACGCGCTCGCCGAAGGCGTCCGCGAGCCGTCGGATGTTCGCCATCGCGTCGGTGAAGAACGGCGAGCCCCAGGCCGAATCGGGCGACGCGAAGATCACCTGCGGGTCGATCACCACGAGCCAGCTTTCGGTCCCTGAGCCTGTCGTCCCCGGGGCCCCTGCGCCTGTCGAAGGGCTCACGACTCCTGCCGCCGGATCTTCCCTGCCCGGGCGAACCAGGTCACGAGGAACGAGAGCACCAGCGCCGCGAACACCCCGAGGTTCGCGTAGGCCCAGTCCCCGTCCGTCCCGCCGACGAGGAACAGGAGGTATCCCTGCCAGTTGTTCCACGGCGCCGCGTCGGCGAAGCCGTTGAGCACGAGGCCCCACCCGATCACGCTGGCGACGACCATGGTGCCGATCGAGGTCCAGTCCCAGGCGCCGTAGCGCCCGCGGCTGTCGAACAGTGCCTCCTCGTCGTAGTCCTTCCGGCGACGCAGGATGTCGGCGATGAGGATCCCGGCCCACGAGGCGAGCGGTACGCCGAGGGTGATGAGGAAGCTCTGGAACGGGCCGAGGAAGTCGGTCGCGAAGAACACCACGAAGATGGTGCCCGCCGTGAGGATCGCGCCGTCGATCGCTGCCGCCGACGGCCGCGGAATGCGGATGCCCAGGCTGAGCAGCGTCAGGCCCGAGGAGTAGATGCCGAGAACCGCGCCGGAGACGAGCGCGAGCACGGCCGTGAGGAGGAAGGGCACGAGCACCCACACAGGCAGGATGCTCGCGAGCGCGCCGATCGGGTCCGCGGCGATCGCGGCCATGAGCTCATCGTCTGACCCCGCGAGAAGCAGACCGAACACGACGAGGATGACCGGTGCCACCGAGCCGCCGATGGTGTTCCAGGCGACGATCGCCCCGTCGGACGCGGTGCGCTTCTGGTAGCGCGACCAGTCGGCGGCGATGTTGATCCATCCCAGCCCGAATCCGGCCATCACCATCACGAGCGCGCCGATGACCTGGCCGATGCCGCCGTCGGGGCGGGCCATCACGGCGGCGAGGTCGATGGTCGGCGCCGCGAGGATGATGTAGAGGATGGTGACGACGCCGGTGATCCAGGTGAGCACCGACTGCAGCCGCATGATCGTGTGGTAGCCGAGCACGGAAGCGGCGACGATCAGCGCCGCGACGATCACGGTGGCGAGGATCTTCAGCCACAGGCTGTCTCCGTCACCGCCGAGCTGCGTGATCACGGTCGCCGTCGCGAGCACCGCCATGATCGCGAGGAACGTCTCCCAGCCGATCGAGGTCAGCCAGGACACGATCCCTGGCACCTTCTGTCCCTGCACGCCGAACGCCGCCCGGGAGAGCACCATCGTCGGCGCCGACCCCCGCTTGCCCGCGATCGCGATGAGCCCGCACAGCAGGAACGACACGACGATGCCGACCACCGAGACGAGGGTCGCCTGCCAGAACGAGATGCCGAAGCCGAGCACGAACGAGCCGTACGACATCCCGAACACGGAGACGTTCGCCGCGAACCACGGCCAGAACAGGTCGCGGGGTTTGGCGGTCCGCTCGGACTCGGGGATGATCTCGATGCCTGCGCGCTCGATGAGAGCCGGCCTGATGTCGGTCATCCTCACATCCTGGCACTCCGCGAGCGCGCTCCGCGCGGCCCGATTCAGCCGGCGAAGAAAGTCCCGGCCACGCGGGTCAGGTCGTGCAGGTCCGAGACCCCCGCGAGCTCGCGGGCGGAGTGCATCGAGAGGATCGGGATGCCCACGTCGACCGTGCGGATGCCGAGCCGGGTCGCGGTGATCGGACCGATGGTCGAGCCGCACGGCACGCCGTTGTTCGACACGAACTCCTGCGTCACCACGCCGGCCCGATCACACCAGTTCCGCCACGACGCGGCACCGACCGCATCGGTCGCGTAGCGCTGGTTGGCGTTGAGCTTGAGGATGGGGCCGGAGCCGAGCACGGGCTGCACGACGGGGTCGTGCCGGCCGATGTAGTTCGGGTGTACGGAGTGGCCGACGTCGCTGGACAGGCACCACGACGACGCGTACGCCTGACGGCGGGCGGAGCCGTCGGCGCCGAGCCCCGCGTAGAGCCGCTCCAGCACGTCCTCGAGGAAGGGGCCCGCGGCGCCGGAGCGCGACTCGGAGCCGAGCTCTTCGTGATCGAACGCGGCGAGGATCGCGATCGGCGCGCCCGCGACCGGTGCGTGTGCCGCGAGGGCCACGACGCCCGCGTGCACGGAGGCGAGGTCGTCCAGGCGCCCGGAGGCGAAGAACGCGTCGTCCTTGCCGAACACGGCGCCCCGCGCAGCGTCGACGACGACGACGTCGTAACCGCGGATCTCCGCGGCGTCCGCTCCTGCGGACGCCGCGAGCTCGGCCAGCACGTCGGCCTCGGTCGGGTCGCCTAGGCCCCACACCGGCTGCGTCTCGGTCTGCTTGTCGAGGGCGAGGCCGTTGTTGACCCCCCGATCGAGGTGGATGGCGAGCTGGGGGAGTCGCAGCAGGGCCCCGGTGTCGGCGAGGACGACCCGGCCGTCGGCGAGAGCCAGCCGGCCGGCGAGGCGCAGCTCCCGATCGAGCCAGGAGTTCAGCAGCGGACCGCCGTACACCTCGACGGCGGCCTGCAGCCAGCCCCGGGCTCCCGTGGTCGGCTGCGGCTTGAGCTTGAAGCCGGGGGAGTCGGTGTGCGCCCCGAACACGTGCACGGGTGTCGTGGCGGTCGCGTCCTCCGGAACCACCCACGCGATCGTCGCGCCGTCGCGGACCACGAGGTACCGGCCCCCGGGCTGCGCGGGCCAGACATCCTCCTCCTGCAGCCGCGTGAAACCGGCCTCCTCCAGACGGCGGGCGGTCTCGGCGGCCGCGTGGTAGCTCGACGGGGAGGCGGCGACGAAGTCGGCGAGGTCTTCGGCGTGGGCGAGGGCGTCCGGGGTGACGGGCATGGCATGACCTTCCTGCGCGGGGTGTCCTTCGAGCGTAGTCGCGCCGCGTCACCACCTTCTCCCGGGCGGGGATAGGGTGGTGGTGATAGCGCCTAGGGTTCCGGGGTCTGCGCCCGTCTGGTCCGAGCGACGCCACGGTCCTCCTCCGCAGGAGGGCCGTCATCTGACAGGACAAAAGCCCGGAGGACCCGATTCGTCGCGCCCGCGGCGGAGGGAAGGGTCTGCCGTGTCCGCTGTCGCTCTCGTCCTCGTCCTCGCCGCCGCGATCGCCCACGCCTCCTGGAACGTCATCGCACACGGCATCAGCCGCGCCGGTTCGCCGTTCCTGTGGTGGGGTGCGGTCGCCAGCTCCGTCGTCTGGATCGGGGCCGTGCCGTTCACGGGGGGACTCGGTGCGGCCGACCTCGGCTCGTTCGCGCTCGGGGCGTCGGTCTCCGCGGTCCTGCACGTCGCGTACATGGCGGTGCTGCAGCGCGGCTACCGGGAAGGCAGCCTCTCGACCGTCTACGCGACGGCGCGGGGGACCGGCCCCTTCCTCTCCGTCATCGTCGCCGTGCTCCTGCTGGGGGAGCGGCCGTCGGCCGTCGCGCTCGTCGGAGTCGCAGCGGTGATCGCCGGCGTCGTCGCGATCGGGTTCGTCGACCGCCGGCCGGCGGGAAGCGGCCGCCGCATCGACCCCGGTCTCCTGTTCGGCGCCCTCACCGGCGTCGCGATCGCGGTCTATACGATCTGGGACGCCCACGCGGTGCGGGAATGGGAGCTGTCACCCGTGGCGTTCATGGTCGGCACCACACTGCTGCAGGTGCCGTTCTACTCCGTCGCGGTGCGCGGACGATGGGGTGCGGTGCTGGCGCTGGGGCGCACGCAGTGGCGCCGCATCCTCGCGTTCGGCGTCCTCTCACCGCTGTCCTACATCCTCGTGCTGACCGCCATACAGATCGCTCCGGTGGCGCTCGTGGCGCCGCTCCGCGAGGTCAGCGTCGTGCTCGTGAGCCTGTTCGGCGCCTTCGTCCTGAAGGAATCCCGCCCCGGCTGGCGGATCGGCGCATCGCTGGTGGTCCTCACCGGCATCGTGCTGCTCGCGCTCTGAGGCGGCGACTCAGCGGAAGGTGACGAGTCCGGCGTGGGCTGCCGTGACGAGGATCTGCACGCGGTCGCGCAGGTGCCACTTCGACATCATGCGGCCGAGGTGCGCCTTCACCGTCCCCTCCGAGACGATGAGCGCCTTGGCGATCTCCGCATTGGACATCCCCTTGGCGAGGCACTGCAGAACCTCTTCCTCGCGCTCGGTGAGGGGTTCGAGGGTCTCAGCCGCGGCAGCGGGAGTGGTGGAGCGCACGTGGCGGATCAACATCGACGCGATGCGGGGCGACAGCGAGCTCGCTCCGGCGAACACCTCCCGCACACCCGTGACGATCTCCTCCGCACTGGAATCCTTGAGCAGATAGCCGGAGGCACCGGCGCTCAGCATGGGCAGCACGGTGTCGCTGCCGTCGAGCGTGGTGACGGCGAGGATGCGCACGTCGGGCCACCGTTCGGCGATGGCCGCGGTCGCCTCGATACCGTTCATCTCCGGCATCTGAACGTCCATCATCACGACGTCCGGCTTCTCGCGCTCGACCGTCGTGAGGGCCTCCAGGCCGTCCTCCGCCTGCGCCACGACCGTGATCTCGGGCGCGCGCGACACGAAGTGCGAGAGCGCGGAGCGGACCAGAGGATCGTCATCGACGATCACGACGCGGATTTCCTGCATGGGGGAAGCCTAACGGCGTGAAGCGGGCGCTCTGAGGATGTAGACCTTTGGCTATCGAGGTCTGGACGAAGGCCAGATGTGCGCTCCGCGCGCCGCCGAGAAGATGAATACAGACATCGACAAACGGCACTAGAACGGAGGTGAATGTAATGACTTTCTGGCAGCAGGTTGGCAAGTTCTTTGGTCTCGTCCGCTAGAGTACCTGGCGAATAGGAGATAGTGAACCATGGCCTTCGACCATTCGATTCGCGGTTCCGCGGATTCGCTCCGGCTAGGTCGAGGCGAGAAGCTCACCGCCGTCGAACGCATCGTCGTTCTGGTGATCATCTCCATCCCCGTCGCCATCGACGTGATCGGACTCATCGTCGCTCCGGGTGCGAACCCGGCGGCCGTCCTGGTGAGCATCGCGTCATCGGCCGTCTTCGCCCTCTATCTCTGGAAACCCCTCATCGCGACCTGCGCCCTCGGCGTCGTGTTCGCACTCTCTTTTTTGGCAGGAACCGAATCCCAGGTCCTGACTGCCGCCGCTGTCGCGGCCGGGCTGGTCATGCGACTCGGGTGGACCGCGTTGATCCTGTCGTACACCGGTGCCTTTCTCGTCGCCGCCGCTCTCGTGGCGTTCGGTGATGAGGACTCCGGCGTGAACGTCGCGCTCTTCCTCGTCTTCGCTGCCGTATCCGGCGCCGTGGGCTTCGCCCTGCGAGTGGCGTTCGATCGCGGCAGCAGACTCGAGCGTCAGCTGGAGGCTGCGGCCGAGCAGGAGAAGGAAGCCGTTCTCGCCGAGCGACGATGGATCGCCGGCGAGCTGCACGACAGCATCGCGCACCACCTCACCGTGGTGTCGCTGCACGTGCAGATGCTCGAAGACCCTGACGTCAGCGACGGCTCCCGGGAGGCGATCCGCGTCGCCGCCCGCAAAGCCATGACAGACCTCCGTTTCGTGATCGACCTCGCCGACGACGGACCGCGTGCCGCGGGCATGCCGACCGGTGATCTCGTCGCCGCGATCGAGGAAGCGCAGACCGAATTCGAAGCGGCCGGGCACGACGTCATCCTCGATGGCGACCCCGGCGACGAACGCATTCCCCGCGCGGTCGAGATCGTGCTCGCGCGCATCGTGCGCGAGTCGGCCACGAATGTCCTGAAGTATGCCGGCCCCGGAACCGTCGAGATCCGTCTCGTGGTGGACGACGACAAGGCCCATCTGTCCCTGCGCAGCCCGCTTCCGACGACCCCGCGAAGGGAGCTGTCCTCCAGCCGGACGGGGCTGGGTCGGATGGCCGAGCGCGTCATGGGCGCCAGTGGCGAGTTCAGCGCCGGCGAAGTGGACGGGCACTGGCTCGTCTCTGCGGTGTTGCCGGTGGTGTGACGGCCGCGTATCCTGAGACGACGCCCGTGATTCCGGGCCTGAGACCGTGGACGAAAGTCTACGGCCATCTCGACATTCGGCTCTTCAGCGGCCTCGCGGCGCCGACATATCCTGAAGGCTCCCCAGATAAAGCGTCCCCAGCGCTGCGATCGCGGGCGCGATCTTTCTGGCTTCTCAAACTCCCGCGCCCGCGATCGCGAATCTGTCTCGGGCCTCAGCCGCCGACTGCCCGCATGTAGTGTCCGTCCGTCGAGATTCCGGACGCCGCCACGGTGAACCGGACCACCTCGCTGAGGTAGCGGTCCTCCGACGCTTCGAAGATGCGCCCACCGGCGTCCTTCGAGGTGCGGGTCAACCGCAGGATCGGTGTTCCTCGCGGCACGCGCAGGAGTGCGGCGTCCTGGTCGTCCGCCGCGACTGCGTCGATCACATGCTGGAGAGCGACGATCGGGTGCCCGATCGAGGCGAGATACTCGGTGATCGACACCGCGTCGAGGTCGACATCGAAGAGCCGCCGACCGACCTCCTCGGTGTAGGCCAGGCGCTCCAGCATGGTCGGCCGACCGTCGAGCAGCCGCAGTCGCACCACGCTGACGATCGTGTCGTCCGGCGCGACGCCGAGCGCGGGAGCGAGAGCACCCGCACGGCGCAGGCTCAGTTCCTGGGTCTGCGCGCCGGGAATGACGCCGAGGTCTCGTGCCCAGCGGGTGAAGGGTACGGAGACGTCGACCGCCTGATTCGCCTTGCGGGCCACCACCCGTGCCGGACGGCCCCGGGTGGTCTCGATCAGGCCCTCGGCGCGCAGAGCCGCGAGGGCATTGCGGATCGGGCCGCGCGACGTCTGCCAGTGCTCCGCCAGCTCCGCTTCGGTCGGGACGTCATCGCCGGCGCGGAGCGTGCCGCCGGTGATCTGCGCGCGCAGGTCGTCGGCGATCTGGGTGTATACAGCCTCGGCCACATAGGTACATTACTTCGTCTTCGCTCCCGGCCGCGAGGGTGTTGCAGCGCTGTTCATCCAGGCGAATGGCGGGTGAACGCGCTCTGAACTCTTCTGAGATAGGTATACATCTCGGTCGCAGGACTGCGAGAGTCGTCCGTGGATCACCCCTCCCACCCTGAAAGGTCCTCATGAAGCTCCGCGCTCTCCCCGCCCTCGCCGGCGCTGCGATCCTCGCGCTCGGTCTCGCCGCATGCTCCGGATCGGCCGATGCCACCGACGCCCCCGGTGACGCCCCGTCCGCCGGCGGGTACGCCGTCGACGAGAACACGCTCGTCTTCGGCGTCGTGCCCGACTCGGTGGACACCGAGACGAACTACCAGCCGCTGATGGACTACATCGCCGAGGTCACCGGCAAGACCGTCGAGTACCACGAGTCCACCGACTACGCCGCGCTCATCGAGGCCGCCGTCGCCGGGAAGGTCGACGTCGCGTCGTTCTCGGGCTTCACCTACGTCACCGCGACCAACAACGGCGCGAAGCTCACCCCGATCTCCTCCATCGTCACCGAGGAGGGTCAGGAGCCCGGCTACTACTCGCAGGCGATCGTCCCGGCGGACAGCGACATCTCCAGCCTCGAGGACTTCGCGGGCAAGAAGATCTGCTTCGTGGACCCGTCCTCGACATCCGGCTACCTCTTCCCGTCGTACAACCTCATCGAGGCGGGCGTCGACCCGAAGGCCGACATCACGCCGGTGTTCGCCGGCAAGCACGACGTCAGCGTGCAGAAGGTCGGCGAGGGCGTCGAGTGCGAGGCCGGTTTCGCCGAGGACTCCGAGGTCGAGAAGTCCGACAAGGTGAAGGTCATCGCCGAGACCATGGTCCCCGGCGCTCCGCTCGTCTACTCCTCGTCCCTGCCGGACGACGTGGCGCAGCAGCTCGTCGACGCCCTCGGTGAGGTCACCATCGACGACATCATCGCGGCGGGCGTCGACAGCGCCGACTCGGACGCGTTCCGCAGCGTGTTCTTCGCCACCAAGCCGGTGGACGACGCGTACTACGACCTCATCCGCGACATCTGCGCCGAGACCGACGCCGAGCAGTGCCAGGGCTGACGCCCCGCGCCTGACGACAGGAGAAGCCATGACCGCGGCATCCGACACCCTCATCCGCCTCGACGGCGTCACCAAGACCTTCGGCAGCACCACCGCCCTGAAGGACGTCACGCTCGAGGTGGCGCGCGGAGAGATCGTCGTGCTGCTCGGGCTCTCCGGTTCCGGCAAGTCCACGCTGCTGCGGCATCTCGACGGCCTGGAGCTGCCCAGCTCCGGGTCCGTCGAGGTGCTCGGCGCCTCCGTGCCCTCCATGAGGGGCCGGACGTTGCGACAGCTCCGCAGCAGCGTGGGCTTCATCTTCCAGCAGTTCGAGCTCGTGCCTTCGCTGACCGTGCTGGAGAACGTGCTGACCGGGTCGCTCTCCCGGATGCGCGGGCCGCGGCTCGGACTGTGGAGCTACCCGCGGGCTGCGAAGCTGACGGCGCTCGAGCATCTCGACCGCGTCGGCCTGCTCGACCGCGCCTACCAGCGCAGCGACACCCTGTCCGGCGGTCAGCAGCAGCGTGTGGCGATCGCCCGGGCGCTCATGCAGAAGCCCGCGATCCTGCTCGCGGACGAACCGGTGGCCTCCCTCGACCCGGAGTCGAGTGAGCAGGTGATGGCGCTCATCCGCGAGATCGCCGCCGACGAGGGACTCACCGTCGTGTGCAGCCTGCATCAGGTCGACCTCGCGATCAGCTGGGCCGACCGGATCGTCGGCCTCCGGCACGGCGAGGTCGTGCTGGACACTCCGACGGACGGACTCTCCAAGGCGGAGGTGATGGAGATCTACGGACGCGTCGCGACCACCACGGCCGAGATCCGCGCCGTGCAGGTGGAGCTCGCTGATGCCGCGACGACGGTGGGGGCATCGTGACGGTGGTGCGGGCGTCGGGGCGAGGCGCTTCGACAGGCTCAGCGACTCAGGGCGCTTCGACGGGCTCAGCGACCCACGGGGGCGGCTCAGCGACCCACGGGGGCGGCTCAGCGGCCCAGAGCGTCGAGGAGCGGGCGCCGAAGCGGCCGCTGTCGGCGGAGCGCGTCGCGGCCGGGCTCACCCTCGTCGTCCTCGTCGTGCTCGGCATCCTCGCGGTGCGGGACGTCGGCATCTCGATCCCGGCGATGGTGCAGAGCTGGGGCAACGCCGAGAACTTCCTCGCCCGTGTTGGCGGACTCTCGTTCCCGGAGCCGGCCGACCTCGTCTGGCTCATCGCCCTGACCGTGGGCCTCGTGCTCGTCGGGACGCTGCTCGCCGCCGTCCTCTCCGTGCCCATCGCCTACCTCGCCGCCGCGAACACCACGCCGGGTGCGGGGTGGCGGGCGGCCGCACGCTTCCTCGGGGTCCTCACCCGCGCGCTGCCGGACGTCGTGCTGGCGATGGCTTTCGTGCTGATGTTCTCCCTCGGTACGCTGCCCGGCATCCTCGCCATCGGCATCCACTCGATCGGCATGATCTCCAAGACGTTCGCCGACGCCATCGAGCAGATCGACGAGGGGCCGCGGCTCGCGATCCGCGCCGCCGGCGGCTCGAAACTGCAGGAGTTCACCGCGGGCATCCTCCCGCAGGTCCTGCCGAGCTGGGTGGCCACCGTGCTGCACCGCAACGACATCAACCTGCGGGGCAGCGTGGTGCTCGGCTACGTGGGCGTCGCCGGCCTCGGGCTCGAGATGTCCTACGCGTTCAAGGCGCTGAACTACGGCAAGGGACTCGGGATCGCGCTCGTGATCTTCGTCCTCTGCATCGCGATGGAGATCGTGTCCAGCATGGTGCGCGGCGCGATGCTCGGCGAACAGAAGCACACGCGATCGTGGATGGACCGCATCGTGCATCCGCGCCTGCGTCGGCGCCCGCTCGCTCCGACCGCCGCTCGTCCCGTGTGGGCGGCCAGCCCGCAGACCGCGGTGCGCCGCCCCTGGACCGCGCAGCGGGTGCGTCATACCGCCGCCGGGGTCGCCGCCGTGCTCATCGTGATCGGCAGCGTCGTCGTGAGCCAGATCACCTGGTCCGACCTGTTCACCTTCTGGGCGAAGCTCCCCGAGGTCGCCGCGCGGTTCTGGCCGCCGTCCTTCGGCAACTACGACACGATCGCGATGCTCGAGGCCATGCGGGAGACCGTCGCCATCGCGCTCGCTGCCACCGTGCTCACGCTCTTGCCCTCGCTGCTGCTCGGCTCGTTCGCGGCCCGCAACGTCGCCCCGCACGCCGCAGGGCGCGGCACGGCCCGCCTGCTCCTCGTGGGCATCCGCGGCATCCCCGAGCTCATCCTCGCCATCGTCCTCGTCGTCATCACGGGCCTCGGCGCGCAGGCCGGGGTGATCGCGCTCGCCATCGGCGGGATCGGTCTGCTCGGCAAGCTCATCGCCGACTCCTTCGAGGAGGTCGACCGCGGGCCGGAGCGCGCCCTCCGGGCGGTGGGTGCCACGCGCCTGCAGACGTATACGTCGGCCACGCTGACCCAGGGCACTCGCGCCCTCATCGGACACAGCTTCTACATGCTCGACACGAACATCCGCGCCGCCACGATCCTGGGCATCGTCGGGGGCGGTGGCGTCGGCTACTACCTGCTGAACGCCAGCCAGGGCTCGCGCTACGAGACCGTGACCGCGATCGTCCTGATGATCCTCGTGACGGTGCTCGCCGTCGAGGGACTCGCGATGTGGATGAGGAAGGTGTTCCGATGAACGCGACGGATCGGGCGGCGGACGTCGTCGTGGTGGGGGCCGGCATCGTCGGACTCGGTGCCGCCTACGCAGCCGTGCGCCGCGGCCTCCGGGTCGTCGTCGTGGAGCGCAGCGCGGCTCCGACCGGTGCCACGATCCGGAACTTCGGCCACCTCTGCATCGGGGCGCAGGGCGGCGACGCGCGCCGCTACGCGGACGCCTCTCGCGAGCTCTGGCTGCAGCTCGCCAGGGACGCCGGGTTCTGGCTCCGCGAATCGGGCACGCTCGTCGCGGCCCGGCACGCGGACGAACTCGCCGTGCTCGCTGCAGCGGCGCGGGACGGCGGCATCCGGATGTTGGACGCCGATGAGCTCCGGCGCCGCGCCCCGCTGCGTCGGGAGGGGCTCGCCGGCGGTGCCCTCATCGAAGCCGACCTGCAGACCGATCCGCGGACGGCGGCGATCGCGATCGTCCGGTATCTCGCGATGCGGGGTGTGGAGTTCCGCTTCCGTACAGCCGTGACCTCCCTCGGCGTGGGCCGGGTGGAGACCACGCGCGGCCGCATCGATGCCGGAGCGATCGTCGTGGCGGTCAACCACGACATCGACCAGCTCCTGCCCGAGGTCGCGGAGCGTCACGGCGTGGTGCGCTGTGCGCTCGACATGATGCGGGCGGCCGTGTCGTTCCCGCGACTACTCACCGCTCCGTTGCTGACCGGCTGGTCCCTCATCCGGTACGGGCGGTTCGCGGACGGACCCGAGGCCCGCACCCTCCGCGAGCGCCTGCACGCCGAGCGGCCCGATCTCGCCGCGCTCGACCTCAATCAGATGTACACGCAGCTTCCGGACGGCACGCTCATCCTCGGCGACTCCCACGCCACCGACGCCGCCCCCTCGCCGTTCCAGCCCGAGGCCGCCTTCGCCGCCTTCCTGGACGAGGCCGAGGCCCTGTTCGAGAGCGCAGCTCCTCGGGTGATCGAGCGGTGGCAGGGCGTGTACGCGAAGGCGCCCGGCGAGTTCCTCGTCGACCGCGGCGACGAGGGAGCCCTCGTGCTCGCCGCCACCACCGGCATCGGCATGACCTGCGGCCTCGGGCTCGCCGACCTGAATCTCACCGCCGCCCTCGGCGGCACCCCTGCTCTGGAAGGAACCCCATGACCACTCCGATCGAACTCGTCGTCCTCGACATGGCCGGCACCACCGTCGTGGATGACGGCGTGGTCGAGCAGGCGTTCCAGCGCGCTGCCGAGCGCACCGGCGTCGCCGCGAGGCTGCCCTGGAGCGACGCCCTCGGCTACGTCCGGGAGACGATGGGGCAGTCCAAGTTCGACGTGTTCCTGCACCTCGCCGGCGGCGACGCGACCGCGGCGCACGAGGCCACAGCGGCGTTCGAGGCCGCGTACGCGGAGATCGTCGCCGCGGAGGGCGTCACCGAGATCCCCGGGGCAGCGGACGCGATCCAGGGCTTGAAGGACGCGGGCCTCGCCGTGGTGCTGACGACCGGATTCGCTCCCGTCACCCGGCAGGCGATCCTCGACGGTCTCGGCTGGAGAGGGCTGATCGACCTCGCGCTCTCCCCGGTGGACGCCGGCCGCGGGCGCCCGGCACCCGACCTCGTCCTCACCGCGCTGCTGCGCACGCAGACGTCGGCCGTGCAGGCCGTGGCCGTCGTCGGCGACACCGTGAGCGACGTCGAGTCCGGTCGGCGCGCCGGGGCGGGCTTCGTCGCAGGGGTGCTCACCGGCGCCCATGACCGTGCCGCGCTGAGCGGAGCGGGTGCCCACGCCGTGCTCTCGGACATCACCGCGCTGCGCGCGGCTCTCGCCCAGCGCGAACTCCTCTCCGCCGTCAGCACCCGCTGAAGGCCCGGTCATGGGAACGCTGCTGATCCGCCCGCCCGGGCACCGGAGGGACGTCGCGCTGCGCCCGGCAGCCAGCGCGATGGTCTGGATCGGTGGAGGCCACCCGCATGAGACGATCGCCGTCCCCGGGGTCGCGCTCGCCGATCGGGATGTGCTCGTCGCCGTCGAGATGTCGACGATCTGCGGGTCGGATGTGCACACCGTCCAGGGACGCCGCGCCGCGCCCGCGCCCCTCGTCCTCGGGCACGAGAGCGTCGGCCGGGTCATCGCCCTGGGTGACGACGGCGCGGACGCCGTCGACGGCACCCCCGTGCGCATCGGCGATCGCGTGGTGTGGTCGGTCACGATCTCCTGCGGCACCTGCGACCGGTGTCGGCGCGGACTCACCCAGAAGTGCCGGGACCTCGGCAAGTACGGTCACGATCGTGTCGGCGCGCACGGCGACCTGACCGGAGCCTTCGCCAGCCACGTGCAGCTGCGGGCGGGCACGGCCATCGTGCGGGTGCCGGAGGCGCTCCCCGCCGCCGTCCTGGCGCCGGCAGCGTGCGCGACGGCGACCGCGTGGGCCGCCGTCGCGCGGGCCGCCCGCGACATCGACCTCGACGGCGCTGCGGTGCGCATCCACGGCGCCGGATTGGTGGGAATCAGTGCCGCCGCGATCGCAACCGAGCACGGGGCCGTCGTCGAGGTGCGTGATCCGGACGGCGATCGCCGTGCCTTCGCCTCCCGTTTCGGGGCCGCCGCGCTCGATCGCGATCCCGACGTGGTGATCGAAGCCTCCGGGCACGCGGTGGAGGAAGCGCTCGCCGGGGTCGCCGTCGGCGGCACGATGGTTCTCGTGGGCAGCGTCTTCCCCTCGCCGTCGGTGCCGTTGGACGCGGAAGACCTCGTCCGCCGTCTCGTCACGGTCGCCGGGATCCACAACTACGGTGCGGGCGACCTCGCGGCGGCGGTCGCGTTCCTCGCGGGACGGGGCCGGGCCTATCCGTTCGGCGAGGCCGTCGGTTCGGTGCGGTCGCTCGCGGACATCGATGCCGCCCTCGCCGAGGCCGCCGCCCCGGGAGCGCCGCTGCGCGTCGGCCTCGTGCCGGGACGCTGAGCGTTCAGTCGGAGCCGGTGCGCCGAGGGCCGGCGGGGTGCAGTCCCTCGGCGTGGAAGGCGAGCAGTCGTACCGCGGCATCCACGCTCGCGGACAGGATCTCGTCCGGGTCGCCCGTCAGCGCCAGGCGGCGGTGCCCCGCCTCGTCGGCGGTCGCCCAGCCGAGGTACACCGTGCCCGCGGGGTGACCGCCCTCCGGACCCGGGCCGCCCACGCCAGTGGTCGAGACGCAGATGTCCGCGTCGAAGAGTTCCCGTGCCCCCGTGGCGAGTTGCTCGGCGCAGGCGGCTGAGGTGGGGTCGGTTCCCGGCGTCAGGCCGAGCACGCGCTCCTTCACCTCGGTGAAGTACGCCACGATCCCCCCGGCGAACCATCCGGATGCCCCCTCGCCCGCGCCGATCGTGTTGGCGAGTCGTCCGGACGTGAGCGACTCCGCCACACTCACACGCAGGCCTCTGCTCCGGGCGAGCTCACCGAGGCGTTCGAGGTCGGGGGTCTCGTTCGGCGCGGTCATCGGGCGCTCCTCTCATCGGGTCCGTCCCACGCTACGACCCGCGAGGAGGCCGATGCAGGGGATTGACAAGAGCATCCGCGTCAAGCCCCTTGGACACCGCGGGCGGCGCCGCCACTGTCGGGGAGTCGGATCACGAAGGAGGGCAGAGATGTCGGAGGGTGCACGGGACACCGCGGGAATGCGGACCGTCTTCTGGATCTGGGCGGGGATCATCGCCGTGGGGCTGGCCGTGATGATCGGACTGCCGCTGGGAGGTCGATGACCGTGGCCGCGCGCATCAAGGATCACGCCCTCAGCCTCTTCTTCCTCGCGCTGTTCCTGCTGGCGCTGGTCGGTCAGTCCATCGCCGGCTTCCTGCGCAACAACGACGAGCTCCTCGATCACGGGCAGCCGACCGTCGGCTTCCTCGACTTCGTCTGGTCGTCGGACTTCGCGGTCGACGTCGCCGAGAACTGGCAGTCGGAGTTCCTGCAGTTCTTCCTGTTCATCGCGGCCACGATCTGGTTCGTGCAGAAGGGCTCGCCGGAATCCAAGAAGCCCGGCGATGAGGGGCCGGGCAGCGATGCGGATCAGCTGGTGGGTCGCCACGCCCGCCCGGATTCTCCGCGGTGGGCCCGGGCGGGCGGGTGGCGTGCGGCGGTGTTCGGGAACTCGCTGCTGATCGTGATGGGCGCGGTGTTCGTGCTGTCCTGGCTCGCGCAGTCTCTCGCCGGAACCGTCGTGATGAACGAGGAGAACGCGATGCACGGCGTCGCCGCGATCACCTGGTTCGACTACGTGACCAGTTCGGACTTCTGGGACCGCACCCTGCAGAACTGGCAGTCCGAGTTCCTCGCGGTCGGCACGATGGTCGCGTTCGCGATCTACCTGCGGCAGCGGGGCTCAGCGGAGTCGAAGCCCGTGGGCACCCCGCACCATCAGTCGGCCTTGGAGTCCGACTGAGACTGCTCGTCGTTGACGTCCGCCTGCGAGAGCCGCTCGTCGTCGGCGTCGTAGCCGGGGCGCGCCTCCTGCAGCGGCTGGTCGGAGAACTCGCCGCCGAGGCGTCCGCCGAAGGGCCGTCCGTGATCGGCGAACTCGTCGCGGGCGAAGACCAGCTCCCAGGGGCCGACCGTGAAGCGGGACCCGGTGCGCAGCGTCTCGGTGCGCTCGCCGGGGTGCGTCGCGTCGGCTTCCGGGTTGGAGTTCATCTCACCGTCCGCGTGCAGCGTCACCACGTACTCGTCGCGGTCGTCGTGCACGATCGTCGCGTGGACCGGTTCGGTGTCGGCGAGGCGCAGCTCGTTCCCGGCGGCGGAGCCGATGCGGATCTCCTCCACATCGAGCGCGAACTCGGTGCGCTCGTCATCGCGCCGCACGCGCAGTCGCGGGTTGCCTGCGCCGCGCTCGGCGTGCGTGGTGCCGGGCGTGTAGCCCTCCTCGGGACGGTCGTCGATGTGGCGTGCGTTCATGGCGGTGCCCTCCTCGGGTGTCTAGGCTTCGAGGCTAACCCGCGCGTCGATCGCGCGCAGGGGCTTGACTTCGCCGGTCCGCTCCTTCAGCGGCTTGGCGATTTGCCGTCGGGCCCTGCTGAGGGCATACGCTCTTCCCATAGAGGCCGATCCCGGTGCCGTACGCCGGGCTGACGCGCATCCGACCGAGGAGCATCACCCGATGGGCAAGTTCATCTACGAAGGCAGCGTGAAGACCGAGATCGAGGATCGGGCGCTCACGCACCTGCAGCTCGTCATCACGGCCAAGCTGCGTCGCGGCGAGCCGTTCCCGTTCAGCTGGCGCGAGGACGCCAGCGTCGGCGGCGGCCGGACCACCGTCTGGATCCAACCGGGCAGCTCGCTCGTCTTCAAGTACTTCGGCAGCCGGCAGCCGGCCGTCAACCGTTCCTGGATCGAGGCGCTCGCGTTCACCGCGAACGCGCCCAGCGGCCTGTACCTCGTGCCCGAGCCCGCCGAAGGGACGGAGCACCCCGGGCTCGGCGACGCTCCGAGCGCCGGCTAGCCACATCGTTCGCGCAGGCCGCCCCGCACTGTCAACCCCCTGCCGTCCGCACTCCCCAGCCGCGAGGCTCGATCACGACCTGATCGACAGCCCCACGACACAGGAGGAGCGGACATGACGGACACCACCGGCGACGGCGGCCTCACCGACCCGCGGCACGCCCACCACGAGGACGGCTTCCCCGCGCAGAGCCAGGACCAGCCCGGTCTCACCGAGAAGACCACCCCGGAACCCGATCACGGCGAACAGTCGTACGTCGGCCACGGCAGACTGGAAGGGCGACGTGCCCTCATCACCGGAGGCGACTCCGGAATCGGGCGCGCGGTCGCCATCGCGTTCGCCCGGGAGGGCGCCGACGTCGCCATCGTGCACATGCCGGAGGAGCAGGAGGACGCCGAGGAGACGCTCGCGCTCGTCCGTGAGGCTGGTCGCACCGGCGTCAGCATCCCCGGTGACGTCCGCGAGGAGGCCTTCGCCACCGACGCCGTGCACCGCGCGCGCCGCGAGCTCGGAGGCCTCGACGTGCTCGTCCTCAACGCGGCCTACCAGCACGACATCGACGGCTTCGAGAACCTCGACACCGAGAAGATGCGTCGTGTGTTCGACACGAACCTCGCCGGCCTCGTCTTCTCGGCGCGCGCCGCCTTCCCCGACCTCGAGCCCGGATCCAGCATCATCGTCACGTCGTCGGTGCAGTCCGCGCAGCCGTCGCCGGGACTCATCGACTACGCCATGACGAAGGCCGCGCAGGTCGCCTTCGTCAAGGCGCTCGCGGAGGAAGCAGGACCGCGCGGCGTGCGCGTCAACGCCGTGGCCCCCGGACCGATCTGGACGCCGCTGATCCCCGCGACCGGCTGGGGCCCGGAGCGCCTGGAGACGTTCGGACAGGACACCCCGCTCGGACGCGCGGGGCAGCCCGCGGAGCTCGCCGGAGCCTACGTCTACCTCGCCTCGGCGGAGTCGTCGTACGTGTCCGGTGCGGTGCTCGCGGTGACGGGCGGCAAGCCGCTCTGATCCGCGGAAGGACGGCTCAGGCGGCGGGGAGGCGGGGCCCCGCCGCCTAAGCTTGTGTGGTGCAGAGACCCGCGGCATCCGGCCCCCTCGTGGGCGTCGCGCTCGTCATCGGGTCCTGCCTCTCGCTGCCGTTCGGCGCCGCCGTGGCCGCGCAACTCTTCCCGGTCCTCGGGCCGTGGGGCGTGACGTCGCTCCGCGTCGCGATCGCCGCGCTGCTCTTGGTCGTGATCGTGCGGCCCCGGCCCCGGGCCTGGACCCGGCCGCAGTGGCTCGCTGCCGTGTTGTTCGGGGTGTCGCTGGCCGCGATGAACGGCTTCTTCTACGCCGCGATCGACCGCATCCCGCTCGGACCCGCCGTCGCGATCGAGTTCCTCGGGCCGCTCGTGCTCGCCGCCGTACTGACACGTCGTCTCGCCGATGCGGTCTGGGTGGGCGTGGCCCTGCTCGGCATGGCGCTGCTCGGGGTGGACGGGCTTGTGGGTGCCGAGCCGCTCGACCCGCTCGGCGTGGTCTTCATCCTCATCGCGGCCGGATTCTGGGTCATGTACATCCGGATGAGCGCCCGGGTCGGCGCCCTCATCCCCGGCAGCAGCGGACTCGCGATGGGGCTCGTCGTCGCGGCGGTGCTCCTCATCCCCGTGGGTGTGCCCGCGGCGGCGACGGTGGCGCTGGACCCGCAGCTCCTCCTGCTCGCGGCGGTCACGGCGGTGCTGTCGTCCGTCATCCCCTACAGCTTCGAGCTCGCGGCGCTCCGGCGCCTGCCGCAGCGGGTGTTCGGGGTGCTGCTGAGCCTGGAGCCGGCGTTCGCGACCCTCGCCGGGTGGCTCATCCTCGGACAGGACGCCACGCCACTGCGGGTGCTCGCGGTGGCGCTCGTGATCGCCGCGAGCGTGGGGACGACGCTGGGCGTGCGGCGGGACCGGAGGGGCGACGGTGCCCGGGGGCCGTTCACCGCTCCGATCCCGCTTCCGGACTGACGCCCGTCCGGCCGGGCGGGTCTCACGCCGGGACGGACGCCGGCTGCGGCAGCGGGTAGCGGCGGCGCAGGATCACCCGCTGCACGAGGGTCCACACGACCGTCACGGTGAGGTAGAGCGCAGCGGCCAGGGGGACGAAGGCGGCGAACACCGCCGTGAGGTAGTGCAGCGCCGCCATCATCCGGAGCATGCCGGGGGAGCTGAGCGGGGAGTCGTCGCCGTCGACGGGGGCCGGCCGGAACACCCGCCGGGTGACCTCGGCCACGGCGATCATCACGGCCAGCAGCACGCCGAAGACCGCGAACGTCGCCGGAGTCGCGGTGCCGCCGAACAGGGCCGACACCAGGCTCGTGCCGAGCGGGGCGCCGAAGAGGTCGTGGGTGAGCAGCTCGTTCGGGTGTCCGGCGATCTCCGGTCGCAGGAACAGCGTGTAGAGCAGGCCGACGACCGGTGCCTGCGCCAGCACGGGCAGCATCCCGGCGAAGGGCGAGGTGTTCTCGGCCCGGTAGAGCGCCATCATCTCCTGCTGCAGGCGCTCCGGGTTCTTCCGGTGGCGCTGCTGCAGCGCGCGCAACCTCGGAGCGAGGCGGGCCCTGGTCTGCTCGGCCCTGGCCTGGGAGATGCCGACGGGGATGAGGAGGGCGCGCACGAGGAGGGTCACGAGGACCACGGCGAGGGCGGCGGCGGAGGGGCCGGCGAAGGGTTCGAGAAGGGTGGAGAGGCCGTTCAGGGCGCCGTAGGCGGCGTCCAGGAGCGCGGCGAGGGGAGGGAAGGCGAAGATGTCCACGGGGGTCCGTTCGATGAGGTCGGGAAGGGTCGGCGAAGGCCGCGCGGTCCCGGTCGAACGGACTACGCGGCGGTCGCGACTCCCGGCGCTCGCGGACGAGGGTGTCCCGCGGCATCCGGATCGCTCTGCGGGAGGAGCGTTCCGACATCGATCGCCCGCAGCGGGTGCGGGGTGTCGGCAGAGGCCTGGTGGCGCACGCTCAGCACGACGGCGAGCGTGAGGACGGTGACGGCGAGCAGCGCGATGGCGAGGCCGAGCGCGGCGGCATCCGGCATCGTCACGAGGCCGATCGCGGCCGCGACGAAGCCGAGCATCTGCCCGAACCACTCGCTCATGCCGCGAGCTTACCCCGTTCGAATCGCCTGAATCGCTGCATCCGGGCCACCGATGGAGCCATTCAGGCGATTCGAAGGCGTACCGTCGGGGTATGGCGACAGAACTTCTGGGAGTCGAGCGTCCGATCGTGCTGGGACCGTTCGGGGGGAACTCGTCGGTGGCGCTGACGGCGGCGGTGAGCGAAGCCGGGGGCCTCGGCTCGTACGGGCTCTACGGCTACGACGGCGAACGGATCCGCGCCGTCGGGGCCGAACTGCGCCGTGCCACCGACCGTCCCTTCGCCCTGAACATCTGGCTGCCCCTGGGTGACGAGGCCGTGCCGAACCCGCAGCACACGGTCTTCGCGCAGGCGCTGGAACCGTTCTACGAGGCCGTCGGGGTTCCGGTGCCGGCCCGGCCCGAGCGCTACATGCCGGAGCTCGACGAGCAGCTCGACGCGGTGTGGGAGGTCGCTCCGGCCGTCCTGAGCGTGGTGTTCGGGGTGCCGTCCGCCGCTCTCGTCGCCGAGGCGCGCGACCGCGGTATCCGTGTCGTGGGTACCGCCACCACGGTCGCCGAGGCGGTCGCGCTCGCCGAGGCCGGAGTCGATGCTGTCGTCGCCTCGGGAGCCGAGGCGGCAGGGCATCGGGTGTCCTTCCTGCGTCCCGCGGCCGAATCGCTGGTGGGCACCATCGCGCTCGTGCCGCAGATCGTGGACGCGGTCGACGTGCCCGTCATCGCCGCCGGCGGGATCGCCGACCGTCGCGGGGTCGCTGCGGCCTTCGCCCTCGGGGCCTCCGGCGTGCAGGTGGGGACGGCGTTCCTCGCGACCGCCGAGTCGGCCGCGACGGCAGCGCACCGCCACGCCATCCGGACCACCGCCGCCGACGAGACCGTGCTGACCAGGGCGATGAGCGGACGCGTCGCCCGCGGTGCCCGCAACCGCGCGGTCCGGGCGATCGAGGCGAGCGGCACGATCGCCCCGTTCCCGATGCAGAACTGGCTCACCGGACGGTTCCGCACGGCGGCAGGGGAGCAGAACCTGGGCGAGCTGCAGTCGCTGTGGATGGGGCAGGCCGCCCCGCTCGCGTGCGGGACGACCGCTGCCGAGGTCTTCGCGGAGCTCGCAGCCGGAGTCCCCGGCCGGTGAGGAACCTCGACCGCTGAGCGGCCGGGCGCTACAGGATGACGGTCGAGCGGCCGTGCACGATCACGCGGTCCTCGGCGTGCCACTGCACGGCCCGGGCCAGCACCAGACGCTCGACGTCAGCGCCCCGGCTCTGCAGCTCCGCCGCGGACTCCGAGTGCGTGACCCGCGTGACGTCCTGCTCGATGATCGGCCCCTCGTCGAGGTCGGCCGTGGCGTAGTGGGCCGTGGCACCGATCAGCTTCACGCCGCGCTCCTTCGCCCTGGCATAGGGGTTCGCGCCGATGAAGGCGGGCAGGAACGAGTGGTGGATGTTGATGACCGGAGCCTCGAGGCGCGTGATGAAGTCGTCGCTCAGGATCTGCATGTACCGGGCGAGCACGACGAGGTCGACGTTGCCGCGAAGGAGGTCGAGCTGACGCTCCTCCATCGCCTGCTTGTCCGTCGAGGGGATGTGCACGAACGGCACGCCGAAGGAGCGGACGGCCTCGGCGAGGTCGGGGTGGTTCGAGACGACCATGGTGATGTCGATGTCGAGCTGCCCGCGCTGCGTGCGCCACAGCAGCTCCATGAGGCAGTGGTCGTACTTCGAGACGAAGATCGCCACGCGCTTGCGACGCGCGACGTCGTGCAGCGACCACTCCATGCCGAAGCGCTCGGCGACCGCCGCGATGTCGGCCTCCAGAGCGGGACGTGCGGCGGCGAGCCCGTCGAGGTGGATGACGGTCCGCTGGAAGAACCGGCCACCCTCGGAGTCGGTCGAGTGCTGGTCGAGCGAGATGATGTTGGCTCCGTGCTGGGCGAGCACGCCGGCGACCGCGGCGACGATGCCGGGCTGGTCGTCGCAGGCGATCAGCAGGCGGGCGGTATCGGGCTGGGTCATGGCTGCTCCTCGGGGTGTGCATCGATTCTGCCGTGCCGCGCGGGTGGGGAGCGAATCGCCCGCGGCGTCGCTACCCTGAGACCGTGGATGCGAGCGACATCGGACTGGTGCTGATCCCCCTGCTGGCGGTGGCCGCGCCGTTGCTCGCCCGCGGGGTGCGTCCGCTCGTCCGGGTGCCGATCGTCGTGTTCGAGCTCGTCCTCGGCATCCTCGTCGGGCCGGCTGTGCTCGGCTGGGTCGAGCCCGGTCCGCTGCTGGAGAAGCTCAGCGACTTCGGCCTCGCCGTGCTGTTCTTCGTCGCGGGTTCCGAGATCGACTTCCGTCAGGTGGCCGGGAAGCCCCTCGCCCGGGCGTCGCTGGGCTGGCTGCTCAGCGTGGTGCTCGGCATCGGACTCGGATTCTTCTTCGCCCCTGGCGAGGGCATGGTCGTCATCGGGATCGCATTGAGCTCGACCGCCCTCGGCACACTGATGCCGATCCTGCGCGATGCGAAGGAACTGGACACGCCGTTCGGCCGCGCCATCAGCACGATCGGCGCCGTGGGCGAGTTCCTGCCGCTGATCGCGATCTCGATCTTCCTCAGCACCCGGACGACGCCCCTGGCGACGGCGGTGCTGCTCACCTTCGTCGTCCTCGCGGGGCTCGCCGTCCTCATCGCACATCGGGTGCCCCACGGGCGCCTGCACGGCATCGTGCGCGCGACCCTCCACACCTCCGACCAGTTCGGGGTGCGGTTCGTGATCCTCCTCATCGCGGCGCTCGTCGGCCTCAGCGTGATGCTCGACCTCGACATGCTCCTCGGGGCGTTCGTCGCCGGCGCGATCTGGCGCATCATCATGGCCAGGGCCCCGGAGAAGGATGCCGAAGAGGTCGAGAGCAAGATCGAGGGTCTCGCCTTCGGCTTCCTCGTCCCGGTGTTCTTCCTCTACACGGGCGTGACCTTCGACCTCCAGGCGCTGCTGACGTCCCCCTCGGCGATGTCCCTCGTGCCGGTGTTCCTGCTGGCCCTCCTGGTGATCCGCGGCTCGGCTGCCCAGCTCTCCGCCCCGGCGGGAGCCAGCGGACGGGACCGTGCCGCCCTCGGGCTGCTCGCGGCCACCGGACTGCCGATCATCGTCGCCGTCACCGCGATCGGCGTGGATCAGGACATGCTCGACTCCGGGACCGCGGCCGCGTTGGTCGGGGCGGGCATGCTGTCGGTGCTCCTGTACCCGCTGATCGGCATGACGCTGCGTGGCGATCGTGCGCAGGTCGCCGGCCCGCGCCTCGCCGACCAGACCACGCTGGGGGAGCTGTGACCACCGCCTCCGCCCTGCTGACCCAGGCCGTGCAGGAGCTCGCCGGAGCCCCCCGAGAGGGCCTCGGCGAGGAGAAGGACTCACGCTGGCGCGGGCGGCGGATCGTCCGGGTCGGCGAGGCCTGGCACCTCGGCGTGATCCTGCTCACCGACACGCACGCCCTGGCGACGGCGGAGGTGCTCCGCGCCGCGGACCCGGGGCGTCGGGGATACACCGCCGAGTCGGCGCGCGCCCGAGCCGAGCGCCGGGCCCTCGCGCTCCGGGGCGGCTTCCACGAGGGGGATGTCGTGCACGTCGGGTGGAGCGTGATCGACGTCGATGCGGTCGACGCCGGAGGCTCCTCCGGTCCGCTCGCGCTCATCGACGGCGTGCCGTCGGTGCGCTGGAGTCAGGCGGGCGGGTTCATGCCGCTGGAGGCCTACCTGCGCGAGCGTGTCCCGCTGCTCCGCGGCGACGCGCCGGCCTGATCTCAGCCGAACAGCTCGGCGAAGCGGCGGAGCAGGGCGGCGCCCTCGGTGACCGAGGCCGCGAGGACGTCCTGCTGCACCGCGTCGAACTGCGCCGGATCGAAGTACCCGGTCGTGCGGTAGAACGTCATGCGGTCGGCGAAGTCGCGCGGCGTCGGCTCGGGGTGGAACTGCGCGGCGTACAGGTGCGTTCCCACCCGGTAGGCCTGCACGGGGCAGTCCGCGTTGGTGGCGAGGAGCACGGCCCCCGGAGGAGTCGCTGCCGCACTCTCTTTGTGCGCGGTGAAGACGGTGAGTGCCGGACCGGACGGGCCGAACACGGGATCGACGGCGCCCTCCGGCGTCGTCTCGATGACGGTCGCGCTCGCCGCCTCCGGCATGGTCGTCACGACCTCGCCGCCGAGGAGCCGGGTGAGCACGCCGATGCTGAAGCACGTGAAGAAGGCGGCGATCCGCTGTTCCCGTGCCGCGCGGGCGAGCGTCTCCAGATCGGCCTCCACGCGCCGCTGCACCGGGGTCTTCTCGACGTCGGTGACGTTGAACGGCGAACCGCCGATGACGACGCCGCGGTACCGGTCGAGATGGGCCGGAGTCAGCGGCTCGTGCAGCAGGTCGAGACGATCGACCACGTCGACCCCGAGGGCCCGCCGGAACGAAGCGTGCTCGGCATCCGCCGCCCCGGTCTCGGGTCGCACGCAGACGTAGAGAAGCGAGGCCATCAGGCGATTCTAACGAGGGGGAGAGCCCGGGCCTGACGGCTCAGCGCGAGGAGTTCGCCGTGCGTCCGCGGACGATCCCGACGAACGTCTCGACGTCGGGCGTGGTCCGGTCGCGCGGCCAGGCGAGGGCCACGGTCGAGACCGGGCCGTCGGCGAGGACCCGGTAGTCGGCGTCCTTCCGGTGGTGCAGTCGGGCCAGTGACATCGGGACGAGGACGATGCCGACACCCGTCGCCGCCGTGGCGATCGCGTCGGCGGTCGACAGGGCGGCCACGCGAGCGGGGGCGGTGTCCGGCAGCTTCAGCGGGCCGAGCACGTCGTCGGACAGGGAGAGGAGCACCTCGCCGGCGAGGTCGGCGGTCGTCAGCTCGTCCGCCGCGAGCAGGTGAGAATCGGCCGAGGCCACGACGACCGGGACCTCGTCGTACAGCGGGATGACGTGCAGGGACACATCGTCGAGCGGGAGGCGCACGAGGGCGGCGTCGAGATCGTCGAGCGCCGGACGCTGCTCGGCGACCTCGATCGGGACGAGTTCGAGGGCCACGTGGGGCAGGCGGCGCTTCCAGGTGTCGATCCACTTGCCCGGTGTCGCCCCGGGTACGGCGCCGAGGCGGAACGTCCGCGGTTCCTCAGGCGGCGCGGTCGGAGCGTCGAATACGACCTTCTCGGCGCGGGGGGTGCGACGCGGAGTCGGCTTCCCCTGCCGTGAGCCGCCGCCCGCGGCACGGCTCCGGTGGGCGGGTGAGCCCTTGCCGGAGCCCTTCGCGGGTCGTCGTCCCTGGTGCGCCATGGGATCCAGGCTACTCGGCGTCCTCCGCGTCCTCGGCGGGGGAGTTCCGCTGGGTGCGCCGGACCAGTCCGGCGACACCGCCCACGAGGAACAGCGCCCCGGCGGTGAGGAGCAGGATCGTGAGCAGGGTGGCGGGGGTCATCGTCCCCACGCCGTCGGCCAGCGCGGCGCGGCGCTCCGGGTCGGTGAGGAACCACAGCGCCCCCGCGGCGATCGCGGCGAAGGTCGTGCCCCAGATGACGGCTGCCCAGCGCACCCGCGGTGCGGTGATGGTCTCGGTGCTCATTCCTGGCCCTCCTCAGGCTCCTGCAGGGTCACGACGATGACGCCGCTCGCCTGGTCGACGGTCACGGGCTGGATCGTGGAGGGGCTGCCCTCCTCGGCGGAGATGTTCGCGTTGAGGACGTTCTCCTCGCCCCGTGGCCGGGTGGAGATGACGCCGGTGTCCATGACCATCGGGTCGTCGGGATCGACGCGGAGCCAGCTCACCTCCACACCGTCGCCGACGGTGCCGCGGAGCTGCAGCTGCACGCCCGCGTCGACGAAGATCTCGGTCCTCCCCGACCCCTTCTCGATCTCGATGGGGCGAGGACCGCCGTCGTGCGGGTGGAGCTGCAGGTACAGGTCGCCGAACGGCTGACGGACGTTCGCCTCCTGGTTGTTCGTGAGCGAGGCGTACCCGAGCGTGAGGCCCGGCATGGTGGACAGGACGCCCGTGAGGAGCCCGGCGGCGAGGGTCAGCACGGTGAGGAAGGCGAGGGCGCCACTGCGGCGACGGAGGGCTCCGGCCGTGATCATCGCCAGGGCCAGGACCAGTGCGCCGGACAACAGCCCCAGCGCGCCCCCGAGGGCTTCACCGACGGCGAGTCCCACGCCGGCACCGACGACGATCGCGAGGCCGAGGGCGGTCATGACGAACGGGAAACCGGCGCGCGGATTCGACGCGCGGCGGACACGTCGGCGCTCCGCGGCGGCGGCGGCGAACACGGCAGCCTCGGCCTGACGCTCCCGGCGGAGCTGGTCGCGCGCGGCGCGCTCCGCATCCTGCTGCTGACGGCGCCAGGCCTGATCCTGCTCCTTCCACGCGGCATGCTGCGCACGCCAGGCTTCCAGCGCGGCGGGGTCCTGCGTGCCGGGAGGAAGAGGCGCCGGAGGGGCCGGGATGGCGAGGATGTCGTTCGCGACGGCGTCGGGACGCGTCACCGGAGGAGGTGCGTCCGCTGCGGAAGGAGTGGCGTCCGCCCCCGTGGCGGGACCCGAACCCGCGAGGGGGGCGGACGCGGCCGGGGCCGCCGGATCTGCGGAAGCCCCCGGCAGATCCGGCGCGGAAGCACCCGGGGTGCGGCGCGCGGCACGCACGATGAGGAAGAGCAGAGCGGCGGCGAGCACGAGTCCGACCACCCAGGTGAAGGCCGACAGCGCCGACCAGCCGTCGTAGCCGAGGCCGAACAGGCGCCCGGCCAGCGGAGCCGTCGGGAAGAGGCCGATCACCGCCACCGCCAGGATGCCGAGCTGCACCGGGTCGAACCGGCGCTGCAGCAGATCGCGGAGGTGCACGCGCCCGTCGACGTCCGGCAGCACGGCCCAGGCGAGGGCGTACAGGAACAGCGCCGGAAGGCCGAAGAGGGCGGCGACCACGAGGATCCCCCGCACGATCAGCGGATCGATGCGCAGCCGGATCGCGATGCCGGCGGCGACGCCGCCGAGCCACCCGTCGGTGCGGACCACGCCCAGGCCGGAGACCCACAGCAGGAAGCGATCGGCGCCGCGCGGTCTGCGGGGGGCATCCGGTGCCGGCACATCGTGGTCGGCGGGCGGCGGCGGGGCGGTCGGAATCGTCATGTGTCGATCCTCGCGGCCGTCGGCGCCGCGGTGCCATGGGGAGAACCCCTGAGCGCACCCTGATTCCGCGCCGGGGACGCCCCCTGAGGACGACGCGGATGATTGGATGACGTTATGCCTTCCGCCGTCTCCGCGCCCGCCTCCCCGGCACCGGCGACCGCGCGTCCGGCGCTGACCCGCGACCGCGATGCTCTCGTGGCCGGGGTGAGCGCCGGGATCGCACGCCACCTCGGCGTGGGCGCCAGGCTGGTGCGGGCGCTGTTCCTCGCCCTGACGCTCTGCGGCGGCGCGGGCGTGCTTCTCTATGCGTGGTGCTGGACGTTCATGCCGTGGGCGGAGGGGATGACGTCGCCGACGCGACGCCTCCCGGTCGCCTGGCTTCTGCTGGTCCCCGCGGCCGTCGGCGCCCTCGTCATCGTGGTGTGGCGCGGGGGGAGCGACTGGCTGAACGGTTCGATCCCTCCGGGGACGGCGGCCGTGGTCGTCGGCGGTACCACCCTGTGTGCGACCGCTTCCGGGCTGTGGGCGACGCTCATCGATCGCAGCGACACGGCGCGCGGCCCTCGGCACACCACCACCGTCCGCATCCTCGCGGTGCTGATCCTCGGGCTCGTGGTGCTCCTGCTGCTCTCCTGGCCGGTCGCCCGCTCGGGTGTCGTGCTCGTGCTGGTCCCGCTGACAGGGCTGGTCGCGGTGGTCGCCTCGACGCTCATTCCGCGCTGGCGGGAGCTGGCGGGGGAGCGGGTGCGCCGCATCCGGGAGGAGCAGCGCAGCGTCATGGCGGCTCACCTGCACGACTCGGTGCTGCAGACGCTCGCCCTGATCCAGAATCGAGCCGGGGCATCGAGTGAGGCCGCACGATTGGCCCGCGCGCAGGAGCGGGAGCTGCGCGCGTGGCTGTACGACGGGGACGCCCCGGCCGACAGCGACCTCCCGACCGCCCTGCGCGACTACGCCGGAGCGCTCGAGATCGACCACCCGGTCCGGATCGACGTGGTCTCGGCCGGACTCTCCGCGGAGCGGGCCAGCGGGGAGCTGGCTGCCGCCGCTCGCGAGGCGATGCTGAACGCCGCCCGGCATGCGCGAGGCGAGATCTCCGTGTACATCGAGGGGCGTGTCGATGGCGTCGAGGTGTTCGTCCGTGACCGCGGTCCCGGATTCCGGCTCGACGAGGTGCCGGGCGACCGTCTCGGCGTGCGCGAGTCGATCATCGGGCGCATGCGTCGGGCCGGGGGCACCGGGTCCGTGCGCAGCGATGAGGCAGGCACCGAGGTCCACCTGCGCATCACGACCGCTGCATCCCCGGAGCGGGGCGCCGTGCGACAGGAGTTCCGTGGCTGACCGTCTGCGCGTCGTGATCGTCGACGACCATTCCATCTTCCGCTCCGGCCTGCGGGCCGACCTCGACGCCAGCGTGGAGGTCGTGGGCGAGGCGGCGGACGTGCCATCGGCCATCGCCGTGATCGCGGAGACCGCACCCGACGTGGTGCTCCTCGACGTGCACCTCCCCGGCGGCGAAGGTGACGACGCGACCGGCGGGGAGGCCGTGCTCCGCGGGTCGGCAGTGCCGGGAACCCGTTTCCTCGCTCTGAGCGTGTCCGACGCAGCCGCCGACGTCGTGCGGGTCATCCGCGCGGGGGCGCGCGGCTACATCACGAAGGGCTCGTCCGGACGCGAGGTGAGCGATGCCGTCCACGCTGTCGCCGAGGGGGACGCGGTGTTCTCGCCGCGGCTCGCCGGTTTCGTGCTCGACGCATTCGGCGCCGTCGCCGGCGAGACCGCCACGGCGACGGACGAACTCGACCGGCTGTCCTCCCGTGAGCAGGAGGTCATGCGGCTGATCGCCCGGGGCTACGCCTACAAGGAGGTCGCAGCCGCGCTGTTCATCTCGATCAAGACCGTGGAGACCCACGTCTCATCGGTGCTGCGCAAGCTGCAGCTCTCCTCGCGTCACGAGCTCACGGCCTGGGCGTCGGAGCGACGCCTGCTCTGAGCGCGGTCAGGCGGCCAGCCACAGACCCTTCTGATCGGTGGCGACGGTGAGCCCCGCCGCGACCGTCTCGTCGTCGCCGATGCGGGCGCCCCGCACGATGCGGGCCCCGGCCCCGATGTCGGTGCGGACCCCGACGTGCGCGTGGTCGCCGACCGCCGCGCCCTGGCCGACGTGCGCGTGCGCGTCGATGTACGCGCCCTCGCCGATCACGGCGTCCTCGTCCACCCACGCACCGCGGGCGACGATGGCCCCCGCTCCGACGCGTGCTCCCGGTTCGATGTAGGCCCCCGCCTCGATGTGCGCCTTCGGATGCACCTTGGCGCCATGCGCGACGAGACCGCGACCGTTGGCGTGCTTGCGATACCGCAGCGTCGCTCCGTGGTCGTTCTCGATGTCGACGTAGTTCTTGCCCACGATTCCTCCCGTGCTCCGGAGTTCTCCGGATATATCAACAACCACGAGAGGGGCAGATTCATTCCCGCGGATGGATACGGCTCAGCGCTGGCACCGAGGGCACCAGAACGTGATCCGCTCGCGCGTCGGATCGGCCCCCAGCTCCCCGCGGCGGATGAGCGTGCCGCAGCGGCGGCAGGGGCGACCGGCCCGACCGTACACCCACGTCGCCTGTCCCGGACGATCGATGCCGGTGAAGGTGCGGTTGCGGCGGTCGCGGTTCGCGCGGATGGTCCGCACGCCCAGGTCGAGCAGGGCGGCGACGTCGACCTCGGGGGTCGGCGTGGTCGGCAGGATTCCGCGGAGGAACAGGAGTTCTGCCGCGTACTCGTTGCCGAAGCCCGCAACGTTCCGCTGATCCAGCAGGGCGACGTGGATAGCCCGGGTGTCGGCGCCGAGTCGTCGGGCGGCCTCCGTCGGGTCCCAGTCGGCGGCGAGCGGATCGGGGCCGAGGTAGCCGACGAGGTCGTCCTCGTCCCTGGTGGCGACGACCTCGACCTCGGCGATGTCCACACCCACCGCCTCGCGCTCCGCCGTGCCGACGATCGCCCGCACCTTGAACGCCGGATGCCGCCACTTCTCGCCGGGTCGGTAGACGAACCAGGCACCGTCCATGCGCAGATGCGAATGCAGCGTGCTCTCGCCGATCCGCAGCAACAGGTGCTTGCCGCGGGGGACGGCGCCGTGCACCCGCTGCCCGGTCAGGTCCAGTGTCGCGAACCGCGGCACGCGGAGGTCGAAGCGCGTGACCTCGCCGCCCGCGAGGGCTTCGTCCAGGCGGCGCGCAGTGCGGAAGACGGTATCGCCCTCGGGCATCAGGCGGTCCCGGTGGTGCGGTCGTGCCGGCCCGGGGCAGGGGCGGCGGCGGCGACGGCGAGCGGGGTGCGGGCCTGCATGTCGCGGGCCAGCATCGTGCTCCCGGCGACCGCGGCCGGCATCACCGCGACGGCACCGCCCGGGATGAGGAAGCACAACTGGGTGGCGACGCCGAAGCCGAGCACGCGCGCACGGCTGCCGGAGAACAGCGCGGCGCGGGCGGCCGGGCTCAGGTCGCGCGCATCGAAGGCGCGGCCGGTCAGCTCCCGCGCGAGCAGGCGGCCCGTGAGGACGACGCCGGAAACCGCGCCGAGGACGCCGCCGACACCGGGAACGAGGCCGACGAGCAGGACGAGGAGCGCGATCAGGATGCCGAGCATGACCAGACGGAGCCCTTCGCCGACGGTGGTCCAGAAGCTACCGCCGTCGGCGGGAGGCGGGTCGCCGAGGTCTCTCTCCACGGCGTGCCAGATGCGCTGGTAGAACGGGTCGCCGATCGTGAGGGTGAGGGCGCTGAACACCGAACTGGCCAGCGCGAGTGCGGCTGCCACGACGACGAGGCCGACCGCGGTGCGGAGGAAGCCGCGCCAGGGCTCCGCCCAGCCGTCGGCGAACGGGGTGAGCCACGCGGACAGCGACGGCATCGACAGGATCAGCGGCACGAGGACGGCCGCGAGGAGCACGAGCGCGATGATCGCGGGGACGAGCCCGAGCGCCATCAGGCCCGGACGGGTGCGCCACACGCCGAACCCGCGGAACAGGGTGCGGACGCCGGCGGCGAACTCTCGGATCATGGCTCCAGGGTAAGGGGGGTCGGGGGTGGTCGTGATGTCGGGTCAGACGGCCTTGCGGAGGGTGAAGCCGCGCGGCGTCTGGACGAAGCCCGCCTCCTGCAGGGCCCGCCCGAGGATCGTGCCGTACACCCCCTCGCCGTTCACCTTCTCGACGGTGAGGGTGTCCAGGCGGCGGTCCCTGGCCGTCGTCGCGAGGTCGGCGGCGGCGGCCTGCAGCACCTCCTCGTCGTCCGTGAAGCACAGCACGGTCCGCCCCCCGCGCTCGAGCGACAGCACGAGGGTGCCGTCGACGAGCACCACGAGGCCGCCGGCCTTGCGTCCCGGGCGATGCGAGACGCCCTCGAGCTTCGGCCACCCGAGCGCCGCGCCGTACGGGTTCGCGGGGTCGGTGGCGGCGAGGGTGACGGCCTTCCGTGGCGGCGGATCGGCGAGGCCGGCGTACGTGCGGAGGCGGTCGACCGTGGCGGAGGCCGCGAACTGCGCGGCGCCGAGCTTCTCGATCACATAGCCGCGGCGGCAGTGCCCCGCCTCCTCGAACCCGGCCAGCACGCGGTACGCCTGCGCGAAACCCCCGGGGACGCCCTCGGACTGCACGGCGCCGCGGGTGACCACGCCGTAGCGGTCGAGGAGCAGTCCGGCGGTGACGGTCGCGCGGCGCGCCGGATCGGTCTCGACCTCGGGGAGCAGCGACCACCGACCGCCGATGGAGGTCGGGCGCGGCGCGGTGCGCGTGAGCGACATGCCGCGATAGGTGCGCGCCCGCGGAGCGCGGCGCTTGACCTTGTGGGCCTGGGAGCCCCCGGTCAGCAGCGAGCGGATCGGCGCGAACGTGTCATTGGTGACGTGCCCGGACCACGTCAGCGACCACAGGGCCTCCAGCACCGACTGCTCGTTCTCGGCGCCGGTCATCTCCTTGAGCTGCGCGGCGAAGTAGGCGCCGCCCGCCGCGAGGGCCGCGAGGAGGCGCGCTTCCAACGAGTCCGCCGCGATCTCCGCGTCCGGATCGGGCAGCGTGAACGGGGCGAGATCGGCCGGGTGCAGCGAGACCCACCCGTCGCGCCCGGGAAGCGTGCCGTGGCCGGACCAGATCACCTCGCCGGCGGCCGTGAGCTCGTCGAGCATCGCCGGGGTGTAATCGCGCACCCGCGACGGAAGGACGAGCGACTCCCAGGCGCTGGCGGGGATGGGCACGCCGGCGAACTGCTCGATCACCGTCAGCACGCCGTCGATGCCCTCCAGGGGCCGACCGAGGTGCTGCCAGTCCGGCAGGAACCGCGCATAGGCCTCCGGGGACACCGGCTCGACGGACCCGCGGATCGCGGCGAGCGATCGCATCCGCAGCCGCCGCAGCACCTCGGTGTCGCACCATTCGATGTCGTCGCCACTGCCGGCGGCGGTGGGGAGGAAGTACCCGCTCGTGAGGCGGCCGTTCGTCTCCAAGCGCTGCAGGGTGTGCCGGGCGACGGCGGTACCGAGTCCGAACCGCTCGGCGACGGCTACGGTCGTGAACGGGCCGTGGGTGCGGGCGTGACGGGCCACGAGGTCGCCGAGAGGATCCGCCAGCGGCTCGAGGAACGCGACGGGGATGCCGGTCGGCAGGGCCGCCCCGAGCGCGTCGCGCAGGCGCCCCGCGTCTTCGATCGCGGCGACCCTGGACACCCCGGCGATCGTGACCGGGATGGCCCGTCGCGCGGTCACGAGGTCGTCCAGCAGCGCTGCCGCGGTCGCCCCGTCGGTGGAGTCGGGATCGAGGCGCGCGGCGACCTCGTCGGCGTCGAGCGGGCCGAGCAGCCGGAGGAGGTCGGCGACCCCCTCCAGGCCGCGCGCCCGGCGCTCCGGGTCGAGACGCTGGGCTTCGCGCTCGAACTGGGCGATGACGTCGGGGTCGAGGAGCTCGCGCAGCTCGACCGTGCCCAGCAGCTCGCCCAGCAGCGCCGGGTCGACGGAGAGAGCGGCGGCGCGGCGTTCCGCGAGCGGCGAGTCGCCCTCGTACATGAACGCCCCGACGTAACCGAAGAGGAGGTCGCGCGCGAACGGCGACGGCTGCCCCGGCTGCGTCTCGACGAGGCGGATGCGGCGGTCGGCGATGCTCGTTGCGAGCCTGCGCAGCGACGGCAGGTCGTAGACGTCCTGCAGCACCTCGCGCAGGGTCTCCAGGATGACGGGGAAGGTGGGATGACGGCGCGCGACCTCGAGGAGTTGCGCCGAGCGCTGGCGCTGCTGCCACAGGGGCGTCCGGCGGTTGGGGTTCGTGCGCGGCATGAGCAACGCCCGCGCGGCGCACTCCCGGAACCGCGACGCGAACAGCGCCGAGCCGCCGACCTCCTGCGTGACGAGCTGTTCGAGCTCATCTGGATCGAACACGAACAGCTCCGCGCCGGGCGGCTCCGACTCGGCGTCGGGGATGCGGACGATGATGCCGTCGTCGCTCGCCACCGCGGAGCCCTCGACGCCGAGACGCTCCCGCACGCGCGCATTGATGGCGAGCGCCCACGGCGCATGCACCTTCATGCCGTACGGGGAATGCAGGATGACCCGCCAGTCGCCGACCTCGTCGTGTCCGCGCTCGACGGTCAGCGTGCGGTCCGTCGGCAGGGTGCCCGTGGCCTCCCGCTGCTCGGAGAGATGGGCGAGGAGGTTCGCGCGCGCCTGCTCGTCGAGTCCGGCGGCGATGAGGCGCTGCTCCGCCTTTTCCGGCTTCGCCGCGGACACCTCGCGGGAGAACGCCCCCAGCGCCTCGCCCAGCTCGAACGGACGCCCGATGCCGTCGCCGTGCCAGAACGGCACCTTTCCCGGCTGGCCGTAGGCGGGGATGACGTTGACCCGGTCGTGGGTGATCTCGGCGATGCGCCAGCTCGTGGTGCCCAGCGTGAACACGTCCCCGACGCGGGACTCGTAGACCATCTCCTCGTCGAGCTCGCCCACCCGGGCCCCCGTGGATTCGCCGGCGACGAAGACGCCGAAGAGCCCGCGGTCGGGGATGGTGCCGCCGCTGGTGACCGCGATCCGCTGCGCACCAGGGCGACCGGTGAGCGTGCCGGCATCGCGATCCCAGACGAGTCGCGGCCGCAGCTCGGCGAACTCGTCGGAGGGGAAGCGGCCGGCCAGCAGGTCGAGCGTGGCCTCATAGGCGGAGCGGGGGAGCGACTGGAACGGGGCGGAGCGGCGGACGGTCTCGAACCACTCCTCGACGCTGATCGCTCCGAGGGCGCTGGCCGCGACGGTCTGCTGGGCGAGGATGTCGAGCGGGTTCCGCGGCACCTGGATGGCCTCGATCTTCCCCGCCAGCATGCGCTCCGTCACGATCGCGGTGTGCAGCACGTCGCCGCGGTGCTTGGGGAAGAGGGCGGCCCGGCTGATCTCGCCGACCTGATGGCCGGCGCGACCCACGCGCTGGAGTCCGGAGGCCGCAGACGGCGGCGCCTCCACCTGGATCACGAGGTCGACGGCACCCATGTCGATGCCGAGTTCCAGGCTGCTCGTAGCGACCACGCAACGGAGGACGCCGGACTTCAGCTCCTCCTCGACCTGCGCCCGCTGCTCTTTCGACACCGAGCCATGGTGTGCCTTGGCCAGCACGGGATCGGCGCCCGCGGTGGACCCCGCCTGCGCCATCATCGCGGCGGGCACGGACGGCTCCGGCAGTGCGACGCCGATCCGCTCCGCGTAGATCTCGTTCAGCCGTCCGGTCAACCGCTCGGCGAGGCGGCGGGAGTTCGCGAAGACGATGGTCGAGTTGTTCTGGAGGATGCGATCGACGATCGCCTCCTCGACGTGCGGCCACACGGACCCGGTGACCTCGGTGTACTCCGCGTCGATGCCGGGCGCTTCCGGCGGGGCGCCGGGCGGGGGAGGCGGGTTGGTCATGTCGTCCATCGGCACCACGACACCGAGCTCGAAGGTCTTCGACGCGGGCGGGGCGACGATCTCGACCGGGTCCGCGCCGCCGAGGAAACGTGCCACCTCGTCGATCGGGCGCACGGTGGCGGAGAGGCCGATGCGCTGCGCGGCGCTCTCGGCGCCGTGGGAGCGGCGGAGGGCGTCGAGGCGTTCCAGGCTCACAGCGAGATGCGCGCCGCGCTTGGTGGCGGCGACGGCGTGCACCTCGTCGATGATGACCGTGTGCACGTCGCGGAGGGTGTCGCCCGCCCGGCTCGTGAGCATCAGGTACAGCGACTCGGGCGTGGTGATGAGGATGTCGGGCGGATCGGACACGAGCTTGCGGCGATCGCTCGAGGTGGTGTCGCCGGAGCGGACGCCCACCGTGATGCCGGGGGCTGCGAGACCGAGCCGCCGCGCGGACTGCCCGATGCCGATGAGGGGAGAGCGCAGGTTGCGCTCCACGTCGACGCCGAGGGCCTTGAGCGGGGAGATGTACAGGATCCGCGTGCGGGACCCGTCCTTCTTCGGCTCCTCCGGGAGGTCGGCGCGCTCGCGGAACACGCTGTCGATCGCCCAGAGGAACGCCGACAGGGTCTTGCCGGAGCCCGTCGGAGCGACGACGAGCGCGTGCTTGCCGGCGGAGATCGCCTCCCACGCCCCCGCCTGTGCCGGCGTGGGTGCGGTGAAGGCACCCCGGAACCAGTCCTGTGTGGCCGGGGTGAAACGGTCGAGCACGTCGCTCATGCCTCCATCATTCCCGACCCCACCGACATCCGGCCCGGACCTTGACACCCGGCTGCCCCACTCGCACGACCTCGTTCCGCCCGCACGACGGAACCACGGTTCCGGTCGTGCGGACGGACCCGGGTCGTGCAGACGGAACGACGGAAGACGTCACCCGACCTCCCGCAACCCGCCGTCGGCATCGATCTCCAGGGTGAGGTCGAGGTCGAGCCGGGCGAGGAAGGCGTCGTCGTGACTCACGACGAGCACCGCCCCGCGGTACGCCCGCAGCGCCTCGACGAGCTGGTCGACCGTGTCGAGGTCGAGGTTGTTCGTCGGCTCGTCGAGGACGACGAGGTGCGGGGCCGGATCGGTGAGGAGCAGCCGGGCCAGGGCGACTCGGAATCTCTCGCCGCCGGAGAGTGCCGACACCGGACGGTCGGCCGTCGCGCCTCGGATGAGGAACCGGGCGAGCCGATTGCGAAGCTCCTTCTCCGGCACATGCGGCGCTGCGGCCGCGATGTTCTCGAAGACGGAGCGTTCCTCATCGAGACCGTCGACGCGCTGCGGGAGGTAGCCGATCCGGTCGGTGAGCGCCTCCGCCCGCAGCTCCGGCCGTGCACAACTCAGGGGATCGCGCCCGATCTCTGCCTCCGACGACGGATTCGGACGTTCCGGCGGCTCTTCTCCTGAGTTGTGCACGGACCCGGAGACCAGCCGCTCCAACAGCGTCGTCTTGCCGGCGCCGTTGCGGCCGATCAGGGCCACGCGCTCCGGACCCTGGATCACCCAGGACCGATCCGGCCCGCCGAGCTCGGCGATCCGACGGCTGCGCGACACGTCGGGATCGGGCAGCTCGATCTTCATCGAGGCATCCGACCGGACCCGCCGACCCGCCGCATCATGTGCTGCGCGCGCAGCGTCCTCCTTCGCGCCGACCTCGGTGCGCAGCTTGCCGGCCGATACCTCGGCGGCCATCTTCCGACCGTGCGCGATGATCTTCGGAACGCGCTTCTCGACCTCCGCCTTCTTGGCGGTCCGGGCGCGATGAGCGAGCTTGACCTCGGCTTCGATCCGCTGCCGCTTCTCCTTGCGGAGCACCTGCGCGGCGGCGACCTCGGCGTGCTTCGCCGCATCCTGCTCGGCATCCAGCCAGGCGCGCCACTCCGAGTAGGGTCCGCCGAACACCGAAAGGGTCTGTCCGTAGAGTTCGGCGGTGTCGTCCATGAGCTCGAGAAGCGCGAGGTCGTGGCTCACGACGATGAGCGTGCCCTTCCATCCCTCCACCATCGCCGCGAGGGTGGCTCTGGCGTCGCGGTCGAGGTTGTTCGTGGGTTCGTCGAGGAGGGTGAGGGGCGCCCGCTGCAGCCGGATGCCGGCGATCGCGACGAGCACGGCCTCCCCGCCCGACAGCTCGCCGACGGTGCGGTCGAGGAACTCGGGGGCGAGCCCGGCCTCCGCGAGGGAGGCCTCGGCCCGCGCCTCGATGTCCCAGTCGTCGCCGACCGCGTCGAAGTGCGCGGGGTCGACATCGCCCGCGGCGATGGCGCGGACGGCGTCGAGGGCGGCGGACACCCCGAGGAGGTCGCACACCCGGCGCTCCACGTCGAGCGTGAGCTGCTGGGGGAGGAAGGCGACCTCTCCCGAGGTGCTGACGGTCCCCGAGGTCGGGTCGAGCTCGCCGGCGATGAGCCGGAGCAGCGTCGACTTGCCGGCGCCGTTGCGGCCGACCAGGCCCGTGCGGCCCGCGCCGAAGGCTCCGGAGACGCCGTCGAGGGCGACTGTGCCGTCGGGCCAGGTGAAGGAGAGGCGGTCGAGGACGACCGAGGCGTGCGAGGAAGAGGGCTGTGACATGGGGTGTCTCCTGTCGAGTGCGAGGATGCACTGACACCGAGCCCCTGCCGGGCCGTGGAGTCACGGGGAACGGAGGAGAGTGTCTGCCGGGGAGTCGGCGATCGTCGGGTCAGCGCGCGAGAAGAGGGGCGCGGAGGCGACGATTCAGATCAAAGGACTTCCAGACACGGCGGACAGGACGCCACGACGATACCCGGGCGTGTCGCATCGCGCAACTCCCGGGCGTGTCGCGGGTCCGTCGCACGGGGGATGCGGCGCCCCTCCCGGGCTCCTACCGTGGAGTCATGGCAGACGATCGGAACCCCAGCCCTGAGGAGATGCGCGCGCGGACGGGCCTCGGTATCGGTCTCGCGGTCGGCATGGCCATCGGCGTCTCCATGGGCGTCGCGTTGCAGAACTGGGCGCTCGGCCTCCTGTTCGGCGTCGCCATCGGCATCGCGCTGTCCGTGGCCTTCCGCGGATCGGGAGGCAGCGTCGACAAAGGGGCGGAGGGGGCCGACGACAACGCCGACCCGGACTCCGGCGACGAGACTCAGGACGGTCGAGGACCCTCGGTCTGATCCTCGTCGATCCCCTCGACCCAGGTCGTGAGGAACCGGTGCACGTCGCCGAGCTCCTCCTCCGAGATGCTGTGGGTGAGGCCACTGTAGACGCGACCGGAGAGCGTCGTGTGCGCCGGCAGCCACTGCGCCGTGTGGGCGATCAACGGTGCGGGGATCACGTCGTCGTGCGTGCCGCGGCCCCAGAAGACCGGTGGGCGGACCTCCGCGAGGTGCTCGTCCTCGGGCAGGGCGTCCGGGGTCGCGTACCCGCTCAGCGCGACCACGGCGCCGAAGCGCTCGGGATCCAGCCGAAGAGCCTGCAGGGACACCGCGGCGCCCTGGGAGAATCCCAGCAACGCGACGGACGGCGCGTCCGCCGCCGCATCGTCGAGCCAGCGCAGGAACGCCTCGGCCGCGAGGGTGACGGCAGCGGAACTGCGGCCGTCCAGCCCTTGGATCGGGTACCAGAAGCGACCGGGCGTCGGCCACGGAGGGGCCAGCGGAGCGGCGACGGAGGCCACGGCGATCCCGGAGGGCAGATAAGGGACGAGGCCGAAGAGGTCGTGCTCGTCGGCGCCGTAGCCGTGCAGCAGCACGAGCAGCGGGAGCCCGGCGCGATCGGGGTGGGACCATCGCGTCGCCGCGTCGTCGATCGTCAGGTTCTCGGTCACACCGTCATCCTGCCAGTGCTCGCGGCGGTGGTGCCCATCGACGAGGACGGCTGGTAGAAAGGAGGCATGGCGGTGCGCACACCCGATCCGGAGCCGGAGCCCGATGACGAGGGTCTCGGCTCGTTCCGCGACGCGAACCCGCCGGTGCCGGATGCGAATCCGGGCTGGCTGAGCGACGTCGAGCTGGAGGAGGCACGGCGCCACCTTCCGATGCTCTACGTCGAGGCGATCCCTGTCCGCACGGACGGTTCCGGCCAGGTCACCGAGATCGGCGTGCTGCTGCGGTCCACCCCGCTCGGCGAGATCACGCGCACGATCGTGTCCGGTCGTGTGCGCTTCGGGGAGACGATCCGCGACGCGCTGTTCCGCCACGTCGAGAACGACCTCGGCCCCATGGCCTTCCCGCTCCTGCCGCCGCAGCCCCTGCCGTTCACGGTGGCCGAGTACTTCCCGATCCCGGGGGTGAGCGCGTATCACGACGACCGTCAGCACGCCGTGTCCCTCGCCTTCGTGGTGCCGGTGACCGGCACGTGCGAGCCGCGTCAGGACGCGCTGGAGGTGACGTGGTTCTCTCCGGAGGCCGCGGCGTCCGACGCCGTCGCCGCCGAGATGGAGGGCGGCCGCGGCACGCTCATCCGCCACGCGCTCGCCAGCCTCGGCCTCCTCCGCTGACCCCGCTTCCCGACCTCCCCGCCGAAACCCCGGCTTCGCGTCGACGCCCCGGCCTAGACGCGTGGGCACTCCGGGGTCTCGGCGCGAGCCCGGGGTCTCGAAGCGTCAGGGGCGGGTGAGACGGGCGAGGGCGTCGACGAAGGCGTCGACGTCGGACTCCTCGGTGTCGAAGCCGCACATCCAGCGCACCTCGCGGCGGGCGGCGTCCCAGTCGTAGAAGCGGAACACGTCGCGGAGCTGGTCGGCGACACCCTCCGGCAGGGTCGCGAACACGCCGTTCGCCTGCGTCGGCTGCGTGAACTCCACCCCGGCGATCGACCCCTCGGCCAGGCCGGCCTCGATGCGCGCACGGAGCCGGGCGGCCATGGCGTTCGCGTGCCGGGCGTTGCGCAGCCACAGGTCGCCGTCGAGCAGGGCGATGAGCTGCGCCGAGACGAACCGCATCTTCGACGAGAGCTGCATGTTGAACTTGCGCGCGTAGTTGAGGCCGACGGCAGCCTCCGGGTTGAGGACGACGATGGCCTCGCCGAGCATCGCGCCGTTCTT
This sequence comes from Zhihengliuella sp. ISTPL4, assembly GCF_002848265.1. Lineage (GTDB taxonomy): Bacteria > Actinomycetota > Actinomycetes > Actinomycetales > Microbacteriaceae > Microbacterium. Next base: position 3,240,546 of record NZ_CP025422.1, read on the forward strand.
CGTGCCGCCGAAGGTCAGCACGTCCACCCCGACGTCGGTCGTGAACGCCCGCAGCGGGAGGTCGAGAGCGGCGGCCGCGTTCGACAGCCGCGCGCCGTCGACGTGCAGCTTCATGCCGCGCGCGTGCACGTGATCGGCGATCGTGCGGATCTCGTCCGCCGTGTACAGCGTGCCGAGCTCGGTGGACTGCGTGATCGAGACCACGAGCGGCTGCGCGCGGTGCTCGTCGCCCCAGCCCCAAGCCTCGCGGTCGATGAGCTCGGGGGTGAGCTTGCCGTCGTCGGTGGGGACGGTGAGGAGCTTGAAGCCCCCGATCTTCTCGGGAGCTCCGCCCTCGTCGACGTTGATGTGCGCGGTCGAGGCGGCGATCACGGCCCCCCAGCGCGGCAGCATCGACTGCAGGCCGGTGACGTTGGCGCCGGTGCCGTTGAACACCGGGTACGCGGCGGCGGTGTCGCCGAAGTGGGCCTGGAACACCTCCTGCAGGCGGGCGGTGTAGGCGTCCTCGCCGTAGGCCACCTGATGGCCTCCGTTCGCCGCCGCGAGGGCCGCCAGGACCTCGGGGTGGATGCCGGAGTAGTTGTCACTGGCGAAGCCCCGGATGGCGGGGTCGTGCGGGATGCTCACCGGACAAGCCTAATCGCCTTCCCCTACCGGATGTCCGAGGCCCGCTCTACCCTCGAACCATGGAGCGCAGCGCGGCGAAGACCGCTTTCGCGAACGTCCTCGTCAACACGTTGATCGCCAACGTGACGACGAGCTTCCTGTGGTTCGCCCTCACGTTCTGGGTCTACATCGAGACCCGGTCCGTCCTGGCCACGGGCATCATCGGCGGTGCGTACATGCTGTTCGTCGCGTTCTTCGCGATGATGTTCGGCACCATCGTCGACCGGCACCGCAAGCACCGGGTCATGCTCCTGTCGAGCGTGATCTCCGCGGTGGCTTTTCTGATCGCGGGCGTGCTGTACCTCTGGCAGCCCGAGGCGTCTCTGCTCGATCTCGGGGGGCCATGGTTCTGGCTGTTCTCCGGTGTCATCCTGTTCGGCGGGGTGATCGAGCAGCTCCGCAACATCGCGCTGTCCACCACGGTGACGTTGCTCGTGCCGGAGGAGAAGCGGGCAAATGCCAACGGCCTCGTCGGCACGGTGCAGGGGATCGCGTTCCTCGTCACGAGCGTCTTCTCCGGGCTCTCGATCGGTTTCCTCGGCATGGGGTGGACGCTGGGGATCGCCATCGTCGCGATGGCTCTCACGTTCGCGCACCTGCTGTTCATCCGGATCCCGGAGGCGGAGCCCGAGGTCGACCCGGAGGCGAAGAGCGCCGTCGACTTCCGCGGCAGCGTCCAGGCGATCCGCCAAGCCCCCGGACTGTTCGCGCTCATCGTCTTCTCGACCTTCAACAACCTCATCGGCGGCGTCTACATGGCGCTCATGGACCCGTACGGACTCACGCTGTTCGACGCGCAGATGTGGGGGTTCGCGCTGGCCTTCGCCTCCACCGGATTCCTCATCGGTGGGGGACTGGTGGCCAAGTTCGGCCTCGGCAAGAAGCCGGTGCGCACGATGCTGCTCGTCGTGATCGCGATGGGCATCCTCGGGGCGGTGTTCATGCTGCGCGAGTGGTGGCCGCTGTACGTCCTCGGCATGTGGGTGTACATGGCGCTCGTGCCTCCTGTCGAGGCCGCGGAGCAGACGGTCATCCAGAAGGTCGTGCCGTTCGCGCGCCAGGGCCGGGTCTTCGGCACGGCGGCCGCGATGGAGGCGGCGGCAGCCCCGATCACCGCGTTCCTCATCGCTCCGATCGCCGAGTTCCTCGTGATCCCGTACATGGACAGCGCGCAGGGTCAGCGGCAATGGGGGTGGCTCCTCGGTGAGGGCGAGGCGCGGGGGATCGCGTTGATCTGTCTCTTCGCGGGTCTGATCATGGTGGTGGCCGCGACCCTGGCCTTCTTCACCCGGTCGTACCGCACGCTCACCGAGCTGTACGCGACAGCCCCGGATCCGGCTCCCGAAGACGCGGCGGACGAGGGGCAGGCCGGGGGCCGCTCGGCAGAGCTGACCGACGGCCAGAGCCCGCACCGCGACGCCCCGCCTGTCGTCCCCGGCATACCGCCCGAGTCCCGGTGACGGTCCGCGCCGGGCTCAGCCCAGGTCGAGCACCCGGTCGTTGAGATCCGCGGCGTCGCCGTCCCAGAGCCCGACGAGACGCGCGGCGAGGACATCGGGGTCGAGCGCCTTGGCGCGGAACACGACGGCAGCGGCCCGGAGGGGCTCCGCGGTTTCCCGCGCGGTCTTGGCATACCCCTGAGCAACGGCACGGGTCCATGCTTCGCTCGCGCCTTTGACCGCCGCATAGTTGGCTCCACCGGCGAGGGGGCGTGCGACGGCGGTGGACGACACGATCGCGAACCGTCCGGCGGCGGAGGCGCGGAGTCGGGCGTCGAAGGCCCGGCTCGTCGCCCGCACCGCCTCCAACGCCGGCAGCAGGGCTGCGAGATCGTCGTCGGTCTGTCCGGCGAGGCCGCCGCCACCTCGCCAGCCGCCCACGAGCGGCACGACCGCGTCGACGCTCTCCAGGCGCCTGGCGAGGGCCGTCATCTCGGAGACCGAGGTCGCATCGGCGACCTCGGTCTCCGCGCCCGCCTCGGCCAGCGGACGCAGCCGATCGGCGGTGCGCCCCGTGGCGATCACGCGGGCGCCGGCCTCGCGCAGCGCTCGCGTCACGGCCAGGCCCGCGGCGCTCGTGGCCCCCGCCAGCACGACCACGCGGTCGCGGACTCCCTCGGTCGGCGTCGTCATGCGGTGTCCTCTCGGTCGGGGATGCCTCTGCGGCCGGACCCGGGATCCGGGTCTCCGGCCGCAGAGGGGGTGCGCCCCAGCGTCACAGCGGAGCGGTGCGGATCAGTCGTCCGTCCCGCGGATGCCGACCGTCGACTCGATGACCGGCTTCATCTTCTTGTCCAGCGTCTCGAAGAACATCGACAGCGGGAACTCGTCGTCCAGGACCGCGTCGGTGTAGCCCTTCGGTGCCCCGGCGAGGATCTCGTCCGGCAGGCCGCGCGCCCACTGCGACGCGGGGTGCGGAGTCAGCGTGCCGCGGACCAGCTCGTAGGCGGCGAGCCAGTGCGCGACCTTGGGGCGATCGATCGAGTGCCAGTACAGGTCGTCGATCGCGTCGCCGAGGGCCACGACGGCGTCCGGCACGTTCTCCCAGTCGAAGGCGAGCGCCGTGTCGGTCCAGTGCAGCACGCCGCGCTGGTGCAGCCACGCGAACAGGAGCTGACCGCCGACGGCGTCGTAGTTGCGCACGCGGGTGCCGGTGATGGCGAAGCGGAAGATGCGGTCGAAGATCACGGCGTACTGCACGAGGTGCGCATACTCGTGCATCTCCCGCTCGGTCTCCGTGAGCTCCTCGCCCGCCGCGACCCGGGCGTCCAGGGCGCGCTCGATCTTCACCGACTCGCGGAACGCCGTCATGTCGCAGCGCATCTCCTCCAGCGAGTAGAGGAAGAACGGCATCCGCTGCTTGATCATGAACGGGTCGAAGGGCAGGTCTCCGCGCATGTGGGTGCGGTCGTGGATGATGTCCCACATCACGAAGGTCTTCTCGGCGACCTCCTGATCCTCCAGCATCGCCGCAGCGCGCTCAGGAAGGTCGAGGTTGGTGATCTCCGAGGCCGCACGGACCACGCGACGGTAACGGGCGGCTTCGCGGTCCTGGAAGATCGCGCCCCAGGTGAAGGTCGGGATCTCGCGCATGGCGACGGTCTCCGGGAAGAGCACCGCGGAGTTCGTGTCGTAGCCGGGCGTGAAGTCCACGAGCCGCAGCGAGACGAAGAGCTTGTTGCCGTAGTCGCCCGCTTCGAGCGCCGCGATGAACTCCGGCCAGATGGTCTCGACGATGAGTGCCTCGACGAGGCGGTCGCTCGAGCCGTTCTGGGTGTACATCGGGAAGACCACGAGGTGGCGGATGCCGTCGACGCGATGCTGCTGCGGCTGGAAGGCCACGAGCGAGTCGAGGAAGTCCGGCACGCCGAAGCCCTCGGCGGCCCAGCGCTCGAAGTCGGCGACGGAGGCGGTGAGGTAGTCCGCGTCGTGGGGGAAGGCGGGGGCGAGGGCCCGGATCGCGGCGGTGATCTCCCCGACGAGCGCCGTCGCCTTTTCCCGGGTCGCGGTCGCCGTCTCCTGGGTCGCTGAGCTTGTCGAAGCGCCAGGGATCGAGCCGTCCTTGATCTGCAGCTCACGGATGGCGATCGCGGCCTGCTTGAGCTGCGCCCAGGCGGCGGAGTTCTCCACGTCCTGTGCATCCTCGACGACCTCGGGTTCGCCGACGACGGCCTGCACAGCGGAACTGTTGGCGGAAACGAGGGACATCGGAACCTCCGATCGCAGTGAAAAACGGAAAGATTCCGGTGATAACGGAATCCTGACGATAATCTTACAGCCATGGATGATTCTGTCGACCGTGCGATCCTGGCGACCATCTCCCGCGACGGGCGGGCGACGCTGTCGCAGCTCTCCGACGCCGTCGGGCTGTCCGTGTCGGCGGTCCAGTCCCGACTACGGCGGCTCGAGACCCGCGGCGTCATCACCGGCTATCGAGCGATCCTCGACCCGGAACAGGCGGGCACGCCGCTGTCGGCCTTCATCGAGATCACGCCGCTCGATCCGGCCCAGCCCGACAACGCCCCCGAGCTCCTGGAGCATCTCGACGCGATCGAGGCCTGCCACTCCATCGCCGGCGACGCGAGCTACATGCTGTTCGTCCGCGTGCCGACGCCGCGCGGCCTGGAGCAGCTCGTCCGCGACGTGCGGCTCGCGGCGAACGTGAGCACCCGCACGACGGTGGTGCTGCAGACGTACTACGAGCACCGGCCCATCATCCCGGTCGCGACCACCGAGTAGGACGGCGTCAGAGCACCGCGCCGACGAGCGCCTCGCCCAAAGGGGTGCGCACATGCTGCATGCGGGAACCGTCTCGCTCGCTCACCACGAGCCCGGCGTCCCGCAGCACGGTGAGATGGTGCGACGCCGTCGACAGCGCGAGCCCCGCATCGGCGGCCACCTCCGAGGTCGAGCGAGGCGTCCCGGCGGTGAGGAGGATGCCGGCGCGCGCCGGGCCGAGCAAGGCGCCCAGGGCCGCGACGGTCTCGGTGGTGTCCCGCGCCCACCCGGCGGTCACGCCGCGGGCCGGATAGAACAGCGTCGGCTGTGCCGGCGGCTCGGTGAGGACCAGGCAGCCCCACGACGACAGGACGGACGGCACCAGCACGAGGCCACTGCCGCGGCAGTCCACTTCTTCGCTGTGTCGGCGGAGCGAGACCCGCACCGCACCCGCGCCCCACGAGACCTGGGGATGCAGGGCGCCGGCCATCCCGGCGATGCCGGCCGTCGCGATCGTCCGGGCGCGGACCGCGATGTCGGCCCGGAGCAGCCGCTCCAGCTGGGGCCAGGCCGGTGCCAGCGCGGACGCCCAGACCTCCTCCCACGCGTCGGCGATCATCGCCCGCGTGCGCGCCGGCCGGGCGAGGAGGTCGCGCAGGGCCTGACGCTGCGCCCCCGTCGAGCGCTGGATCCGCTTGCCGAGGTCGACGCGGAGCGGGTCGAGCGCCGCCTCCCGCAGGGCGGCGAGTTCTGCCTCGGGGGTCAGGTCGCCGCGCGGCGTGCTGGTGAGGAAGTCCGGGAGGTAACCGTCGTCGCCGATCACCGTCGCCAAGAGCGCGAAGGCGTCCCGCGGCAGCCCCTCCCGCGCGGTGCGGAGCCACCCCCACTGCAGGGGGTGCGCGGCCGGGCGGAGGAGCACGCGCACGGCATGCGCCAGTTCGTGCCCGGGGGAGATGCCGAACCGCACCGCCTGGATGTCGCCGGGACTCAGGTGGAACTCGACCCGGTGATCGGGGTGGTCGACGCCCTCGACCGGCAGAGAGTTTCGAGCCACATCGAAACTCTAGGAGGTGCCGCGCGCGCTGTCGACACTGGGGTCATGACCGAAATCGACCTTCCCGCCCTCGTCCCGAGCGGTGCGATCCGCCTCGGCTCCGGGAACAGCCGCCGCTTCGTCGGCGCCGACCACGGAGCCGCCGTCTCCTACTTCTTCGTCGAGAACCAGCCAGGGGAGGGGCCGGGGCTGCACTGGCACCCCTACTCTGAGACCTGGATCGTGCTCGAGGGCACGGTGCGGATCCGGATCGGCGACGAGGTCCTCGTCGCGCGAGCCGGAGACACCGCCACCGCGCCCGCCTTCACGCCGCACGGCTTCACCAACGCGGGGACGGGGCTCCTCCGGATCCTCTGCATCCACGCGTCCGACACGATCATCCAGACGTTCCTCGACGAGGACTGAGAGCGGAGACCACCATGTCCTTCCAGGCGTACCTCGACAAGGTCGAGACCCAGACCGGCCTCACGCCGCGACAGCTCATCGCCCTCGCGCGCGAGCAGGGGTTCGACGAGACGACGAAGTCCACCGTCGTCCTGAACTGGCTCAAGCAGGAGTACGGCCTCGGCCACGGCCACGCGCAGGCGATGGTCCACGTCATCCTCAAGGGGCCGAAGATCAGCGACAAGCACGTCGGCACGACCGGGGCGCACGCCGACAAGACCGACGAGCTCTGGCTCGACGGCAAGGACAGCAACCCGCACCGCTGAGTTCGCCGCCTCGCCGCGACGACTAGGATTCCGTGGGTGGCAGCATCCTCCCAGCGCAAGAAGAAGTCCGGTCGGCGCACCCCGCCGCGCACCAGCGGCAACCCGGCCAAGCGACCAGTCGTCGAAGCCGGTCCGGTGACGGTCGGCGACTGGATCGGTGCGGCTCGTCTGCGCACGCTGCCCCTCGCGATCGCCCCCGTCGTCATCGGCACGGGAGCCGCGCGCAGCACCGGGCCGGAGTTCCACTGGGTGATCGCGCTCGCCTGCCTCGCCGTCGCGGTCCTGCTGCAGATCGGCGTGAACTTCACCAACGACTACAGCGACGGGATCCGCGGCACCGACGCCCATCGGGTCGGCCCGGCGCGGCTCACGGCCTCCGGGCGGGTGAAGCCGCGCACGGTGCTCGTCATCGGCCTCGTGTTCTTCGCGCTCGCCGCAGTGGTCGGTATCGCGATCGTCGTGAGGACCGGGCAGTGGTGGATGCTCGCCGTGGGTGCGGCCTGCATCGTCGCCGCCTGGTTCTACACCGGCGGCAAGCGTCCGTACGGGTACTACGGTCTCGGCGAGGTCTTCGTCTTCGTCTTCTTCGGGCTCGTGGCCACCCTCGGCACCACGTGGGTGCAGGTCTTCCTGCTCCCGCAGCAGGCCTGGCTCGGTGCCATCGCCGCCGGACTGTTCGCCTGCGCGGTGCTGCTGGCGAACAACCTTCGCGACATCGACCAGGATCGCGAGGTCGGCAAGCGCACGCTGACCGTCCTCATCGGTCGCCGCGCCACCCAGGTCCTCTTCACGCTCTTCGTGCTCGTGCCGTTCGGCATCGCCGTGTTCCTCGCGCTGCTGTTCCCGATCGCGTGGATCTCACTGCTCGCGCTCCTGGCCGGGCTTCCCGCGATCGTGATCGTCTGGACCTACCGACAGCCGAAGGAGCTGGTCATCGCCCTCGCGCTGACCTCCCTGACCTCGCTGCTCTACGCCGGCGCCCTGTTCTGGGCCTTCGCCGGCTGACCGGCTCCCTCGTTCCGCCGAGCACGACTTCGGAGATCGTGCCCGACACGCCGCCGTGGTATCTCACCGCCGGCGGGTCATCCGCCATCTCCGAAGATGCGCCCGGGAGTGGCCCGGATGTCGGTTGAGCCTATGTCCTGGCTGAGAGTCTTCAGACCCGGTCCACCAAGTGGGCGGGGCTGCAGGTCAGGGGCGGTCGTCGGGAGCGCGGTCGACGAGTTCATCCTCGGCGTCGGCATCGGCCTGGCGGCCGGAGACCTTGCCCTGTCGACGCTCGTGCAGGTTCGCGGAGACATCGGAGAGGGGAGCGCGGAGGAACAGCAGGGAGATGCTCGCGCCGATGAGGGCGGCGAAGATCGCGGCGAGCCACCAGAACTCGCGGAAGATCGGGAAGAAGAACCACAGGATGCCCAGCGGGACGAGGAACGCCAGGAGGCGCAGCACGGTGTAGACGAGGAGGGGGGCGGGCTTCTTCACCCCTCCAGTCTACGTTCGCGGTCCGGTGCTCCCGCCGGGAAGCCGGAGCCCGAGACTCACGAACGGGATGCCGCGCACGACGCGTCGCCACGGGTGCTCGCCGAGAGTCCAGAGCAGCTCGTCGTCCGGGTCGAGCGCGAGGTCCTCGCAGCCGACGGGCAGGGCGACCGGATGCCGCGTGAGTGCATGCCGCGGACCGGACCACAGCACCCCCGGTCGCAGGTGATCGGACTGTGACACGAAGTAGCGGTCTCCCCAGCGCACGGCTCCCTGCATGTGCCGGATGCCGGGTTCGAAGCGCTCGACTTCGACGAAGGTGCCGTCGGGGCCGTCCGGGATCGTGAACTCGCCGACCGTCCCGGTCTCCTCGCCGCGATACTCGCCGATGAGCACGCGGGGCAGCGGCGTGCCGTCCGCGTCGAAGGCCCGGCCGAGGAACGAGCACCGGAGCGCGACGGGATGACGCCGGGTCCGCACCGCGACCACCGCCGTCCGGCGTTCCCGGCGGCCTCGTCCGCCACGCACCCGCTGGGCGTCGGTGCCGTGCACCCGCCGGAGTGCGCCGAGGTCGAACTCCCAGATGCCCTGGCCGGTCGCTGCCGCGAACAGGCGGTCGCCGAACCAGGCGAGGCCGCCCGCATGGATCGGCGCGGGCTGCAGGACTCCGTCGTCGTCGGTGACGGCGAGGACGATATCGAGCCGGCGGGCGCGCGCCCGGTCCACGAGTGCCACCCGAGATGCCAGGTGGCGGCCCGAGGCGTCCTGACGGAACCAGCTCACCGCGAGGGCACGGTTCCCGCGACGCTCGCCGACATCGATCCCCTGCGGATACCAGCGCTGCGTCCACGAGCGGGCGGTCAGCCAGCGCAGCTCGACTCCTCCGCCGCGACGGCGCCGCCGTACCGGGCGCCACATCGTGCTCCAGGGCCACCGCATCCCTCCATCGTCCCCGATCCGACGACGACCCGCGAATTTCCACGGATTGACCTAGGTCGATTCGCCGGATCGCGTCGGCGGTTGTATCGTGTTACGTGTTGAGTATCGATTTCATGGAGTCGCTCTCAACGACGCCTCGCGGTCGCTGGTGGGGGCCAGTTCCGCCGCGGGGTGGCCGTCTCCTCGCGGGGACGGTTCACCGGGTGTTCGCATCCGGCAGTGCAACGCACTGGGGGTGTGGCTCGTTCGGGTGCGGGCCACACCTCAGCGTTCCGCTCGGGGCGTCACCGGGCGTTCACCGCGCGGTCGCCCTCCGGCCACCGGCGCCTGTCACGATGACGAACCCATCGCTCACCCCGGGAGCTCCGTGCGCACGCCCCTCGTCACCGTCATCCTGCCTGCGAAGGACGCCGGTCCGTACATCGGCACCACGCTGGAGACCCTCATGCGGCAGTTCGACGACCCCGCGGCGCTCAAGGTCGTGGCCATCGACGACGGCTCGATCGACGACACCGGCGCGCTCATGGCGGATTACGCGTCACGCTTCCGCCACGTCGAGGTGCTGCGGAATCCCGAGCCGCTCGGCCTCGCGACGGCGCGCAATCAGGGTCTCGCCCACGTCGAGGGCGACGCCTTCTGCTTCATCGACGGCGACGACTGGATGCAGCCGCGGCGCCTCGCCGTCCTCGCCGCGCACCTGCAGGAGCTCCGGTGCGACTTCCTCCGGACGGATCACGTCACCGTCACCGGGACCCGGCGCGCCGTCGTGCGGGCGCCGTACCCATGGCGGGAGCGGGTGGTGTCGCCGCGGGAGGCCATCCTCCCGGTCGATGAACCGAGCATGGTGGACTATCCGTACGCGTGGGCGGGCCTGTTCCACCGCCGCGTCCTCGACCGGGGACTGGCGGCATTCCCCGACGGGCTGTTCACTGCGGAGGACCGCCCCTGGATCTGGCGCCTGCACTTGGAGGCGGACTCGTTCGCGGTGGTCGATGCGCCGGCGCTGCTCTACCGGCGGGGGGTCGAGACCTCGCTCACGCAGGTGCACGACCGCCGACAGCTCGACTTCGTCACGGCCATGGCGCAGGTGATCGGCCTCGTCCGCGCGGACCGGGACGCCGAACTCCTCCTCCCGAAGGCCGTATGGACGGCGCTCGCCCTCAGCGCACACCATCTGGTGCGCTCGCGGCGGATGCCTCCGCCGTCGCGGCGCGAGATGCGGAGCCGCATCCGTGCGCTGCTCCGAGAGCTCCCCGCCGCCGAGGTCTCCGCGGTCCTCGCCCGCCTCGACGGTCCCCGCCGCCGGGTGCTCGCTCGCAGCCTGCGGAGCGGGGGTCACACGACATGACCCGGCTCTTCGCCCTGCACAGCGCGTATGGGCTCGCGACCGCGGCGGCCGCCATCGACGCGGGCCTGCTCGAGACGGGGACAGACCGAGACGGTCGGACGGTCGAGCGCGTTCTCGTGCCTTTCACCTCGTCCCGCGTCCCGGAGACCGTCGTCGGTATCGACGCCGATCCCGCGCTGCATTCCCTCCGTGCGCGGTTCGATCGCGTGGAGCCGTTGGCGGACGTTCTCGGGCCCCTGCACCCCAGCGCCTGGCAGCCGACCGAGACGGACCTTCCCGTGATGGGGCGCCTGCTCACACGGGCGTGGAATCTCGACCCGAGGGAGCTCGAACTCTTCGTCCAGAGTCCGCAGGTCGCGCCCGCCCGTACGCTCCTGTCGCTGTTCCCGGAGGCGCGGGTGACCATCGTCGGCGACGGCCTGATGACCTACGCGCCGATGCGGGTACGGCTGCCGCATGCGGTCTCGGCTCGGATCGAGCGGGTCGTGTACGCCGATGTCGTTCCCGGGGTACGTCCCCTCGTCGCCGCTCCGTACGCCGCGCCCGCGCCGGTGCCGCCGGACTGGTTCGCTGCGGCGCTGCGGGAGACGGGCGGGGCGGAGACGGGGGTCGCGGCGGGGCCGGCGACCGTGCTCGTGCTCGGACAGTACCTCTCGGCACTCGGCCTCATGACCCCCGCCGAGGAGCTCGCGCTCCAGCAACGCCTCATCGACCGGGCCGGCGCAGAGCGCCCGGAGCGGATCGTCTTCAAACCCCACCCGGCGGCACCCCCGCAGCTCGTCGGCGCCGTCCGCGCGCACGCGGAGCGCCGGGGGCTGTCGTTCGTGGAGGACCGCAGCCGCCTCCCCGCCGAGCTCCTCGCGGAGCGGCTCGATGCGCGGGCGGTCGTGGCGACCTTCTCGACCGCGCTGCCGACCGTCCACACCCTGTTCGGGCGGAGGATCGGCGCCGCGGGCACGGTGGACCTGTTGCGCACCCTCGCCCCCGTGGAGAACAGCAACCGCGTCCCCCTCGTGATCGTCGACGCGCTCACTCGGCCGCACGCGCCGTACGCCGACCCGGATCGGCTGCAGCTCCTCCTGGACGCGGTCGGCTACACGATGCAGCCGGAGATCGCGGGGCATCTCCGCCCCCGAGCCGAGGAGCTGCTGCAGGACCTCGACGACGAGGAACGATGCCGGTACTTCTCCGCGGAGCGGCTGGGTGCGCTCGGCCTCTCCGGCGGGCGCGGGCCGACGGGCGTGCGGGGCCTGCTCACCCCGCGCGGCGGCGTGGGACGGATCGAGGAGTGGCGGTTGACGGCCGTCGGCGCCCGGCGCCGCGTCGGGCGTGCCTGGCGGGAGATCCGCGGACGATGACAAGGAGACACGACATGCCCGAGAATCGACCGGCGACGGTGGCGATCATCCCGGCGCGCGGCGGGTCGAAGCAGATCCCGCGGAAGAACCTGGAACGCGTGGGTGGTGTCCCGCTCGTGGTCCGGGCCGTGCACGCGGCGCAGCAGGCGGCCGGCATCGATGCCGTGGCGGTCTCGACCGACGACGACGAGATCGCTGCGGTGGCCGAGGCAGCGGGTGCGTGCGTGATCCGCCGCCCCGCAGAGCTCTCCGGCGACACCGCATCCTCGGAGGCGGCCATCCTCCATGCGCTCGATGAGCTCGAGCGTGCGGGCGACCGCTTCGAGGTCGTCGCCTTCCTGCAGGCCACGTCGCCCTTCCTTCCGAGCGCGGCGCTGTCCCACGCCGTCGCCGACGTGCGCCAGGGGCGGGCCGACAGCGTGTTCTCCGCGATGGAGACCTATGGCTTCCTCTGGAGTCGCAGAGCGGACGGCACAGCGGAGGCGATCAACCACGAGGCCGAGCACCGCCCCCGTCGCCAGGACCGCGAGCCCCACTACCTGGAGACCGGCGCCTTCTATGTGTTCCGCGCCGATGGGTTCCGTACCCACCGGCACCGCTTCTTCGGCCGGATCGGGATCGCTCGCGTCACGGAGGAGACCGCGATCGAGATCGACGACGCCGCCCAGCTGCAGGCGGCGCGCGCTCTCGCCGTCCTCCACGAGCAGCCGGAACGCGTGCCCGTCCGCGCCGTGGTCACGGACTTCGACGGAGTGCACACGGACGACACCGCGATCATCGACGCCGAGGGTGGAGAACGGGTGCGGGTCAGCCGGGAGGACGGCATGGGCGTCGCGATGCTGCGGCGGGCGGGGGTGCCGCTGCTCATCCTCTCCACCGAGGTGAACACCGTGGTGCGGGCCCGCGCGGACAAGCTTCGCGTCCCGGTGCTGCACGGCGTCGACGACAAGGAGTCGGCCCTGCGGCAGTGGGCGAGCGAGCAGGACGTGCCCCTCGCAGAGATCGCCTACCTCGGCAACGACGTCAACGACCTTCCCGCCATGCGGATCGTGGGGTGGCCGGTCGCCGTCGCGAACGCGCACCCGCTCGTTCGTGCGGAGGCGCGCGTCGTGCTGGGGCGGCGAGGCGGCGACGGGGCCGTGCGGGAGCTCGTCGAACGGGTGTTGTCGAGCTGACCGCCCCCGGTAACCGTCCGGTCCACCGGCGTTCACCCGCGGCCCGTACTCAGGAAGGACGGGGTGGTTGACCGTTCGACGACCGGAGGAATCATGACTGTCAGCATCGGATCGCACGTGATCGGCGGCGGCCGTCCCGCCTACGTCATCGCGGAGATCGGCCTCAACCACAACGGCGACGTCGACATCGCCAAGCGGCTGATCGACGTCGCGGCCCGAGCCGGCGCCGACGCGGTGAAGTTCCAGAAGCGCACGCCCGAGATCGCCACCCCGGAGCACATGCGCGACGTGCCGCGGGAGACGCCGTGGGGCACGATGAGCTACCTCGATTACCGGCGCCGGGTGGAGTTCGGCCGTGACGAGTACGTCGAGATCGGCGATCACGCGACGATGCAGGGCCTGGACTGGTTCGCCTCGCCGTGGGACGTGCCGAGCGTCGCCTTCCTCGAAGACCTCAACGTCGTGGCGCACAAGGTGGCCTCGGCGAGCCTGACCGACACGGAGCTGCTCCTCGCGCTGCGGGAGACCGGGAAGCCCATCATCCTCTCGACGGGCATGTCGACCATGGAACAGATCGACCGGGCGCTGGACACGCTCGGCACCGACCGGGTCGTCCTCATGCACGCGACCTCGACGTATCCGCTGGAGCCGGAAGAGGCGAACCTCCGGGTGATCGCGACGCTGCGGGACCGCTACCCCGGGATCCCCGTCGGCTACTCGGGACACGAGCGCGGCCTGCAGATCTCGCTCGCCGCAGTCGCGATGGGAGCCGTCGCCGTGGAGCGCCACATCACGCTGGACCGGACGATGTGGGGTTCCGACCACGCGGCGTCACTGGAGCCCGGCGGCCTGGAGCACCTGGTCCGCGACATCCGGGTGATCGAGAGTGCCGTCGGCGACGGGGTCAAGCGCGTGTTCGACAGTGAGCGGGCGCCGATGGCCAAGCTCCGCCGCGTGCCGGCATGACCGACGGCGCCGGGATGCGCGTCGTGGCCATCGCGGACGCCGACTCCTTCGTGAAGTGGGCGGCGTCGCTGCTGGGGTCCGTGCCCGGCCTGCAGCCGCAGCTCGTGCTGGTGCGCACGCCGCTGACGGTGAGCGCAGCCCAGGAACGCGCCGCGCTGGCGGGGACCGGGCTCGGCGTCGGTGACGTCACGCGGCTCGACTTCGACCGCGTGGCCGACTGGCTGGAGGCTCAGCGTCCCGATGTCGTGCTGCTCGCCGGCCGGGGGCCGTTCGTCCGGCTCCTCGGACGGGTCGTCGATGCGCTGCCGCATCGCCCGGTGACCGTCTCCGGGCTCCCCGGCATGGCCATCCCGGCGCAGCGCGGCGCGCTCGACTACCGACGGCACACCGACCTCATGATCGTGCACTCGCACCGTGAGCGCCGCGCCTTCGCCGAACTTGCGGAGCGCATCGGCGTGCGGACGCCTTTCGCCCTGGCGACGCTGCCATTCGCACGGGGCCGGGAGCGGTGGGGCGGCGATCGTCTCCGGGAGTCTGCGGCGGCCGCGGTGCTCGCCGGTCGCCCCGGTGGCGTCGCCCTGGCGGAGCGTCCGGAGGAGCGCATACCGGCCCCCGTCCGGCGCCCCGGGGCGACGGACGTCGTCTTCGCGGCGCAGGCGCTCGTCCCTGCGCGCCCGGAGGAGCGTGCTGAGATCGCCGCCGTGCTCGTGCGCGCGGCGGAGGCCGACCCGGCGCGCCGGATCGTCGTGAAGCTGCGGTCGCGGCCGGGGGAGGCCGAGACGCACCTCGACCGCGACCCCTACACCCGGCTCTTCGACGGGAGGCGCCCCGCGAACCTCGTGTTCTCGCACGCGCCCATGGCGACCGCCCTCGAGTCCGCAGCCGGTCTGGTCACGGTGAGCTCGACCGCGGCGGTCGAGGCTCTGGCGCACGGAGTGCCCGTGATCGCCCTCGACCGTTTCGGGGTGCAGAAGAGCCTGCTGAACACGGTCTTCATCGGCAGCGGTCTGCTGGGCGGTGCGGGCGAGGTCGTCGCCGGCCGGTTCCGGCGCGCGCACCCGGCCTGGCTGCGCGACAACTACTTCCACCCCGAGGCCGAGTCGGACTGGTGGGATCGGGTGCAGGATCTCGTGGCGCTGCGCCGGGCCGGTGCTCTCCCGCATCGCGCGGTGCCGGCGGCGCGCGGCGGTGCCTGGCACGAGGCCTGGCATCGCGCGAGCGTGCTCGGCCGCGTGGATCGCACTCTGACCGGTCGTCTTGCGCTCGCGGCGGGCGTCCCTGCCACGCGCGCGCTCTCCGCCCTGCGCGCAGGGCGCCGTCAGACCGGCCAGAGCACCTGGACCGACCCGACGACGGACTACACGCTGGAGCCGAACCCGTTCCAGGACTCGATCCGGCGATGAGCGGAGGGCACGCCGGCGGTCACACCGTGCGCCAGTCGTGACTCTCGATCGCTGCACCCGCCTGCGGGCCCATCTGCAGCATGCCGCCGTCGATCACGACCGAGGCCCCCGAGATGTAGGCGGCCTCGGGCGAGGCGAGGAAGGCGATCAGCGCGGCGACCTCGCGGGCATCGCCGGGGCGTCCGAGCGGGATCCCCGGACGGTCCTCGGAGTGCGGGTCGGTGTCGGTCTGGCCGGTCATCGGTGTCGCGATCTCGCCAGGGGCCACGCTCACGGCGCTGATCCCGTAGCGGCCGAGTTCCAGCGCGAGGTTCTTCATGAGCCCGCCGAGACCGTGCTTCGCCGTGTCGTATGCGCTCGCCCCGACCATCGGCTGGTGCTCGTGCACGCTGGTCACGGAGATGAGGCGTCCGCCACGCCCCGCGGCGACCATGGCGCGGGCCGCCCGCTGCAGGCAGACGAAGGCGCCGGTGAGGTCGGTGTCGAGCACGCGGTTCCAGTCGTCGAGCGTCACGTCCAGGAACGGGGTCTGGAGTCCGGCCCCGGCGTTGTTGACGAACACGTCCACGCCGCCGAGTTCCGCGATGAGCCCGTCGACAACATCGCCGCACGCCGGGATGTCGGAGACGTCGAGCTGCGTCACCACCGCACGGGCGCCGTGACTACGTACCTCGTCCGCGGTCTCCTGGGCGCCGGCCTCGTCGCTGTGCCACGTGATGCCCACGTCGATACCGGCCGCTGCGAGAGCGACGGCGGTCGCGCGGCCGATGCCGGAGTCGGCACCGGTCACGATCGCGCGGCGGGCCTCGGCCTCCAGGCGTGCCTGCGGCTCTCCGGCCTCGGCCAGCGGGGTCGGGGTCTTGTCGTTGTGCTGAGATTCGGACATGTCAGCCTCCTGCTCGAACGTCATCGGTGCGAGCGACGGTACGGGGAGGGACGGGAGCGGTCGAACCGGTTGACGACGAGCGGCGGCGACGCTAGCGGGATGGGGTGCCGCCGTGGAGGGCGGCGGCACCCGCGTCCGAGCTCAGCTGCTTCGGCGGATCGCTCTCACGCCGACCGCGAGGCCCACCACGGCGACCGCCAGGGCGGAGACCCAGCCCCACAGCACCGTGACGTCGCCGAGATCGCCCGCGAAGAGGGCGCGCTCGGCCTGCACGACCCAGTTCACCGGGTTGATCGAGGCGACGGCGCGCATCCAGTCCGGAGCCGCGTCGAGGGGGAGCAGCATTCCGGACAGGATCAGCAGGGGGAAGATCAGGGACTGCTGCACGCCCCAGAACAGCCACTCGCGATCCTTCGTCGCCAGAGCCAGCGAGTACGAGAGCGAGCCGAGGCCCACGCCGAAGACGGCGAGCAGCGCGAGACCGATGAGCAGGCCGGGGATGTCGGCGGCGAAGCCGAACGGCCAGGCGATCAGCACGATGATCAGGGCCTGCACGACGATCGGGGCGATCTCCTTCAGCGCGCGACCGACGAGCAGCGAGGATCGCGCCAGCGGGGCCACGAGCGTGCGCTCGTGCGACCCGGTCATCATCTCGTACTGCAGGTTCGACCCGGTCGAGCCGGTGCCGAACAGCACGATCATCACGAGGACGCCCGGGACGAACCAGGCCAGCGTCTCCCCGGCCGGACGCCCGGAGTCGCCGATCAGGAGCGGAGCGAACAGGCCGAGGAAGATGAGCGGCTGGAGCAGGCTGAAGATCAGCGTGAACGGGTCGCGGAGCACGGGCTTGAGCTCCCTGGTCAGCACGTTCCTGGTGTCGCGCGCGAGGTTCGGGCGCACAAGGGTGTCGGTGGCGATGGTCATGAGCGGGCTCCTGTCGTGCTGTTCTGGGAGGCGGCGGGCGCCGCTTCCATGGCGGATGCCTCATCCGCGGCATCCGTGCCCTCTCCGGCTTCACGCAGGGTGCGGCCGGTGAGGGCGAGGAAGACGTCGTCCAGGGTGGGCGGCACCCCCGTCGCGCGGCGGACCAGGATGCCGGCGCCGTCGAGCTCGCGCACGATCACCGGGAGCAGGCGGTCGCCGTCCGGAACCGCGAGCGACACGGCGGCCCCGTCGATCGTGACCTCGGCCGTGCTGAGCCGGGCGACCACGGCACGGGCGCGCTCCGCCTCCGCGGCATCCGCGAACCCGAAGGTCAGCACGTCCCCGGCGAGTGTCGCCTTGAGGGAGGCCGCGTCGTCGTCGGCGATGATGCGTCCCCTGTCCATGACCATCACGCGCTCGGCGTAGCGGTCGGCCTCCTCCAGGTAGTGCGTGGTGAGGAACACCGTGGTGCCGTGCTGGGTGCGCAGGTCGAGGATGTGCTCCCAGAGGTTCGCCCGACTCTGCGGGTCGAGTCCGGTGGACGGCTCGTCGAGGAAGATGAGCGGCGGCGCGTGCATGAGCCCGAGCGCGATATCGAGTCGACGCTTCTGCCCGCCGCTGAGCTGCTGGACGGTGCGCGTGGCGAACGACGTGAGGTCGAGCGACTCGATGAGCTCGTCCGCCCGGCGCGCGCTGTCCCGCTTCGACATCCCGTAGAAGGCGCCCTGGCTCAGCAGCTCATCACGGACGCGCTGAGAGAAGCTGCCGCTGGTGAGTTGTCCAACGTAGCCGATGCGGGCCCGTACCCCCGCCGCGTCGGTATGGATGTCGTGACCGACGACGCGGGCGGATCCGGACGTCGGTGGGATCAGCGTGGTCAGCATCCGCAGGGTCGTCGACTTGCCGGCGCCGTTCGGGCCGAGGAATGCGACGAGCTCTCCGCGGACGGCGGTGAAGGAGACGTCGGTCACGGCATGGACCGGGGTCTTCTTGACGGTGAAGGTCTTGGTGAGGCCTTCGGTCTGGATGAGGGGTTCGTTCATGACCGCGAGCGTAGAAGCAAACCAGGACAGATCCTGTCCGCGATATCTGGCAGTCTGGCGAACATGAGCGACACCACCACGCGAGCCCTCGCCCTGCTCAACCTGCTGCAGACGCATCGGCATTGGCCGGGAACCGAGCTCGCCGCGCGCCTCGGCGTCACCGAGCGCACCGTCCGGCGCGACGTCGATCGGCTCCGCGAGCTCGGATATCGCGTCGAGTCGTCACCGGGAGCCGCCGGCGGGTATCGGCTGGAAGCCGGGAGCGCCGTCCCGCCACTGCTGCTCACCGACGACGAAGCCGTGACCATGGCCATCGGCCTGCGGGTCGCCGCGACGCAACAGGTCGTCGGGGGCGCGGAGGTCACGCTCACCGCGCTCGCCAAACTCGAGCAGGTCCTGCCGTCGGCGCTGCGACAGCGTGTGAACGCGCTCGCGGCCTCCGTGCGCCCGCCGCGCATCGGCGACGCCCCCGCTGTCTCGCCCGTGGTGATCGGTGAGGTCGCCTTGGCGACGCGGGACGCCGAACGCCTGAGGTTGCGCTACGTCGACGGGGAGGGGACAGAGAGCGTGCGCCGGGTCGAACCGCACGCCCTCGCGCCCGCCGGCCGCCGATGGTTCCTGCTGTGCTGGGATCTCGACCGCGGCGACTGGCGGACGTTCCGGGTCGATCGGATCGCGGCGGTGGAGCACACGCGGGTGCTCTTCACGCGGAGGCCTCTGACCGAGGAGGAGATCGAGGAGCGGGTCCTCATCGCCTCGTCATGGTCTCCGCAGAAGATCGAGACGGACGCCGTGATGGACCTGCCGCTCGCCGAGATGCAGGCGCGTTTCGGACCGTGGTCGCAGGGCGCGACGGCAGAGGACGCTCAGCGGACGCGCTGGCCGGTCGGCGGTTCGGACTGGCGCGAGGCGATGTACGGGCTGCTCTGGATCCCCGCGGGTGTCGAGTACACGACGAGCTTCCCGGAGCCGCACCGGTCGGAGTTGCGCGAGGCGGTGCAGCGTCTCCTGCGAGCGCTCGACGCCTCGCCCTCCGCGTCATCCGGCGACTCATAGTGTTATCCCAGGCAACGGTCCTGGTGGGGATGATCACGGCCGGGTAACGTCGACCCCATCGCGGCGATCCGGGCGGTCCCGGGCCCCGGCTCATATCCGGAGGCGTTGCGGGTTCGACTCCCGCCGTCGCGTCCACTCGCTCCTCGCAGCCGCTCATCCCGGATGATGGAGGCATGCCTTCCGCCCCTCGCCCCGGACTCCGGGTCTCCGCGGGACTGACGATCCCGGAGTCCGAACTGTCGTGGCGGTTCTCCCGATCGTCGGGGCCCGGCGGTCAGGGCGTGAACACCACCGACTCCCGGGTCGAGCTGGTGTGGGATGCGGCGCACTCCGCGGCCTTGTCATCGACGCAGCGCGACCGGATCCTGGAGCGGCTCCGCGGACGACTGGTCGACGGCGTGCTGACGATCGCCGCGTCCGAGCACCGCGCGCAGCTGCGCAATCGGGAAGCGGCGCGGGAGAGGCTCGCCGCGCTCGTCGCGGAGGCGATGCGTCCGCCGGCGCCGGCCCGGCGGGCGACGAAGCCGAGTCGGGGATCGAAGGAGCGGCGGCTGACGGCGAAGCACCGCCGCACCGACGTCAAGAGCTTGCGACGGCGCCCCCGCGAGGACTGACGTCCGCCGGCCGCTCTGCGCTCGGCGAGCCGGTGAGCCGCTCCTCGATCGGGGCCCAGCCGTGCTCGAGGAGCGCGGAGCCGGCGTCGAGCACCTCCTGCTGGTCGTCGCTCTCGGTGACGAGGATCTGCATCTGCAGGACGAACCGCGCGTACACCCGGACCTCGGGGGTGGGGGTCGGGATGCCGAGCTCGTCGGCGATGGCCGCGGCGAGCGCATCCTCATGGCGCAGCCACATCTTCGACGCGTAGTCGCGGAGCGCCGGCGTCTCGTTGAGGAAGCGCAGGAAGACGCGGGCCACGTCGTCGCCGTGCTCGTCGAGGTTGGCGCCGACCTCGGCCGCGTAGAAGTCGTGGATGGCCCGATTGATCGTCACGCCGGTCGGCCGCTCGCGCACCGCCGAGACGAGGCGATCGCGCTGCTCGTCGTCCTCGTCGAAGACGAGCGCCTCCTTCTGCGGGAAGTGGGCGAACACGGTGGTGGGGGAGACGTCGGCGGCGTCGGCGACCTCACGGATGCTCACGTTGTCGAATCCGCGCTCCAGGAACATCCGGGTGGCCACGTCGGAGATGTTCTTGCGGGTCGCGGCCTTCTTGCGCTCGCGGCGGCCCGGGGGTGGGGGCGTCGTCATGCGGCCACCCTATCGTGGACTCGACCAGAAACTGTATTGACACCAAAACTGGTATCGCTACACTTTCGGTATGACTTCACCTTATCTCCCTGTTCGCGGCGCCGGCCGCGCCTGGGTCATGCTCGTCGTCCTGACGATGCTCACGGTCATCGGCATGACCGTCGTTCTGCCGGTGCTGCCGTTCGTCGTGCTGCAGTACGTCGACCACGAGCACGACCTGGCGCTCTGGGTCGGCGTGCTGGAAGCGGTCAACGGCCTGTGCGCCTTCCTCGCCGCACCGCTCCTCGGGCGGCTCTCCGACCGGTTCGGGCGGCGACCCGTCATCATCGTCGCGGCGTTCGGCGCGGCCTTCTCCATGGCGCTGTTCGGCATGGGCGGGGCGATCTGGGTCCTCGTGCTCGCCCGCGTGATCCAAGGGCTGACGGCGGGAGACCTCCCCGCGCTTTTCGCCTACCTCGCCGACATCACGCCGCCCGAGAAGCGGGCGCAGCGTTTCGGGCTCCTCGGCGCGCTGACCGGGGTCGGCACCATGATCGGCCCCGCCATCGGCGGCCTGCTCGCGGCGATCGATCTGCGCCTGCCCGTGTTCCTCACCGCGGCGGTCGGGCTCACGATCGCGGTCCTCAGCATCTTCCTGCTGCCGGAGAGCCTGCGGCCGGAGAACCGCATCACCCGGACCGCTCTCCGCGACGTCCAGCCGTTCGGCGTGTTCCGTACCGCGTTCGGTCGGCCCGAGCTCCGCGGGCTGATGATCGCGTTCGCACTGCTCGCGCTGCCGTTCGGCTTCTTCGTGAACAACTTCAGCGTGCTGGCCCTCGACGCCATCCAGTGGGGGCCGACGCAGATCGGCCTGCTCACGGCAGGCGTGGGCATCATCGACATCCTCATCCAGGGGGTGCTGCTCGGCTTCCTGCTGCCGAGGATGGGGGAGCGCGGCGTGATCGTCAGCGCCATCACCGCACAGGCGATCGGTCTCGCCGGTCTCGCGGTCGTGGCCTCGCTGCTCGCCCAGCCGTGGCTCTTCATCGTCGGCGCGCTCCTGCTCGCCGCCGGTCAGGGCGCGGCGCAGGCTGCGATGGACGGGGCGATGTCCAACGCCGTCGGCGACGACGAGCAGGGCTGGCTCGGAGGTGCCACGCAGTCCCTCAACGCCGCGATGGGTACGATCGCCCCGTTGATCGCGGCCGCCCTGTACACCGCGGTCAGCCATGCCGCGCCGTACTGGCTGGGCGTCGGGATCATGGTCGCCGCCGCACTCGTCGTCGCACGGGCGCACATCGCGAACACGGCGAAGCGTGAGCCGCGGGCGCAGGACGCCGTCGGGGTGGCCGAAGCGCGGGTCTGAGCCGAGGAGCCCGGTGCAGCGTCGAGGGTCCGCGGGGGTCAGCGCTCCCCGCGGACGAGCTCCACTCCCGCCCCGGCGAATTGCCGCAGCGTGGCGTCGGGGAGGAAGGCCCGGGTGAGCGCTCCGCCGATGCGGGTGAGGTCGCTCTCGTCGCGGAAGAGGAGGTACATGGTCTCGTAGCGGGGGTGGAACTTCTCCTTGAACCGGTGCAGCGAGCGGAAGCCGTACACGGGCTCGAGCGCGTCGGCGAGCCGTTCGCTCAATGCGGCGATCACGCCGGCGTCCGGCGGGTAGTCGTGCGCGAGCGGCGCACCGGAGAGGGACATGAACTCCGCGCCCTCCTCGGAGAACTGCTGCGCGGAGGCGCCGATCAGATACTCCATCACCGGTCCGAAACCGCCCTCGTGGCGTCGCATGAGGTCGAGGGTCCATCCGCGCACCACCCCGCCCTCCCCGTACACGGGCAGCCAGGAGAGGAAGCCGTCGACGTCGCCGTTCGGCGCGATCGCGAGGGCCAGCCGCACCTCGCGGTCTTCCGCCTCCTCCAGGGTTCCCAGAGTGAATCGCATCTCCGGGAGGTCCTTGTCGCCGACCCACGCCTCGGAGATGGCACGCAGCTGCTGCCGGAGGCCCCAGGTCTCCGCGGCGAGGTGGGTGAGCCGGAAAGTCATCTGCTCCCGCCCCGCCCGGTTGAGGGAGGTGCGCACCGGTTGCCAGCGCTTGCCCGTGAAGGTGAGGCCGGGGAGGTCGACGATCGTGTCGTCGGCCACGACGAGGCTGCGCCACGTCTCCGGGACCGCCGCCCTCGTCGCCTCGTCCGCACTGAAGAAGCACGGCACGAGGCCGGCGTCCTCTGCGGTCCGGATGAAATCGCGCACGGCCGCCGCGCGAGATTCCGCCGGGCCGATCGGGTCGGCGAGGGCCAGGGCGACGCCGTTGCGGCGCTGATACGCCACGATCCCGCCGTCCACGCGGGCGTAGCTGTTCCCCTCCCACGTCGTCATCCAGGAGAGGGTCCCCCCGCCGTGCGCGTGCAGCGCGTCGCGGAGCTCGTCGACCGCCGGCGCGGGCTGCCGGCCGAGCGCAGTCGAGCGGCGCGCGCGGAACGCCCGGCGCACCGCGATCAAGTACAGGAGCACCAAAGCCCAGAGCACGCCCGTGGCGAGCGTGAGCTCGGTCTCCGCGTCGATCACGGTCTCGAGCTGCGCCTCGCTCGTGAGGATGATGAGGACGAGCACGAGAGTCGCGGCCAGCACGTTGAGGGGACCGAGCACGACGGCGACGACCCAGGCCCAGCGGCGACCGCGCCCCAGGCCGTTCGCGATGAGCAGGATCACCGCGACGTCGATCGCCGTGTCGAAGAACCCACCGGAGACGGGGTCCGTGGGGCCGAACGGGCCGTCGGTCGGCACGAGGACCGTGATGACCTCGATGGCGACGAGGACGAGCACCGCCATCACGGCGATCAGCCGCTGCTCCCGCACGGTCGTGCGCCGCACGCGGAGGCTGCGGTCCACGAAGAGGATGAGCAGCACCGCGAACAGGTGCTCCAGATCGGCGAGCTTTCCCCAGAACATCATCGCGACGAACACGAACCCGAGCAGCACCAGCCACGCCCGCACCCGCCACGGCGGACGGAACAGTCCGACGGCGGCGGCAATGCACGCCATGGTGCCGCCGGACGCCCCGACGTCGAGCGCCTGGGCCTGAGTCTGCGCCCACGCCCACGGCAGCTGCGACACCAGCAGCAAGAACAGAGCGGTCGCGAAGATCGCGAAGAGCTGTCCGACGGCGAAGTAGGCGAGGGCGACCCGGGTGCCGCGGCGGTGCTCCAGGTAGCCCATGCCCCAGAAGCCGGCGATGGTGAAGAGGTACACCCAGGGCTCGTTGACGAAGAACGTCCCCGTGACCGGCGTCCACCACTTGCCCTCGGCCAGGCTCGGCAGCCCGTAGGCGACGGTGGGAAAGAGGTCGGAGTCCTCGAACGGCCGCCACAGCCCCTGCCAGACCACGCCCGTGAGCAGGACGAGCCCGATCACCGTCAGCGTCGCCGGCGTGCTTCGCAGCGCCCCGAGCAGGAGACGGGCCGGCGAGGGACGCTCCGAGGTCATGCGCTCAGCGTAGAGGTGGGGCCGCCGCGCGGGCGACCCCACCGCGGGGATCACTCGGCGACAGCCTCCGCGATCGCCTCCTCCAGGTCGTTCCACTCGACGAGCTCGACCTTCTCGCCGTCGACGAAGAACGTCGGCGTGCTGGTCACGCCGAGGCGTTCGCCGTCGCGCTTGTCCTGCTGCACGCGGGCGAGGGTCGCCGGATCCGCGACCGCGGCGTCGTAGGCGGCCATGTCCAGCCCGAGTTCGGCGGCGAAGGCGCGGAACACTTCGGGTGTCTCCGCGGACTGCTCGCCCCACTGCGCCTGCGTCTCGAACAGGCGGTGGAACATCTCCTCATAGCGGCCCTGCTGTGCGGCGGCCTCGGCGGCCAGTGCTGCCTGGGTCGAGTTCACGTGCCCGGGCAGCGGGAAATACCGGGTGACGTAGCGGATGTCCCCGTCGTAGGTCGCGCGCAGCTCCTCCACGATCGGGTAGAAGGCGCCGCAGGCCTCGCACTCGAAGTCGAGGAACTCGACGACGGTGACGGCGCCGGGGCCGCCCTCGTCGAGCACGTGCGAGTCGGTACGGACGGTGGGCAGCTTCTCGCCGGCCTCGGGATCGGGCTGCGCGGACTGCTGGCTGAGGGCGTAGACGATGCCGGCGACGAGCAGCACGACGGCGACGGCGAGGGCGATCAGGGCCGCCTTGACGGGGGTCTTCATGGGGTCTCCAAACACGGGGGATACGACGAGGGATGCCGCGGAGGCGGCCGGGGCCGGCGTCGGATCAGGTGCGGGAGATGGAGAGCTGGGTGAGCGAGACCGTCGGGAGGAGCGGGCGGGGGCCGGCGCGGAGGGGTGCGGTCACCCGGGGGAGCAGGCCGCGGAGACGGCGACCGCTGCGGGTGCGCAGCCGCCGGAAGAGGAGGACGAGCGCGACGCAGCAGAGGGCCGCCATCGCGCAGGCCGCGGCGTCGGCGGCGAGGTCCGCCGATGCGGTCTCGACGACGGGGCCGGCGGTCGCCGTGGCATCGACGGGCTGCGAGACGCCGGGGGCGAGGCACAGGGTGGCATGCGCATCCGCCGAGCCGTGCGAGGCGGACCAGGCGCCGACGACGAGGAGGAGCGCGAGGCCGACGGCGATCATGATCCGGCTCCGCAGGATCCGCTCGGCGCGCGCTCGCGGCGTCGGGACGGAGGCGAGGGGCGGCATGTCCCGCGCAGTCTAGCAAGGGGGCCTTTGCCGCCCCCGGGCCTGACCGGCCCCGACATGCCTAGACTGGAGGGGTGGCGAGACTACTGATCATCGGCGGCTTCCTCGCCGCCGTGTTCTGGGTGTACAGCATCGTCGACTGCGCCGTGCAGCCGGCGACGCGGCACCGGGGTGTGCCCAAGGCCGCCTGGGTGGCCATCGTCGTCCTCATCCCCGTCATCGGCGGGATCCTCTGGTTCGTCATCGGCCGCCGCCGGGCGAACGACCAGGGTGTGCCGCGCACCGTCGCTCCCGACGACGACCCCGCGTTCCTCCGCAGCATCAGCAAGGCGGAGCAGGACGCCCGGATCCGTCGTCTCGAGGAGGAGCTCGCCCGCCTCGACGAGGAGACCGACGAGCCGCCCGCCGCGGATCCGCGCCCGTGACGTCGTCGCCGGCGATGGAGGCCGCGGCCTCCCTGTTCGCCGACCTCGTCGCCCACGGCGTCCGCGACGTGGTCCTCAGCCCGGGGTCGCGCTCGCAGGCCCTCGCGCTCGCCGCCGCAGCCTTCGCCGAAGAGGGCGCGCTCCGCGTGCACGTGCGCATCGACGAGCGGGTCGCCGGATTCACCGCCCTGGGCATCGCCAGGGAGACCCGCGTCCCCGTCGCGGTCGTGTGCACCAGCGGCACGGCTGTCGCGAACCTCCTCCCCGCCACGATGGAGGCGTTCCACTCCGGAGTGCCGCTGCTGCTGCTCACCGCGGATCGACCTCCGGAGCTGCGCGGGGTCGGTGCGAACCAGGCCACCGTCCAGGACGGTCTGTTCCATCCCTGGGTCCGCGCGCAGCTCGACGCACCCGTCCCCGGGGACGGTGAGTGGGACGGCCTCGCCGCGCGCGTCGTCGCCGTCGCGCTGGGCGCGGCGGATGCCCCGTCCGGCCTTCCCGGCGTCGCCGGACCGGTGCACCTGAACCTGCCCTCCCGGGAACCGCTCTCCGGCGCGATGCCAGTGCGGGCGCTGACACCGGGGGAGGCGCCGCGCGCAGCGGAGGGGGAGGCGTTCCCGCTGGAGCGCGGGCCGCGCACGGTGGTCCTCGCGGGCGCGGATGCCGGCGCGGACGCCGAGGAGATCGCCCACGCGGGCGGATGGCCGCTCGTCGCCGAGATCGTCAGCGGTGCCCGGTTCGGACGGCAGATGGTGCACGGGTACCGCCCGTTGCTGTCCCGCGACGACCTCGGCGGACGTATCGAGCGGGCGGTCGTGCTCGGCCACCCGACGCTCAGCCGCGAGGCCGCGCGCCTGCTGTCCCGCCCGGACGTGGAGGTGATCGCGGTCCGGAAGGGCGGCGAGGAGCTGAACCTCAATCACCGCACGCGCGCCGTCGCGGCCGTCACGGTCGCCCCGGGGGAGACCGACCGGGAGTGGCTCGGCGCGTGGATGCGGGCCTCGGCCGACGAGGCCGTGGATCTCAGCGAGAACGCCCCGGACACCGAAGGCCTGTCTTCCACCGACTTCGCCGCGCGCCGTGACGCCGTGCGCGCGGAGCTCGACGCCGTACGTCGCCCGCTCGATCGGGAACGCCTCGTGGATGCGGTGTGGCGGGCCACCTGGCCGCACGACCGTCTCGTCTTCGGGTCGTCGCGGCTCGTCCGCGTCGCCGACGAGGTGCTCGGCGGCAAGAAGGTCCCCGTGCACGCCAACCGCGGCCTCGCCGGGATCGACGGCACGATCGCCACCGCCACGGGCATCGCCGTCGCGAGCCAGGCGGCAGGAGCACCGGGCGTCACCCGTGTGCTGCTCGGCGACCTCGCGTTCCTCCACGACGTCGGTGCGCTGCTGTTCCCCAGCGACGAGACGGAGCCGCGCCTCCAGGTCATCGTCGGCAACGATGGGGGAGGCACGATCTTCGACGGCCTGGAGGTCGCGGGCGCCGCGCCCACGGCACACCTCGATCGCATGTTCTACACGCCGCACGGGGTGCGCCTCGAGCACCTCGCCCTCGCGTACGGCTGGGAGTATCAGCGGGTCACCACACGGACCGCCCTCGACCAGGCGCTGACGACGCCGCGTGGCGGTCGCCAGATCATCGAGGTGCCGCTGCCGCGGTGACTGGCATCATGTGCGTATGAACGCGCACACCTGGACGCAGAACCTGCGGGTGCGGCCCGGCTTCCGCCTCGCCGACGTCGACCCGGAAAGCAAGCCCGGCTATGACCACGGAAAGGCTCGCGGGGTCACCGATCTCGACGCGGGCCTCGAACGTCTGAACGAGCTGCAGGAGCGGCTGTTCGCCGAAAGCCGAGTGGGCACGGCGCAGGACGCGGTGCTGCTCGTCCTGCAGGCGATGGACTCCGCGGGCAAGGGCGGCATCGTCCGGCACGTGGTCGGAGGCGTCGACCCGCAGGGCGTCGCGCTCGCCGCGTTCAAGGCGCCGACCGACGAGGAGCGGCAGCACGACTTCCTGTGGCGCGTCGAGAAGCGGCTGCCGGAGCCCGGATTCATCGGCGTCTTCGACCGCTCGCACTACGAGGACGTGCTCATCGGACGGGTGCGGCAGCTCGCCGACCCCGCCGAGATCGAGCGGCGCTACGACGCGATCAACGCGTTCGAGGAGCGGGTCGCGGCCTCCGGGGTCCGCATCGTGAAAGTCATGTTGCACATCTCACCGGAGGAGCAGAAGGCGCGGCTCATGGAGCGCCTGGAACGCCCGGACAAGCACTGGAAGTACAACCCGGGCGACGTCGACGAGCGGATGCTGTGGCCGCAGTACATGGAGGCGTATCAGACCGTCTTCGACCGGACGTCGACCGAGGCCGCGCCCTGGTATGTCGTGCCGGCGAACGCGAAGTGGTACGCGCGGCTGGCCGTGCAGGAGCTGCTGCTCGCCGCCCTCGAGGACATCGACCCGCAGTGGCCCGTCGCCACGTTCGACGTCGAGGCCGAGAAGAAGCGCCTGGCCGCGAGCTGACCGCCTCGGAACTCAGGCCAGCGCGTCGACGAGCGGGCGGAACTTCACGCGCGTCTCGAGGAGCTCGCTCTCCGGATCCGATCCGGCGACGATCCCCGCCCCGGCGTACGCGGTGACCGCGATCGCGTCGTCGGTCGCGGTGAACTGCGCGCAGCGCAGGGCGATGGCCCACTCGCCGTTGCCGTCCGCGTCGACCCAGCCGACCGGTCCGGCGTACCGCCCGCGGTCGAACGGCTCGAGGTCCCGGATGGCGGCGATGGCCGTGGGTGTCGGAGTGCCGGCGACAGCCGCGGTCGGGTGCAGGGCGCGCACGAGGTCGAGGGCCGAGCGGCCGTTCTCCAGCTCACCTTCCACATCGGTCGCGAGGTGGAAGAGGTTGGGCAGCTTGAGGAGGAACGGCTGCTCGCTCGCCGCCAGGGCCCTGGCGTACGGGCGGAGGGACGCGAGCACGCTCTGGACCGCGTACTGGTGCTCGTCGAGGTCCTTGGTGCTGGAGGCGAGGTGCGCGGATGCCGCGGTGTCCGCGTCGGCGTCGGCCCCGCGTCCGATCGTGCCGGCGAGCACGCGCGCGGTCACCGTCCTGTCCTGCACCGTGACGAGGGTCTCCGGGCTCGCGCCGATGAGTCCGTCGACGGCGAAGACCCAGGTGTCCGGATAGCCGGTCGCCAGCGCCCTGACCAGCCGCCGCAGGTCCGAGCCCGCCGGAATGGTGCCCTGAAGATCGCGGGCGAGGACGACCTTGCTGAGCTCGCCGTCCGCGATGCGGTCCAGCGCACCCCGCACGGCGTCCTGATAGCCCTGCGGACTCTGGGCACCAGGGCCGACCGTGCCGGCCCAGTGCGGGCCGTACTCGGCGGGCTCGACGGCACCGATGGCTCGCTCGTCGTCGGAGCGGCGGATGTGGGTCTCCCAGAAGCGGTCGCCGTGGCGGCCGAGGATCCGTGACGGGATCGTGAGCACGCTGTCGGCGTGCGAGTCCTCGTCGAAGGTGAAGGCCCCGAACGCGACGAGCCCGGTTCCCGGCAGCCGCAGCGGGTCGGTGACGTCGGCCTCCGCCGAGAGGCCCTGCCAGAGTGCCGCGAGGGCTTCGCCGCGGGTGCGTCCGTCTTCGGCCGGCGGACGGAGCTCGGCGAACGGCTCGCCCACCGCCACGATCCCGTCACCCCGGCGGAACCAGGCGAGCGGGTGGGCGGGGTCGGCGAAGGAGAGGAGGTCTTCGACCGGGTCGATCTCTCGGGTCTCCACGACCAGGGGGGTGTGCGGCACGGCTCCAGCCTATTCCGCGGACGTAGGGTGGGCGGATGAGCGATGCGCGTCCCGCAGCCGGTGCCGAGATGATCTTCCAGTGGCGCAAGTGGGACGGGTCGCCGCACTGGCGCCACGAGTGCGTGTACCTCGGTGCCGACCGCTGGGGCGACTGGGTGGGGCAGCCCGCCGGCTGGCACAGCGCACGCCCGGGCGCGGAGTTCCACGCGGCCACGCCGAACGTCACCCTCGTGCCGCCGACCGCCGACTTCGCGCTCACCGTCAATCGCCGGCACCCCCGGGGGATGCGGGTCTACATCGACCTCGGGTGGGACGTGCGGTGGTCGGAGGACCCGCTGATCGCCACCGGCATCGACATGGACCTCGACGTCGTGCGGGTGGAGGGCGAGCGCGGCACCTGGGTCGACGACCGCGACGAGTGGGCGGAGCACAGTGCCCACTACGGCTACCCGGCCACCGTCATGCGGCACCTGGAAGAGTTGGCGCTCGACCTGGAGACGAGGGTGAGGGAGCGCACGGCACCCTTCGACGACGCCACAGCTGATCCCTGGCTGGACCGGCTGGAAGCGCTGGAGCTCGCGCCTAGACTGGACGCGTGACCGCGAACGACAAGAACCGCGCCGATCTCGGCAAGGACCCCGCCCGCGTCAGCGGCATGTTCGACCAGGTCGCCGCCGGGTACGACCGCACGAACACCGCGATGACGTTCGGCAACGATGCGCTGTGGCGGGCCGCGACCACCCGCGCGGTCGCCCCGAAGCCGGGGGAGCGCATCCTCGATCTCGGCGCGGGCACGGCCTCCTCCTCCGCCTCCCTCGCCCGCAGCGGCGCGCAGGTCGTCGCGGCGGACTTCTCGCCCGGCATGCTCGCGGAGGGGCAGCGTCGCCACGGCGCGATGCGGAACCTCTCCTTCGTGCAGGCGGACGCGACGGCCCTGCCGTTCGCGGATGACGAGTTCGATGCGGTGACGATGTCCTACGCGCTGCGGAACGTGAACGACCCGAAGAAGGCGCTGCGCGAGCTCTACCGGGTGACCAAGCCCGGCGGCCGCCTCGTCATCAACGAGTTCTCCACCCCGCCGGGGAAGCTGTTCCGCGGGGCCTACCGGTTCTACAACGCACAGGTGCTCCCGCGCGTGGCTCGCGTCGCCGGCACGAACGGCGATGCCTACGACTATCTGAACGAGTCGATCCGCGACTGGCCCGACCAGAAGCGGCTGTCCGAATGGATCAGGGAGGCCGGCTGGCAGGACGTCGCCTACCGCAACCTCACCTTCGGCATCGTGGCCCTGCACCGGGCCCGCAAGCCCGCGTGACCCGGGCGCGAACGGCAGCACCCGGCGCAGGTAGGCTGGGAGCGTGACTTCGAGCCCCAGCGCCCCGGGATCGCGACTGGCGAGCCGTCTCGGCTTCAGCGATCGCGTCTTCATCGGCCCCGCCGCGCGTCGCATCGCCCGCACCATCGAGGATGGACTGGAGCTGGTGGAGACCGGGCTCGCGGATGACGTCCGCGTTGCCGACCCACTCGCCGACGCCGCCAGCCGCTACCTCTACGAGGCCGGTGGCAAGCGCATCCGCCCCGTGCTCACACTGCTCGCGGCCCAGCTCGGCGACGGCAACACCCGAGAGGTGATCGACGTCGCGAAGGCGCTGGAGATCACGCACCTCGGTTCGCTCTACCATGACGACGTCATGGACGGCGCCGACCGCCGCCGCGGCGTCCCCGCGGCGCAGACGGTGTGGGGCAACAACATCGCCATCCTCACCGGCGACATCCTCTTCTCGCGGGCCAGCCAGCTCATGTCGCGCCTCGGCGAGCGGGCCATCCGCCTTCAGGCCGACACGTTCGAGCGCCTCGTCCTCGGGCAGATGCACGAGACCCTCGGCCCGCAGCCGGACGACGACCCGATCGCGTTCTACATCCAGGTCCTCGCAGACAAGACCGGTTCCCTCATCGCGGCTGCGACCCAGGGCGGCGTGATCTTCTCGAACGCGCCCGCGGAATACGAGGAGCCGCTGCGCGTCTACGGCGAGAAGATCGGCGTGGCCTTCCAGCTCCTCGACGACGTGATCGACCTGTCCGCCAAGCCCGAGGAGACCGGCAAGGTTCCGGGCACCGACCTGCGCGCCGGCGTACCGACGATGCCGTACCTGCTGCTCAAGGCGGAGGGGGATGCGGGGGCCGCGGATCTCGCCGCCCGCATCGACGACGGCGTGGCGCTCATCGCCGACGGCGCCGACCCCGCCATCCTCGACGGACCGCTGGATGAGCTCCGCGACCACGCCGTCACCCAGAAGACCCTCGAGCTCGCCCACGCGTGGACGCAGGAGGCGATCGACGCCCTCACCGCCCTTCCGCGCGGCACCGTGCGCGAAGCGCTCACCCGATTCGCCGAGACCCTCGCCGAGCGCTCCAGCTGACACCGCGCACGGGCCGCGTGCCCGGGTGTCCGCCGCGACGGCACACGAAAGGACCTCCATGACCAAGCTGAGACTGGCCATCGTCGGCGCCGGCCCCGCGGGCATCTACGCCGCGGACATCCTGTTGAAGGCCGAGCGCAAGTTCGACGTGTCCATCGACCTGTTCGAGCAGCTCCCGGCCCCGTACGGCCTCGTCCGGTACGGCGTCGCCCCCGACCACCCCCGCATCAAGGGCATCATCACCGCTCTGCGCGACGTGCTCGACCGTGGCGACATCCGCCTCTTCGGCAACGTCCGGTTCGGCGAGGACATCACGCTCGACGACCTCAAGAAGCACTACAACGCGGTCATCTTCGCCACCGGGGCGATCCGTGACACGTCGCTGGACATCCCCGGCATCGACGCGGTGGGCTCCTACGGCGCCGCCGACTACGTGAGCTGGTTCGACGGACACCCCGACGTGCCGCGTGAATGGCCGCTGGACGCCGCCTCGGTGGCGGTCCTCGGCAACGGCAACGTCGCCCTCGACGTCTCCCGCATGCTCGCGAAGCATGCGGAGGACCTCCTCGTCACCGAGGTCCCCGAGAACGTGTACGAGGGACTCAAGGCGAGCGCCGTCACGGACGTGCACGTGTTCGGCCGCCGCGGCCCGGCCCAGGTGAAGTTCACGCCGCTGGAGCTCCGCGAGCTGGGGGAGCTGCGCGACGTCGACATGGTCGTCTACGACGAGGACTTCGACTACGACGAGGCCTCGAAGGACGCGGTCGCGAGCAACAAGCAGGTCATGGTCATCGACCGCATCCTGCAGTCGTGGCGCAAGCGCGACTCCGTCAACAATGCCGGCGGCGCCGCCTCGCGCCGTCTGCACCTGCACTTCTGGGCGCGCCCGGTCGAGGTCCGCACCGACGAGAACGGCCGCGTCGCGGCTCTCGTGTACGAGCGCACCCAGCCGGACGGCCAGGGCGGTGCGGTCGGCACCGGAGAGCTGCGCGAGGTGCCCGTGCAGGCGCTGTACCGCGCGATCGGGTACTTCGGCTCGCCGCTGCCCGGCGTCCCCTTCGACAAGAAGCACGGCGTCATCCCGAACCACGAGGGCCAGGTGCTCGCGAAGGACTCCAACGACCGCGTCCCCGGCGTGTACGCGACCGGCTGGATCAAGCGCGGCCCGGTCGGCCTCATCGGCCACACGAAGTCCGACGCCATGGAGACCGTCCGTCATCTCATCAACGACCAGGGCTCGTGGTGGCATCCCGAGGACCCGTCCGAGGAAGCCATCCCGGCGCTGCTCGCCGAGCGCGGCGTGGCCTGGACCGACCTCGAGGGCTGGCACCGTCTCGACGAGCACGAGATCGGCCTCGGCGCGCCGCAGGAGCGGGCGCGCGTGAAGGTCGTCCCGCGCGAGGAGATGGTGCGCGTCTCCCGCGGCGAGTGACGTCTTCCCGGCGCCGGGGCGTGCTCCCGGGCGCCGGGTCCTGCCCGCTCTAGGCTGAGGTCATGCGACCTCGTGCACTCCTGGCCCTCGGCGCCGTGGCCGTGCTCCTGCTGTCCGGCTGTGCGCCCGAGCCGGAGGGGAAGCCGACGGGAACGCCGACGGCGGCGGGCACGCCCGCGCCGACGGGCGTGCCGGCGGACGCGCCGACCCCGGCCTTCGACGTGGATTGCGCCGATGTCGCGGCAGCGATGCCGAGTGTCAACGGCGGGGCCGGCAGCGAGGTGGCCGAGGTTCTCGGCGTGTGGTCGTCACCGAGCTGGTACCCCGGACCTGCGCAGCACATGTTCCAGCGGGCGGGCGGGATCGCCTGCTCGGCCGGGACAGCGGAGCGCAATTGGGAGGTCACGATCCTCCCCGACGCCACGGAGATCACCA
Source organism: Zhihengliuella sp. ISTPL4 (assembly GCF_002848265.1). GTDB lineage: Bacteria > Actinomycetota > Actinomycetes > Actinomycetales > Microbacteriaceae > Microbacterium. Next base: position 3,274,166 of record NZ_CP025422.1, read on the forward strand.
CCGGCGCGGAGTCGCGAGGCGGGTTCTCCGGGGAGGAGGCCCGGTGCGAGGGCGGCGGGTACTGCTTCTTCCAGCTCATCGACGGCGAGGTGCTGGTGACGGCGACTGTCGTCGATCCCGAACTCGGGCCCGACGACACGACGGCGCTGGAGGACGCGCTCCGCGGACTGGCCGCGTCCGCCGTCGCGTCGCTGCGCACCGTGGAGGCGCCGGAGAGCGCCGTCGCCGGAGTGGACTGCACGCGGTTCCTGACGGCCGCCGAGCTCGGCGAGCAGATCGGCACCGAGGTGCATGTGGTCGACGCCTTCGGCGGCTGGTCGATCCCCGCCGAGGTCTATCAGGAGCGCAACGGGTCGCGGATCTGCTATTACGCGTCGGCAGAGGACGAGTACGCGGCGCAGGGCTACGTCACCCTCACGAGCCTGCCCGGCGGCGCCTGGGCGTTCGACGCGCTCGAGGGAGAAGACGAGATCGAGGTGGCGGGGGCGGATGCCGCCCTCACCGGTGTCGATGAGCTCGGCCGGCCGGTGCTCGACCTGCGCGTCGGCGGGGACTGGCTGCGCCTGACGACGTTCGACGGCTCCGGCATCGACGACCTTGCACCGATCGCCGCCACCATCGCGGACGATTTCGCCGTCACCCGTCCCGGCGGCGAATGACCGCGGTGGGCTAGCCTGGGCGCGAGGGGGAGGACGCATGGCCGAGTGGATCCCGGATGTGCTCGGTGACGAGTTCACCCAGCTCACCCTCGACCTCGGCAGCGACGAGCAGGGTCCGGTGGTCGCGACGCTCGTCCGCGCCCTTCCGGCTCCCGTCCCGTGGTGGGAACGTGCCCGCCGCCGTCGCCCGCTGCTGGAGGACGTGGACGTCCTCTACGTCCACGGATGGTCGGACTACTTCTTCCAGAAGCGCTTGGCGCGGTTCTGGACCGCCCGCGGCGCCCGCTTCTTCGCCCTCGACCTGCGCAAGTACGGGCGCAGTCTGCGCGAGGGGCAGACCCCCGGCTACATCACCGACCTCTCCACCTACGACGAGGACATCGCGGCGGCCCTGGACGCGATGGGACGGGGCGAGGGCGGCGAGCACAGCGGGCGGCGTCTGGTCCTGTTCGGACACTCGACCGGCGGCTTGACCCTGAGCCTGTGGGCGTCGCGGCATCCCGGCGCGGCTGATGCCCTCGTCCTGAACAGCCCATGGCTGGAGTTCCAGTTCGCTCCCGTACGCGCCGCCATCGCTCCGATGGTGGAGTTCCAGGCGCGCATCCGCCCGCTCGACGTCGCGCCGCAGATCGACCTCGGCTACTACACGCGGGCGCAGCAGGAGGTGGCCGACCCCGACGACCCGATGGAGGTCAACACCGCGTGGCGTCCGGTGCAGACGATGGCCGTGTACGCCGGATGGCTCAACGCGATCCTGTCCGGGCACAAGACCGTCGCGGCCGGTCTGGGCATCGAGGCGCCCGTGTGCGTGCTGCTGTCGGCGCGGTTCGTGCCCCCGACGCGGTGGTCGGAGGAGTTGACCTCCGCCGACTCCGTGCTCGTCGTCGACGACATCGCCCGCGCGGCCCTGCGGTTGGGCTCCACGGTGACGGTCGAACGGATCGATGGCGCCCTGCACGACGTCTTCCTGTCCCGGCACGAGGCCAGAGAGGACGCCTACCGCCGCCTGCACCGCTGGGTCCTGGGTTGGCGCGCGGCTCATACGTAGTACATCGCGCGAGCGAGACGTTCCGCTTCGTCGCCGTCGCCGGCGCGCACCGCCTCGGCGAAGTCCGCGTAGACCTCTCGCATGCGGTCGCGGTCGCCCGGGCGCACCACCCATCCGCGCAGATTCCGGGTGACCGCGACGGCGACGTCGTCGATGAGCATCCGGTGCTGACGGTTTCCGCTGTGGTCGGCGAGGTATGCGAAGACGGCCCAGCGTGCCCGTGCCGTGGAGGCGCCGTCGGCGAGGGAGTCCTGCAGGCGTTCGATGAGCTCGAGCGCACGCTCGCGCTGCACGGCGCTGAGACGCGGCACCGCCATCCGCGCTGCGATGCCGCCCTGATATCCGGCGAACTCCCGTGAATCGGCCACGATCTGCGGGGTGACCATCGTCACCTCCGTGTACCTGCTCGGGTACATGGTCACCAGGCCCAACCGCTCCAGCCGTTGCAGCGCTTCGCGAACCGGGGTGCGCGAGACGTGGAGCTCGTCCGCCACGTCGATGTCTCGGATGCGGTCGCCTTCGGCGAACTCTCCGTCCGTGATGAGGCGCCCGATGTGGCGGAACACCTCGTCCGCCAGCAGCTGCTTGCTCTCTCCGATGCCCTTCGGCTTGATCTGCGCCATGGCCCAGCCCCCGTCGTCCTTTTCGTCTGCGACCTCCGTCCTCTCCCCGGGCGATGGGAGGAGCGGCGGTCGCAGGATTGCCGTCACGCCTCCTCGGGGGGTCGATCCGCGTGGGGGCGCGCAGCGGACGGGGAGGCTTGTCATGAACCCCAGGACCGATCGGCGTGCGACGCTGGCAGGCCCCGGGGCCGACGCGAGCTTCGGAGGCCCGTGCCGCTCCTTCCCCTGACCCGGCCGACAACCTCGAAGCGCATCCACGCGGCGATCGGGTGTCGGGCGGGGATGGCGTCGGAGCCGTGACGAGTCACGACCGCTTCCAGTCTCGACGAAGAACACCGATATCTCGGTATGCGTTGGCCGGGGAAAAGAAAGGGCTCGGGGTGACTCCCGAGCCCTGGTCGCCGACGCGCGCGGCGTCAGCGGTAGTTGATGAACTGCAGATCGATGTCGAGGTCGCTGCCCTTGAGGAGCGCGATCACGGACTGAAGATCGTCGCGGCTCTTGGACTGCACGCGCAGCTCGTCGCCCTGGATCTGGCTCTTCACACCCTTCGGGCCCTCATCGCGGATGATCTTGCCGATCTTCTTCGCGTTCTCGGACGAGATGCCGTCCTTGAGGCTCGACACGATGCGGAACTCCTTGCCGCTGGCGAAGGGCTCACCCGAGTCGAGGCTCTTCAGCGAGATCCCGCGCTTGATCAGCTTGGACTGGAACACGTCGAGGACGGCGTTCGCGCGCTCCTCCGTGTTCGCGGTGATGAGGATCTGCTCGCCGCTCCAGGCGATCGAAGCGCCGGTCCCCTTGAAGTCGTAGCGCTGCTCCACCTCTTTGCGCGCCTGGTTCAGGGCGTTCTCGGCCTCCTGGCGATCCACTTTCGAGACGATGTCAAAGGAACTGTCAGCCATGACTCAACTGTATCCGCGGGTGTCCGGAAAGTCCCGCCGGCGCGGCTCCGCGGGAGAGAGCGCCGCCCCGGCGCCTCGACTCCGTCGACGCCGTCGAACGCGGCTCGATCGATCGCGTCCTCCGCGATGCGCCGCACCGTACTGGCGGTGACGCCGCGCGCTGACGCTTTCACCGTCGGCGACATGGAAGCGTTTTCATGCCTCGCGCCTCGCTCCGGGCCGATCACGGGTTGATATCAACGCTTTCGCGGATTGTGATCATGTTTGAAAACGATGCATACTGTAAGCGCTTGCAGTCTTGCAGGCGCTCAGCACTGAGAGAGGCACACACCAATGAAGGTGAACAAGAGGGGCATGGTCGCCGCGGGCGCCATCGCCATCGTTTCGGCTCTGACGCTCGCCGGCTGCTCGACCGGATCCGGCGGCGACGACTCTTCCTCCGGTGAGGACAGCGGCGGCACGCTGACGGTCTGGGTCGACGCCGAGCGGGTCGATGCGCTGCAGGGCGCAGCGGACGCGTACCAGGAGAAGACCGGTGTCACGGTCAAGCTGGTGGGGAAGTCCGTCGACGACATGAAGGACGACTTCATCCAGCAGGTCCCGACCGGCAAGGGTCCGGACGTGGTCATGGGCGCTCACGACTGGCTCGGCGAGCTCTCGACCAACGGTGTCGTCGCTCCGATCGAACTCGGCGACAGCTCCGAGGACTACCTCCCCGTCGCCCTGCAGGCAGCGACCTATGAAGGCACCGTCTACATGCTTCCGTACGCGGTCGAGAACATCGCCGTGCTGCGCAACGCCGACCTCGTCCCGGAGCCCGCGACGAGCTTCGACGACATGGTCTCGAAGGGCACGTTCGTCGTGGAGCAGGGCGCCGAGGGAAACCCCTACCACCTGTACCCGTTCCAGACCGCGTTCGGTGCTCCGGTCTTCGGCACCGACGACAGCGGCAGCTACGACCCGACCGACCTTCAGCTCGGCAGCGAGGGCGGCTTCGCCTTCGCCGACTGGCTGGGTGTGCAGGGCGCGGCCGGCACGCTGAACACCGACATCGACGGCGAGATCGCCAAGCAGCAGTTCCTCGACGGCACCGCCGCCTTCTGGCTGACCGGTCCGTGGAACGTGGGGGCGGCCACCGAGGCCGGCATCAACGTCGAGATCGACCCGATCCCGAGCCCGACGGGGGAGACGGCCTCGCCGTTCGCCGGCGTCAAGGGCTTCTTCGTGAGCGCGGAGTCGAAGAACAAGGTCGCCGCCAACGACTTCCTCGTCAACTACCTCGGCACGGAAGACGTGCAGCTGGAGCTGTTCAAGGCGGGCAACGTGCTCCCGGCCCTGACGGCTGCCGCGGACACCGCGGCGTCCGACCCGATCATCGCCGGCTTCCAGGCCGTCGGCGCCGACGCGGTCCCGATGCCGGCGATCCCGGCGATGGGCGCGGTCTGGCAGTTCTGGGGCGTGGCCGAGGCCGCGATCATCAACGGCGAAGACCCGCAGGCGACGTGGCAGAAGCTCGTCGACGACGTGACCGCGGCGATCGAGTAACGCCCGACCAGACGACGACCCTGCCGGGGCGGGCCGCCCAGCCCGCCCCGGCAGGACCATGACGAGGACGACATGACAGACACCGAAGAGCGCACCGCGCCCCCCACGCCTCGGCAGCGCCAGGCGGCGAAGATCGCCGAGGCGGCCTCCCGACCGATCGGGTGGATGCTGCTCAAGATCCTGCTGCTGGCGATCGTGGACGCGATCGCGGTCTACGCCGTGTTCGTGCTGCTCGTCCAGCGCGAGTGGCTCGTCCTCGGCCTCGTCGTCGCGGTGACGGTCGTCGTCAACTACATCTACTTCTCCCGCAAGCGCATCGCGGCGAAGTACCTCACCCCCGGCATCATCTTCCTGGTCCTGTTCCAGGTCTTCACGCTGCTCTACACGGGCTACATCGGCTTCACGAACTACGGCACCGGCCACAACGGGAGCAAGGAGCAGGCGATCTCGTCGCTGCTCGCCTCCGCGCAGGAGCGCGTCGAGGACTCGCCGACGTATCCGGTCACGGTGGTCGAGCAGTTCGGCACCTACGGCTTCCTCGTCACGGATCCCGAGGACGGTGATGCGCTCCTCGGCACGGCGGAGCAGCCACTCGCCGAGGTCGACGCGCAGTTCGAAGGCGGCAAGGCCGTCGCCGTGGACGGGTGGACTACGCTTCCGCTCGCCACCGTCTTCACTCTCTCGGAGGAGCTGGAGCAGCTCTCCGTCCCGTTCAGCGACGACCCCAACGAGGGCAGCCTCCGTGCACCCGACGGGCAGAACGGCTACCTCTACGTCTCGACGCTGACCTACGACGCCGATGCCGACACGATCACGGACACCGCGACCGGCACGGTCTACAGCGACACGGGTGACGGCGCGTTCACCGCCGAGGACGGCGCGCAGCTGCTGCCCGGCTGGCAGACCACGGTCGGCTTCGACAACTTCATCCGCGCGGTGACCGACGAGTCCATCCGCGGTCCGCTCATCTCCGTCACGATCTGGACCTTCGTCTTCGCACTCGTGTCCGTCGCGACGACGTTCTTCCTCGGCCTGCTCCTCGCGCTCGTCTTCAACAACACGCGCATGCGATTCCGGAACGGCTACCGCATCATCCTGATCCTCCCGTATGCCTTCCCGGCGTTCCTCTCGGCGCTCGTCTGGGCCGGGATGATGAACGAGAGCTTCGGGTTCATCAACCAGGTGCTTTTCGGCGGCGCGGCCATCCCGTGGCTCACCGACCCGGTGCTGGCGAAGGTGTCCGTGCTGCTGGTGAACCTCTGGCTCGGCTTCCCGTACATGTTCCTCGTCTGCATGGGGGCGCTGCAGGGCATCCCGGAGGACGTCAACGAGGCCGCCGTCATGGACGGCGCCAACGCGTGGCAGATCTTCCGCCGCATCAAGCTGCCGCTGCTGCTGGTGACCGTGGCGCCGCTGCTGATCTCGTCGTTCGCGTTCAACTTCAACAACTTCAACCTGATCTACATGCTGACCAAGGGCGGCCCGCGCTTCAGTGACGTGTCGATCCCGGTCGGCCACACCGACATCCTCATCTCGATGGTCTACAAGGTCGCGTTCACGGGACAGACGCGCGACTACGGTCTCGCCTCCGCCTTCACGATCCTGATCTTCGTCGTGGTCGCGACGATCTCGATCATCAGCTTCCGCAAGACCAAGGCCCTCGAGGAGCTGAACTGACATGAGCACCGTCCGCAGCACCCGCACCGCCCGCCGCACCGCCCGCCGCACCGCTCCGTCGCGCCGTCCGTTCGGCGCCTGGTTCGCCGACACCGGCTGGCGTCACCTCGTCGCGATCGTGGTGAGCGCGTTCGCCCTCTTCCCGCTCCTCTATGTCGTGTCGGCCTCGCTCAACCCGCAGGGCACGCTCACCGGGTCGAACCAGCTCTTCTCGGCCATCGGGATCGACAGCTACGTGCGCATCCTCAGCGATCCCCAGAACCCGTACGGGACATGGTTCCTGAACACCCTGCTCATCGCGGTCGTGACCGGAGCGGTCACCGTCTTCATCGGAGCGTGTGCGGCCTACGCGTTCTCGCGCATGCGCTTCGCCGGACGTCGGGTCGGGCTCGTCACCATCGTCGTGGTGCAGATGTTCCCGCAGCTGCTCGCGGTCGTCGCGATCTTCCTGCTGATGTCGACGCTGGGGGACTGGTTCCCGGCGATCGGCCTCAACACCCACACGGGCCTGATCCTCGTCTACCTCGGCGGCGCGCTCGGCGTGAACACCTACCTGATGTACGGATTCTTCAACACGATCCCCAAGGAGATCGACGAGGCGGCCCGCATCGACGGCGCCGGGCACGCACGGATCTTCTTCACGATCATCCTGCGCCTGGTCGCCCCGATCCTCGCGGTCGTCGGTCTGCTCTCCTTCATCGGCACGGTGAACGAGTACGTGATCGCGAGCGTCATGCTCGTCGACGTGGATCAGCAGACCCTCGTCGTCGGTCTGACCAAGCTCGTGGCGAACCCCCGCTACGCCGACTGGTCGGCCTTCTCGGCCGGCGCGGTCATGGCCGCGATCCCGGTCATGGTGCTCTTCCTCTTCCTGCAGAAGTACATCGTCGGCGGTCTGACCGCGGGGGCGACCAAGGGCTGATCGAAGTGCTGCACGGTGCCGGCATCCGGCCTCCGGCTGTCGTGGCGGATCGGGGGCCGCGGGATCCGATGACTCGGATAGGTCAGACGCGGCGTTGCTCCTCACCGGTGTGAGGGCTCGGGCCTACGGTGGGAGCATGGCGCGCGTGGGGGGACGGAACCTCGGGATCAGCTGGTTCGCCGGCATCGTGTGCGCAGGGATCGTCGCCGGACTCGTCTGGCTGTCACTGCCGATGGTGCCGATCCTCGCGCAGTTCGCCGGCGACGCTCTGCGCAACACCTTCCCGTGAGCGGCGCCGACCCGCGGAAGCGCGCGTATGGCGACACGTCGGCACGCCTCCGGAAGCGCCGGGACGCGCGGCGGTAATCTCACACTGCACATCCCCGATGAGAGGCGCATCCCATGAGTGATCCCGAGGCTCGTCAGCCCGAGAAGTCGAACGACGTCGACGACGTCGTCGGCAGCGCGAACGCCGGTCTCGACGCCGCGGCCGCGGCCCGCGGAGATGTCTCCGGCCACGCCGACGACTCACGCGCGGATGATCCCCGTGCCGCAGACGCCGATGCCGCCCCGGCCGGCACCGAGCCGGCGACCGACTCCACGGTGACGCGTCAGGAGTCCGCTGTCGATCCGGACCTCGCCGCGTTCGAGGCTGCCGAGCGCGAGCACCCCGGCACCTTCGGGTCCGCCGTGCCGACGCCCTCGCGCAACGACGCTGACCGCTTCACCGCCGATCGCCGTGACGCGGATCTGCGGGACGCCGACCGACGCGACGCGACGCCGGAGACCTCGCTCTACGCGACCCCCGAGACCTCTCTGTACGACACGCCGACCCCTTCGGCGCACGAGGAGTCGGCGATGGCGGGCGCGGCCTACGCGTCGCACGCCGACGACACCGACACCCGGATCGTGCCGTCCGAGCCGCTCACCAACGGCGCGGCCGCCGCACAGCAGCCCCAGCCGCAGCCGCAGCCGATCTTCGTCCAGGCGCCGGAGCCGCCGCGCGAGCGAGGCAACCGCGGCACCGCCGGGGCCATCGGCCTGCTCGCCACCGTCGCCTTCGCGCTGCTCTACCTCGCCACCACGCTCGGCCTCGCAGCCCTCGCCGGCGATGTGAACGGGGAGAACATCGGTGAGGCGCTCGTCGCGCCGCTGCTCACGTGGGGCTTCTGGACCCCGGTGGTCGTCTTCTTCCTCGGATTCTGGCTGCTCGGAGCGATCATCAACCGCGGGCGGTGGGGCCTCTGGGTCGTGTTCGGCATCATCGTCGGCCTCATCGCGTACGCCGGTCACATCCTGGGACAGCTCTTCGAGGCGCCCTTCTGGAAGCTCACCGCCTCTCAGGGCCTCGAACTCGCGGGGGAGCAGCTGCTGGCGCCGCTGGCCATCGCAGCCTTCGTCTTCGCCCGCGAACTCACGATCTGGTTCGGCGCCTGGGTGGCCCGCAGCGGCGCCCGCAAGACCGAGCTGAACGAAGAGGCGCAGCGCGAGTACGAGCGCACCCTCGAGGCCGGTCCGACCCTCTCGAGGTAATCACGAACACCACCACGCCGAACCCCCGCGGGCCCGAGTCCGCGGGGGTTTCGGCTGTCCTCGCGACGGTGATGGCCACCATCGGGTTCTTCGCCCTCGCGGTGTTCGGTCTGGGAGCGCTGAGCGTCGCCACCGATCGCGACCTCATCGACGCGCCGGGACTCGGACAGGTGCCGGGGGTGTCCGGCATGGTCGCGGCCGTCGTCGTGTTCGCGCTGGTCCTGTGGGCGACGGTGCGGCGCGGCCGGGCATCCTTCGGCTCCGCGCCGGTCATCGCCCTGCTGACGGCGCTCGTGCACCTGGCCACCCTGTGGATCGCGGTCCTCGTGGCGACGAGCGACCTGGTCGTGGCCACCGCCGTCGCCGGCGACCTCGTCCGCGGCGGTGCGAGCCTCGTGCTCCTCGTCGCGGCGGCGGTGGCGGCGTGGGGTGGCATCGCCGTCCGCCGGACCCGGTCGGCGGCGCCGCGATGGCCGTGGGAGCGCGACGAGGGGGAGTGACACCCCGCAAATCCGCGCGGTGAGCCGCGACGCGCCGTACGCTGGTGGAGTGGAGCGCTCACTGGAGACGCAGGTCGACCAGGCCGTCGAGGCCTGGTTGCGCTGGGTGCCGCGCTGGGAGCCGGCGACCCACCGTGGTCGTACCGCTCCCTGCCGACGTTGCCTCGGATCTCCCGTCCTCGCCGCGGCAGGCATCGCGGGCACCACACCGCACGGCGTGCAGCACGGCCTGTCGACGCGCATCAAGACGATCGTCGACCACGCGGTCGCGGACTACACCGCACGGAACCTGCCGACGCTGCAGCGCGAGCTCGACCAGCAGGCCGCGCGGAACCGAGCGCGGAGCTACCGCCCGACGGAAGACCTCGATCCCGAGTTCGAAGGCATGCCGTTGGATCCGGAGCCGGTGCCCGGCGCGCCGTTCCTCTTCACGATCGCCGGCCTCGCCGACGACTCGGCGGCCGAGCTGCCGCCGCTGCCCCCGCTCTCCGACGAGGCCAAGACCGCGCTGCGGCAGGAGGTCGCCCTGGCGGACGAGTATGCGAACCTCGTCGGCCGCGAGATCTGCGGGATCCTGCTCCGGCACCGGATCACGATCCAGGCGGCGGTGTCCCGGCACGTCGAGCCGCAGATCGAAGCGCTTCTCGCCGAGCTGACGGAGTCCCTCGACTCGCCGTTCGACCCCGACATCCCCTGACTCGGGCGGCCCCGACGGGCCCGGCCGTCATTTGACCGTCCGGTTACGCGGCATTACACTTGATCAGGTGTGTGCACGTCCTGACGTGTGCGCTGGGCGTCGGCACCTCGCCGGTCCGCCCCCACGGCATACCCATCACACCAAAAGCTCGTCGGTTCCGGCGTGCCGGTGGGTCATGATGTGAAACCCATCACGCTGTCACCGTGCAGCACTATGAGGAGAGAACGTGCCAACCATTCAGCAGTTGGTTCGCAAGGGTCGCTCGCCCAAGGTCTCGAAGACCAAGGCGCCCGCGCTCAAGTCGAACCCGCAGCAGGCCGGGGTCTGCACCCGCGTCTACACCACCACCCCGAAGAAGCCGAACTCGGCGATGCGCAAGGTCGCTCGTGTGAAGCTCCGCAACGGGACCGAGGTCACCGCGTACATCCCCGGTGAGGGCCACAACCTGCAGGAGCACTCGCTGGTGCTCGTCCGCGGCGGTCGTGTGAAGGACCTCCCCGGTGTGCGTTACAAGATCGTCCGTGGCGCTCTGGACACCCAGGCCGTCAAGAACCGTAAGCAGGCTCGTTCCCGCTACGGCGCGAAGAAGGGTTGAGTTAGATGCCTCGTAAGGGTCCCGCCCCCAAGCGCCCCGTCGTCAACGACCCGGTCTACGGCGCTCCGATCGTCACCTCGCTGGTGAACAAGATCCTCGTCGACGGCAAGAAGTCGCTGGCCGAGTCGATCGTCTACGGCGCCCTCCGCGGCGTCGAGGCGAAGAACGGTCAGGACGCCGTCGCCACCCTGAAGAAGGCGCTCGACAACGTGCGCCCCACGCTCGAGGTCCGCAGCCGCCGCGTCGGTGGCTCGACCTACCAGGTTCCGGTCGAGGTCAAGCCGCACCGTGCGAACACCCTCGCGCTGCGCTGGCTCGTGAGCTACGCGAAGGGTCGTCGCGAGAAGACGATGACCGAGCGTCTCCAGAACGAGATCCTGGACGCGTCGAACGGCCTCGGTGCCGCGGTCAAGCGCCGCGAGGACACCCACAAGATGGCCGAGTCGAACCGCGCGTTCGCTCACTACCGCTGGTAATCAGCTTCGCCGGCTCCTCGGCCTCTCGCTGAGGGGCCGGCACCCCCTCTTCGCAGTACACCTGCTCCAAAAGATAAGGACACTCCTGTGGCACAAGACGTGCTCACGGACCTGAGCAAGGTCCGCAACATCGGCATCATGGCGCACATCGATGCCGGCAAGACCACGACGACCGAGCGCATCCTGTTCTACACGGGCGTCAACCACAAGCTCGGCGAGACGCACGACGGTGCCTCGACCACCGACTGGATGGAGCAGGAGAAGGAGCGCGGCATCACGATCACGTCTGCCGCCGTGACCTGCTTCTGGAACAAGAACCAGATCAACATCATCGACACCCCCGGTCACGTGGACTTCACGGTCGAGGTGGAGCGCTCGCTCCGCGTCCTCGACGGTGCGGTCGCCGTGTTCGACGGCAAGGAGGGCGTCGAGCCCCAGTCCGAGACCGTGTGGCGTCAGGCCGACAAGTACAACGTCCCCCGCATCTGCTTCGTCAACAAGATGGACAAGCTCGGCGCGGACTTCTACTTCACGGTCGACACGATCATCAACCGCCTCGGCGCCAAGCCGCTGGTGCTGCAGCTCCCGATCGGTGCCGAGAACGACTTCGTCGGCGTCATCGACCTCGTCGAGATGCGCGCGCTGGTGTGGCCCGGCGACGCCAAGGGTGACGTGACCATGGGCGCCTCCTACGAGGTGCAGGAGATCCCGGCCGACCTCAAGGACAAGGCCGAGGACTACCGCCAGCAGCTGCTGGAGACGGTCGCCGAGACCGACGAGGAGCTTCTCGAGAAGTTCTTCGGCGGCGAGGAGCTCACCGTCGCGGAGATCAAGGGCGCCATCCGCAAGATGGTCGTCGCCAGCGAGATCTATCCGGTCCTGTGCGGCTCCGCCTTCAAGAACCGCGGTGTGCAGCCGATGCTGGACGCCGTCGTCGACTACCTCCCGTCCCCGCTGGACGTGCCCGCCATCGAGGCGCACGACCCGAAGGACGAGGAGAAGATCATCGAGCGTCACCCCGACGCGAAGGACCCGTTCGCGGCCCTGGCCTTCAAGGTCGCCGTGCACCCGTTCTTCGGTCGTCTGACGTACGTGCGCGTCTACTCGGGCGAGCTCGAGTCGGGTGCCCAGGTCATCAACTCGACCAAGGGCAAGAAGGAGCGCATCGGGAAGATCTTCCAGATGCACGCCAACAAGGAGAACCCGGTCGACAAGCTGACCGCCGGCAACATCTACGCCGTCATCGGCCTGAAGGACACCACCACCGGTGACACCCTCGCCGACATCGCGCAGCCGGTCGTCCTCGAGTCGATGACGTTCCCGGAGCCGGTGATCGAGGTCGCCATCGAGCCGAAGACCAAGGCCGACCAGGAGAAGCTGGGTCTCGCGATCCAGAAGCTCGCTGAGGAGGACCCGACCTTCCGCACGGAGCTCAACCCCGAGACCGGTCAGACGACCATCAAGGGCATGGGCGAGCTGCACCTCGACATCCTCGTGGACCGCATGAAGCGCGAGTTCCGCGTCGAGGCGAACGTCGGCAAGCCGCAGGTGGCCTACCGCGAGACGATCCGCAAGGCCGTCGAGAAGCACGACTACACGCACAAGAAGCAGACCGGTGGATCGGGCCAGTTCGCCAAGATCCAGTTCAACATCGAGCCGCTCGAGCTCGATGGGGAGAAGACGTACGAGTTCGTGAACGCGGTCACCGGTGGCCGCATCCCGCGCGAGTACATCGGCTCGATCGATGCTGGTTTCCAGGACGCCATGAACGTCGGTGTCCTCGCGGGCTACCCGATGGTGGGCGTCAAGGCGACCATCGTCGACGGTGCGGCGCACGACGTCGACTCGTCGGAGATGGCGTTCAAGATCGCGGGCTCCATGGGCTTCAAGGAGGCCGCTCGCCGTGCCAACCCCGTGCTGCTCGAGCCGCTGATGGCCGTCGAGGTCCGTACTCCGGAGGAGTACATGGGCGACGTCATCGGCGACCTGAACTCGCGTCGTGGCCAGATCCAGTCGATGGAGGACGCCGCCGGCGTCAAGGTCGTGCGCGCCGCGGTGCCGCTGTCCGAGATGTTCGGCTACATCGGCGACCTGCGCTCGAAGACCTCGGGCCGTGCCGTCTACTCCATGGAGTTCGACAGCTACGCCGAGGTCCCGCGCGCGGTGGCCGACGAGATCGTCCAGAAGGCCAAGGGCGAGTAATCGCTCTTCTGGGAACCCTGGGGTGCTGAGCCTGTCGAAGCACCCGGGGTTCCCAGGTCACCTACAACTTCACATTCCCTCTCTACTAAACTGAGAACCTAACCCGTAGAGAACCGGTCGCAAACCAGTGCCCGGCACCTCTACAACGACGTCCTGAGGAGGACCCAGTGGCTAAGGCCAAGTTCGAGCGGACCAAGCCGCACGTCAACATCGGAACGATCGGTCACGTCGACCACGGCAAGACCACGCTCTCCGCAGCGATCTCGAAGGTGCTTGCTGACAAGTACCCGTCCGACACGAACGTGCAGCGTGACTTCGCTTCCATCGACTCGGCGCCGGAAGAGCGCCAGCGCGGTATCACGATCAACATCTCGCACATCGAGTACGAGACCCCGAAGCGCCACTACGCCCACGTTGACGCCCCCGGCCACGCCGACTACGTCAAGAACATGATCACGGGTGCGGCGCAGATGGACGGCGCGATCCTCGTCGTCGCGGCCACCGACGGCCCGATGGCGCAGACGCGCGAGCACGTGCTGCTCGCCAAGCAGGTCGGCGTCCCCTACCTGCTCGTCGCGCTGAACAAGTCCGACGCGGTCGACGACGAGGAGATCCTGGAGCTCGTCGAGCTCGAGGTCCGCGAGCTGCTCTCGAGCCAGGGCTTCGACGGCGACAACGCTCCCGTCGTGCGCGTCTCCGCTCTCAAGGCCCTCGAGGGCGACGAGAAGTGGGTCGACGCGATCCTCGAGCTCATGCAGGCTGTCGACGACAGCGTTCCGGACCCGGAGCGTGACCGTGACAAGCCGTTCCTCATGCCCGTCGAGGACGTCTTCACGATCACCGGTCGTGGCACCGTCGTCACGGGTCGCGCCGAGCGTGGCACCCTGGCCATCAACTCCGAGGTCGAGATCGTGGGTCTGCGCCCGACGCAGAAGACGACCGTCACCGGTATCGAGATGTTCCACAAGCAGCTCGACGAGGCCTGGGCCGGCGAGAACTGTGGTCTGCTCCTCCGCGGCACCAAGCGCGAGGACGTGGAGCGCGGCCAGGTCATCGTGAAGCCGGGTTCGGTCACGCCGCACACCGACTTCGAGGGCACGGCCTACATCCTGTCCAAGGACGAGGGTGGCCGCCACAACCCCTTCTACACGAACTACCGTCCGCAGTTCTACTTCCGCACCACGGACGTCACCGGCGTCATCACGCTGCCCGAGGGCACCGAGATGGTCATGCCCGGCGACACCACCGACATGACGGTCGAGCTGATCCAGCCGATCGCCATGGAGGAGGGCCTCGGCTTCGCCATCCGTGAGGGTGGTCGTACGGTCGGCGCCGGTACGGTGACGAAGATCATCAAGTAAGCATCTGCTTCCTCGCAAAGGGGTCGGGCCTTCGGGCTCGGCCCCTTTGTCGATGTCAGGGCGGGAGGGTTCCCTCCGGCCCCGGCTCGCGGCACAATGAGGGGGTTCGGATCGATCGCCGGACGCACACACCTCCGAAGGGGATTCCCATGGGTATCGATGACGCCGTCAACAAGGGCAGGGACCTGTACGAGCAGAACAAGGACAAGCTCGCCGAAGCGGTGAAGAGCGAGCAGGCCGAGGACATCAGCGACAAGGTGCTGGACGGCGTCGCCGACTTCGCCAAGAAGATCGCGCCCGGCGCGGCGGACAAGATCGACGAGATCCGCGAGAGCGCGGACAAGGCCGTCGGCAACGAATAGAGCGCGGTTCTGCGTGGAGAGCGGCGGTCCCGGTTGACGGGGCCGTCGCTCTTCCGCGTCCCGGGGTGGACCGCGGCGCCGCGCCCTCGGATGTGGCGCGTTCACAGAGACATCGAGTAGGATCGACTCGACCGCCTGGGGATCTTGCGGTTGGGGGCGCCGAAGGGGTTCGGCTCTCGAATCACGCGGTTCATCCGCGTTCACACTGGGGAAAGCGATCTTGGGGATCATCGTGCGACGCGCGCACTCCGTGCGCCTGAGCGTCTCCCCGCCTGCGCGGCGGGTCTTCCGCCGTGCCCTCGGTCGAGGCGTCCGGCGTCCCTTCACGCTGGATTCCTCGCGTTCGGTGTGCCCCCTCGCGCCGAACGCCCTCCCCAAGCGGGGCGAGGCATGGGGATGCCTCGCCCCGCGCTCCTCTGCGGGCTGAGCGCCCGCAGGGAGGGGTTCGCTGGGAGTCCGGTGAGCGCGACACGCCCGGGTTTGCGGAAGTGAAATCCGCCGTGGCAGAATAGACAGGTTCGATATTCCGTCGCCGCTGCGCGTGCGCCGGATCACTGCCAGGGCAGTGCATAGACGGCGTCTCCCCCGGGAGGCTGCAGGGTTCTAGGCCGCGGGCAGCAGAACACAATCCCGACACCTTCATCATCGAGGGCACTGCCGTGCGCGGCGGGGGTCGGGCATCCGTCACCTCCGGGTGCACGGCTGACAGCAGAACAGTGGTGCAGCCTCTTCGACAGGCTCCCGACCGCGAGGTCGAGGGCCCGAGAAGACGAGTGCCGAGGCGCGAACAGCGCCGACGTGCGTCCAATGCCCCAGGGCCACCCGGTCCCGGACGGTAAGACGCTTAAAGAGAGAGAGCAGACAATGGCGGGACAGAAGATCCGCATTCGCCTGAAGTCGTATGACCACGAGGTCATCGACACGTCCGCACGCAAGATCGTCGACACCGTGACCCGTGCGGGCGCGACCGTCGTCGGACCCGTGCCCCTTCCGACCGAGAAGAACGTCGTGTGCGTCATCCGGTCGCCCCACAAGTACAAGGACAGCCGCGAGCACTTCGAGATGCGCACCCACAAGCGCCTGATCGACATCGTCGACCCGACGCCCAAGGCCGTCGACTCGCTGATGCGTCTCGACCTGCCGGCCGACGTCAACATCGAGATCAAGCTCTGAGGTTCGACATGGCTGACATCAACTCCAAGGTTTCCAAGGGCATGCTCGGCACCAAGCTCGGCATGACCCAGGTCTGGAACGAGAACGGCAAGCTCGTTCCCGTCACCGTCATCGAGCTCGCGCCGAACGTGGTCACCCAGATCCGTACCCCCGAGAAGGACGGCTACAACGCCGTGCAGATCGCGTACGGCCAGATCGACCCGCGCAAGGTGAACAAGCCCCTCTCGGCTCACTTCGAGGCTGCCGGCGTCACGCCGCGTCGCCACGTGACCGAGGTCCGCACGGCCGACGCCGCCGACTACACCCTGGGCCAGGAGCTCACGGTGGACGGCACGTTCGAGGCCGGCCAGCTCGTCGACGTCGTCGGCACGAGCAAGGGCAAGGGCACCGCCGGTGTCATGAAGCGCCACAACTTCAAGGGCGTCTCGGCATCGCACGGTGCGCACCGCAACCACCGCAAGCCCGGCTCCATCGGCGCATCGTCGACCCCGAGCCGCGTCTTCAAGGGCATGCGCATGGCCGGCCGTATGGGTGGCGAGCGCGTGACCGTCCTCAACCTCACGGTGCACGCCATCGACATCGAGAAGGGACTCATGCTCGTCAAGGGCGCCGTCCCCGGTGCTCGCGGCCGCATCGTCTACGTCCGCAACGCAGTGAAGGGTGCCTGATCATGGCTGACTCCACTCTCGCGCTCGACGTCCTCAAGGCAGACGGCAAGAAGGCAGGCTCGGTCGAGCTTCCCGCCGCGCTGTTCGACGTCAAGACGAACATCCCGCTCATCCACCAGGTCGTCGTCGCGCAGCTCGCGGCGGCTCGCCAGGGCACGCACTCGACCAAGCGTCGTGGCGAGGTCTCGGGTGCCGGCCGCAAGCCCTTCAAGCAGAAGGGCACGGGTAACGCCCGTCAGGGCTCGATCCGCGCGCCGCACATGACCGGTGGTGGCATCGTGCACGGCCCGAAGCCGCGCGACTACTCGCAGCGCACCCCCAAGAAGATGATCGCGGCCGCCCTGCTGGGCGCGCTCAGCGACCGCTTCCGCGGTGACCGTCTGCACGCGATCGACACCTTCGGCACCGACGGCGCGCCGTCGACCAAGGCCGCCGCGGGCTTCCTCGCCCAGGTCGCCACGTCGAAGAACGTCCTCGTGGTCATCGAGCGCGGCGACGAGCTCGCGCTCAAGAGCATCCGCAACCTCGGCCACGTCCACGTGCTGACGTTCGACCAGCTCAACGCCTACGACGTGCTCGTCTCCGACGACATCGTCTTCACCCAGGCCGCGCTCGAGGGCTTCATCGCCTCCAAGTCCGGCGCCAACCAGGAGGTCTCCGCATGAGCGAGCAGGCATCTGTTCTCCAGACGGCCCTGAACAAGGACCCGCGCGACATCATCCTGAAGCCGGTCGTGTCCGAGAAGAGCTACGGCCTGATCGACGAGGGCAAGTACACCTTCCTCGTCGACCCGCGCGCTTCGAAGACCGAGATCAAGCTCGCCATCGAGAAGATCTTCGGCGTCAAGGTCGCGTCCGTCAACACGATCAACCGCGTCGGCAAGGCCCGTCGCACCCGCTTCGGCACCGGTAAGCGCAAGGACACCAAGCGCGCCATCGTGAGCCTGAAGTCGGGCACCATCGACATCTTCACGGCAATCGGCTGATCCGGGGGATAAGGACAATCATGGCTATTCGCAAGTACAAGCCCACGACCCCGGGCCGTCGCGGCTCGTCGGTGGCTGACTTCGCCGAGATCACCCGATCGACGCCGGAGAAGTCGCTGCTGCGCCCGATCTCGAAGACCGGTGGTCGCAACAACCAGGGCCGCATCACGACCCGTCACATCGGTGGTGGCCACAAGCGCCAGTACCGCGTCATCGACTTCCGTCGCAATGACAAGGACGGCGTGAACGCCAAGGTCGCGCACATCGAGTACGACCCCAACCGCACCGCGCGCATCGCGCTGCTGCACTACTTCGACGGCGAGAAGCGCTACATCCTCGCGCCGGCGAAGCTGAAGCAGGGCGACATCGTCGAGTCGGGCCCCGCGGCGGACATCAAGCCGGGAAACAACCTCCCGCTGAAGAACATCCCCACGGGTACCGTCATCCACGCCATCGAGCTCCGCCCCGGCGGCGGCGCGAAGATGGCGCGCTCGGCCGGTGCGTCGGTCCGCCTCGTCGCCAAGGACGGCCCCTACGCCCAGCTGCGTCTGCCCTCCGGTGAGATCCGCAACGTCGATGCGCGCTGCCGCGCGACCATCGGCGAGGTCGGCAACGCCGAGCAGTCGAACATCAACTGGGGCAAGGCCGGCCGCATGCGCTGGAAGGGCGTCCGCCCGACCGTCCGCGGTGTCGCGATGAACCCGGTCGACCACCCGCACGGTGGTGGTGAGGGCAAGACGTCCGGTGGACGTCACCCCGTCTCCCCGTGGGGTCAGGCCGAGGGCCGCACCCGCCACGCCAACAAGGAAAGCGACAAGTACATCGTGCGTCGTCGCAACGCCGGCAAGAAGCGCAAGTAGGAGTAAGAGAAGATGCCTCGCAGTCTCAAGAAGGGCCCCTTCGTCGACGAGCACCTGCTTCGCAAGGTGGTCGTGCAGAACGAAGCCGGCACGAAGAACGTCATCAAGACCTGGTCCCGCCGGTCCATGATCATCCCGGCCATGCTGGGTCACACGATCGCGGTCCACGACGGTCGCAAGCACATCCCCGTGTTTGTCTCCGAGACCATGGTCGGCCACAAGCTGGGCGAGTTCGCGCCCACCCGCACCTTCCGCGGCCACGAGAAGGACGACAAGAAGGGCCGTCGCCGCTGACGCGGCGGCGATAGAGGAGAGAGAAATGGTGGAGTCCATCGCACGCGTGCGACACATCCGCGTGACCCCTCAGAAGGCTCGTCGTGTCGTCGCGCTCATCAAGGGCAAGCAGGCCCAGGAGGCTCTGGCGATCCTGAAGTTCGCTCAGCAGTCCGCCAGTGAGCCGATCTACAAGCTTGTCGCGTCGGCCATGGCCAACGCGCAGGTCAAGGCGGATCGTGACGGCGAGTACCTCGACGAGCAGGACCTGTACGTGAAGAACGCGTACGTGGACGAGGGCACGACGCTCAAGCGTTTCCAGCCCCGTGCACAGGGTCGCGCTTTCCAGATCAAGAAGCGCACGAGCCACATCACGGTCGTGCTCTCGACGCCGGAGGCGGCTCCTGCCGCGGCCGGCGACAGCAACAAGAAGGCGAGCAAGTAATGGGACAGAAGGTCAACCCGTACGGCTTCCGCCTCGGCATCACCACGGACCACGTGTCGCGCTGGTTCTCCGACTCGACGAAGCCGGGTCAGCGTTACGCCGACTACGTGGCCGAGGACATCAAGATCCGTCGCCTGCTGCAGACGCAGCTCGACCGTGCCGGCGTCTCGAACATCGAGATCGAGCGCACCCGTGACCGCGTCCGCGTCGACATCCACACCGCCCGCCCGGGCATCGTGATCGGTCGTCGTGGCGCAGAGGCCGAGCGCATCCGCGGCGACCTCGAGAAGCTCACGGGCAAGCAGATCCAGCTGAACATCCTCGAGGTCAAGAACCCCGAGGCCGACGCTCAGCTGGTCGCCCAGGGCATCGCCGAGCAGCTCTCGGCTCGCGTGGCGTTCCGTCGCGCGATGCGCAAGGGTCTGCAGGGCGCGCAGCGCGCCGGCGCCAAGGGCATCCGCATCCAGGTCTCGGGCCGTCTCGGCGGCGCCGAGATGAGCCGGTCGGAGTTCTACCGCGAGGGTCGTGTGCCGCTGCACACGCTGCGCGCGAACATCGACTACGGCTTCTACGAGGCCAAGACCACCTTCGGCCGCATCGGCGTGAAGGTGTGGATCTACAAGGGCGACCTCACCGCCAAGGAGCTCGCGCGCGAGCAGGCCAACGCGCCGAAGTCGCGCCGTGACGACCGTGGTGACCGCCGCCGTGCCCCGCGCAACGAGGCACCTGTTGCAGAAGGAGCGTCGGCATAATGCTCATCCCCCGTAAGGTCAAGTACCGCAAGCAGCACCACCCGGGGCGCTCGGGTCAGGCCACCGGCGGCACGAAGGTCTCCTTCGGCGAGTTCGGCATCCAGGCCCTCACCCCCGCGTACGTGACGAACCGTCAGATCGAGTCCGCTCGTATCGCGATGACCCGTCACATCAAGCGTGGCGGCAAGGTGTGGATCAACATCTACCCGGACCGTCCGCTCACGAAGAAGCCGGCCGAGACCCGCATGGGTTCCGGTAAGGGTTCCCCCGAGTGGTGGGTCGCCAACGTCAAGCCGGGCCGCGTCCTCTTCGAGGTCGCGGGTGTCGACGAGCAGCTCGCTCGCGAGGCACTGACCCGTGCAATCCACAAGCTGCCGCTCAAGGCACGCATCATCAAGCGCGAGGAGGGCGACGCGTAATGGCGATCGGCACCAAGGAGCTCGCTCCGGCAGAGCTCGACACGTTCGAAGACCAGCGCCTCGTTGAGGAGCTGCGCAAGGCCAAGGAGGAGCTGTTCAACCTCCGTTTCCAGTCGGCCACCGGCCAGCTGGAGAGCCACGGCCGCATCCGCGCCGTCAAGCGCGACATCGCGCGCCTCTACACGGTGATCCGCGAGCGCGAGCTGGGCATCCGTGCGACGCCCGCTCCGGTCGAGGCTCCCGCGAAGAAGGCGACCAAGTCGAAGGCGAAGAAGGCGGACGCCGCCGAGGACGCCCCGAAGGAAGAGGCTGAGTGATGGCCACCAAGAAGGAAGCCGCCGTCGAGGCTGAGCACGCCGCTCACGACGTGCGCGACGCCGACGCCCGCGGGTACCGCAAGGCCCGTCGTGGCTATGTCGTCAGCGACAAGATGGACAAGACGATCGTCGTCGAGGTCGAGGACCGCGTGAAGCACCCGCTTTACGGCAAGGTCATCCGCCGCACGTCGAAGGTCAAGGCGCACGATGAGGCGAACTCCGCCGGCATCGGCGACCTGGTCCTGATCAACGAGACCCGCCCGCTGAGCGCCACCAAGCGCTGGCGTCTGGTGGAGATTCTGGAGAAGGCCAAGTGATTCAGCAGGAGTCCCGTCTCAAGGTCGCCGACAACACCGGCGCCAAGGAGCTGCTCACGATCCGCGTCCTCGGTGGCTCGCGCCGCCGGTACGCCGGTCTGGGCGACACCATCGTCGCGACCGTCAAGGACGCGATCCCCGGTGGCAACGTCAAGAAGGGCGACGTCGTCAAGGCGGTCATCGTCCGCACCAAGAAGGAGACCCGTCGTCCCGACGGCTCCTACATCAAGTTCGACGAGAACGCCGCCGTCATCCTGAAGAACGACGGGGAGCCCCGCGGCACCCGTATCTTCGGGCCGGTCGGCCGTGAGCTTCGCGACAAGAAGTTCATGAAGATCGTCTCGCTGGCACCGGAGGTCATCTGATCATGGCGAAGATCAAGAAGGGCGACCTGGTTCAGGTCATCTCGGGCGCCAAGCCCGAGCGTGGTGGCGACCGCGGCAAGCAGGGCAAGGTCCTCGACGTCCTCGTCGAGCAGAACCGTGTCGTCGTCGAAGGCGTCAACTACGTCACCAAGCACACGCGCGTCGGTCAGACGCAGCGTGGCACGAAGACGGGTGGCCTCGAGACCGTCGAGGCGCCCATCCACATCTCGAACGTCGCACTCGTCGACCCCTCGACCAAGAAGCCGACCAAGGTCGGCCACCGGGTCGAGGAGCAGACCAAGGACGGCGTGAAGCGCACCGTCCGCGTGCGCTTCGCGAAGAAGAGCGGTAAGGACCTCTGATGGCAACGACCGACGCTGCGGTGGCTGGCAAGATCCAGCCCCGCCTGAAGGCGAAGTACAACGCCGAGATCAAGAAGGCTCTGCAGGACGAGTTCGGCTACGAGAACGTCATGCAGATCCCCGGCCTGGTCAAGGTCGTCGTGAACACCGGTGTCGGCGAGGCTGCTCGCGACAGCAAGGTGATCGATGGTGCGGTCGACGACCTCACCAAGATCACCGGCCAGAAGCCGATCGTCACCAAGGCCCGCAAGTCCATCGCGCAGTTCAAGCTGCGTGAGGGCCAGGCCATCGGTGCGCACGTCACCCTCCGTGGCGACCGTGCGTGGGAGTTCGTGGACCGCCTGGTCTCGCTCGCACTGCCCCGCATCCGCGACTTCCGCGGTCTGTCGGCCAAGCAGTTCGACGGCAACGGCAACTACACCTTCGGTCTCCAGGAGCAGAGCGTGTTCCACGAGATCGATCAGGACAAGATCGACCGCGTCCGTGGTTTCGACATCACCGTCGTGACCTCGGCGAAGACGGACGACGAGGGCCGGGCGCTGCTCCGTCACCTCGGCTTCCCGTTCCGCGCGGACGACGCCCAGGCGTGACCCTTCGACGGGCTCAGTGGTCTCGTGTCACTGAGCCCGTCGATGTGCACGTACAATTGAAGATTGCGTGCTCATCGCAGGCCGTCTGTCGTGTAACGGCAGCCGGAACCTCATGATCGAAAGTAGACAACAATGACAATGACAGACCCGGTCGCAGACATGCTGACCCGTCTGCGCAACGCGAACTCGGCGCACCACGACACCGTGACGCTGCCGTCGAGCAAGCTCAAGACGCACATCGCAGAGATCCTCCAGCAGGAGGGCTACATCGCCGGTTGGGAGACCTCCGACGCGCGCGTGGGCAAGAACCTCACGCTGACGCTGAAGTACGGCCCGAACCGCGAGCGCTCGATCGCGGGCATCAAGCGCGTGTCGAAGCCCGGCCTCCGTGTGTACGCGAAGTCGACCGAGATCCCCACGGTCCTCGGCGGCCTCGGCGTGGCCATCCTGTCCACCTCCTCCGGTCTCCTCACGGACCGCCAGGCTGAGCAGAAGGGCGTGGGCGGAGAAGTTCTCGCCTACGTGTGGTAATCCGAAATGTCGCGTATTGGACGACTTCCCATCGACGTTCCCGCGGGCGTGACCGTTTCGGTCGACGGCCGTGAGGTCGCGGTGAAGGGCCCCAAGGGTGAGCTCACCCTCACGGTGGCCAGCCCCATCGAGGTGTCGGTCGAGGAGAACCAGGTTCTCGTCACCCGCCCCGACGACGAGCGCGAGTCCCGGTCGCTTCACGGCCTGACCCGCACGCTCATCAACAACAACATCATCGGCGTGACCCAGGGCTACACCAAGGGTCTCGAGGTCGTCGGCACCGGTTACCGCGTGCAGCAGAAGGGCAACTCGGTCGAGTTCGCCCTCGGCTTCTCGCACCCGGTCCTGGTCGACCCGCCCGCCGGCATCACGCTCACGGTCGAGGGCACGAACAAGCTCACCGTCAGCGGGATCGACAAGCAGGCCGTCGGCGAGGCGGCTGCGAACATCCGCAAGATCCGCAAGCCCGAGCCGTACAAGGGCAAGGGTGTGCGCTACGCCGGCGAGGTCGTGCGTCGCAAGGCCGGAAAGGCTGGTAAGTAACCATGGCTGTGAAGTCGAAGTCCGACGCCCGCGCGCGTCGTCACGCCCGTCTTCGCAAGAAGATCGTGGGCACCGAGGTGCGTCCGCGCCTCGTCGTCAACCGTTCGGCGCGTCACGTCTTCGTGCAGCTCGTCGACGACAGCAAGGGCCACACGGTCGCCTCGGCCTCGACGCTCGAGACCGACCTGCGTTCGCTGGATGGCGACAAGACCGCCAAGGCCCGCAAGGTCGGCGAGCTCCTCGCCGAGCGTGCGAAGGCCGCAGGCGTTTCCGAGGCAGTGTTCGACCGTGGCGGTAACCGCTACGCGGGTCGTGTCGCCGCCATCGCCGACGGCGCCCGTGAAGGGGGTCTGGCACTGTGAGTGACAACAAGGAGAACGAAGTGACCGAAGCGGCTGCTGCCACTTCCGAGACGGCCGCCGGCACCGCGCAGGCTGAGCCCACTCGCGACCAGCGGGACGGCCGCCGCGGCGGACGTGACCGCAACCAGGGCGGCCGCGACCGCAACTCGCGCGACCGCGGCGACAACCAGTTCCTGGAGCGCGTCGTCACCATCAACCGCGTCTCGAAGGTCGTGAAGGGTGGTCGTCGCTTCAGCTTCACCGCTCTCGTGGTCGTCGGCGACGGCAACGGTCTGGTGGGCGTCGGCTACGGCAAGGCCCGTGAGGTCCCCCTGGCGATCTCGAAGGGTGTCGAAGAGGCCAAGCGCAACTTCTTCCGCGTTCCGCGCGTCGGCAGCACCATCCCGCACCCCGTGCAGGGTGAGTCGGCCGCCGGTGTGGTGCTCCTGCGCCCCGCCGCCGCCGGTACCGGTGTCATCGCCGGTGGTCCGGTCCGCGCCGTGCTCGAGTGCGCCGGTATCCACGACGTGCTGTCCAAGTCGCTCGGCTCGTCGAACACGATCAACATCGTGCACGCGACGGTCACCGCCCTGAAGGAGCTCGAGGAGCCCCGCGCCGTCGCCGCACGTCGTGGTCTCGAGTTCGACCAGGTCGCCCCGGCCCGGCTCGTCCGCGCCGAGGCCGAGGCCATCGCCGCACAGAAGGTAGGTGCCTGATGGCCGCGCGACTCAAGGTCACGCAGATCAAGTCCAAGGTGAGCGAGAAGCAGAACCAGCGCGACACGCTGCGCAGCCTCGGTCTCAAGCGGATCGGTGACACCACCGTCCGCCCCGACGACGCGCAGACGCGCGGCTACGTCAAGACCGTCGCCCACCTCGTCAAGGTTGAGGAGATCGACTAATGGCTGAGAAGAACGAGGCCGTCGAGGCCGAGAAGGCCACGAAGAAGGCGGCGGCCCCCAAGGCCGACGCCGCCAAGAAGCCCGCCGCGAAGAAGGCACCGGCCAAGACCGCTGCCGCTGACGCCAAGGCCGACGGCTCCGCCAAGGCTGCGCCGAAGAAGGACGCCCCGGCGTCCCGCCCCGGCGTGCTGAAGGTCCACCACCTGCGTCCGGTCCCCGGCGCCAACACCGCGAAGACCCGTGTCGGTCGCGGTGAGGGCTCGAAGGGCAAGACGGCCGGTCGCGGCACGAAGGGCACCAAGGCCCGCAACACCGTGCGCGTCGGCTTCGAGGGTGGCCAGATGCCGCTGCACATGCGCACGCCGAAGCTGCGCGGCTTCAAGAACCCGTTCCGCGTCGAGTACCAGGTCGTGAACCTGGAGAAGCTCGCGGAGCTCTACCCCCAGGGTGGCGACGTCACCGTGAGCGACCTGGTCGCCAAGGGTGCGGTTCGCAAGAACGAGAAGGTCAAGGTTCTCGGCAACGGCGACATCGCCGTGAAGCTCACCGTCGCGGTCGACAAGGTCTCGGGTTCCGCCGAGCAGAAGATCGTGGCTGCGGGCGGATCCGTCAAGTAACCACTGCGGAAGAGGGGTCGGAGATTCTCCGGCCCCTCTTCTGGTTCGGCGGGGGAGAAGCCGACCGCTCGCATTCCCCAGACCTCGGAGTGGGTTACCCTGGTGTTTCAGCCGCCCCTCGAGGGTTCGGCCACCTTTTCAGGAGGAACGTTCTTGTTTAGCGCCATCGCGCGGATCTTCCGCACGCCCGACCTGCGTCGGAAGATCGGTTTCACTCTCGCGATCATCGCGATCTACCGTCTCGGCTCGAACGTCCCCGCGCCGTTCGTCAACTTCCCGAACGTGGAGCAGTGTCTCGCCGCTAATGCCGGCACCGAGGGTCTGCTCGGACTCGTCAACCTCTTCTCCGGCGGCGCACTGCTGCAGCTGTCGATCTTCGCGCTCGGTGTCATGCCGTACATCACGGCGACGATCATCACGCAGCTCCTGCGCGTCGTCATCCCGCATTTCGAGGCGCTGCACAAGGAAGGCCAGGCCGGACAGGCGAAGCTGACCCAGTACACGCGCTACCTCACGATCGCCCTCGCGCTTTTGCAGTCGACGACGCTCGTCACCGTGGCCCGCACCGGCCAGCTCTTCGGCACGACCGACATCGGCGCGTGCACGCAGCTGCTCACGAACGATGTCTGGTGGGCGCAGGTGCTCATCATCATGGCGATGACGGCCGGCACCGGTCTGATCATGTGGTTCGCGGAGCTCGTCACCGAGCGCGGCATCGGCAACGGCATGTCCCTGCTGATCTTCACGTCGATCGCCGCGACGTTCCCCGGCGCGATGTCGATCATCTGGCAGACCCGCGGCTTCGAGGTCTTCCTCCTCGTGCTGCTCGTCGGCATCATCGTGATGGGACTCGTCGTCTTCGTCGAGCAGTCCCAGCGGCGCATCCCCGTGCAGTATGCGAAGCGCATGGTGGGCCGTCGCACCTACGGCGGCACCAACACGTACATCCCGATCAAGGTCAACATGGCGGGTGTGATCCCGGTCATCTTCGCCTCGTCGTTGCTGTACATCCCCGCGCTCATCGCCCAGTTCAACACTCCCCAGGACGGCTCCACTCCGCCCGCGTGGGTCAGCTGGATCAGCGCGAACTTCACCACCGGCAACAGCCCGATCTACATGGCGGCGTACTTCCTGCTGATCATCGGGTTCACCTACTTCTACGTCGCGATCACGTTCAACCCGGTCGAGGTCGCCGACAACATGAAGAAGTACGGCGGCTTCATCCCCGGGATCCGGGCCGGCCGTCCGACCGCGGAGTACCTGGACTACGTGCTCACCCGCATCACGCTCCCCGGTTCCCTCTACCTGGGTCTGATCGCCCTCATCCCGTTGATCGCCCTCGCCACGGTCGGCGCCAACCAGAACTTCCCGTTCGGTGGCGCGTCGATCCTCATCATCGTCGGCGTGGGTCTCGAGACGGTCAAGCAGATCGATGCCCAGCTGCAGCAGCGACACTACGAAGGACTTCTCCGATGACAGCATCCGCACGTCTTCTCATCGTCGGCCCGCAGGGTTCCGGCAAGGGCACGCAGGGTGTGCGCATCGCCGAGTCCTACGGCATCCCCGTGGTCTCGACCGGCGACATGTTCCGCGCGAACATCAAGGAGGGGACGGCGCTGGGCCAGCAGGTCACGGCGATCCTCGACAAGGGCGACCTGGTGCCGGACGAGCTGACGAGTGAGATCGTGCGCGACCGGCTGAGCCAGGACGACGCGAAGAACGGCTTCCTCCTCGACGGCTACCCGCGCAACACGGCCCAGGTGACGCACCTGGACGCGTTCCTCGAGGGCCGGGGAGAAGCGCTGGACGCGGTCATCCTCCTCGACGTGCCGCGCGAGGAGAGCATCGCTCGCCTGACCCTCCGCGCCGCCGAGCAGGGCCGTTCCGACGACACCGACGAGGCCATCGCGCATCGACTCGACATCTACGAGAACGAGACAGCACCGATCATCGAGGTGTACAGCAGTCGCGGCATCGTCGACCGCATCGACGGCGTGGGCTCCCTCGAGGAGATCACCGACCGCATCGCCGCCGCCCTGGCCGCTCGCGGGCTGCGTTCCGCCGCTTCCGCCGTCTGAGATGTTCCGCCGCTCGATCTACAAGACCCCGGCTCAGCTGCGAGCCATGGTCGAACCCGGCCTCATCACCGCCGAAGCCCTCAATGCCGTCCGGGCCCTCATCAAGCCAGGGGTGAAGACGATCGAGCTCGATGCGGCCGCGAACCGCGCGATCCTGCAGCGGGGCGCGGAGTCGAACTTCCAGCTCGTCAAGGGCTATCGCCACACGATCTGTGTGTCCGTCAACGAGCAGGTCGTGCACGGTATCCCGGGGGAGCGGGTGCTGCAGCCGGGCGACATCGTCTCGGTGGACTGTGGCGCGCAGTTCGAGGGCTGGAACGGGGACAGCGCGATCACGGTCGTCGTCCCCGACCCCGAGCGTCCGGAGCTCGTCGCCCGCCGCGAGGAGCTCTCCCGTGTGACCGAGGGCTCGATGTGGGCCGGGATCGCCGCGATGGCCACGGCGTCCTCGATCGACGAGATCGGCGCCGCGATCCAGGACTACATCGAGGCGCAGGGGCCGTCCGCGGTGAGTGGCGAGCCCTACGGCATCCTCCGCGAGTACGTCGGGCACGGCATCGGACGGAAGATGCACGAGGCGCCCAGCGTCTTCAACTACCGCACACCCGACCGCGGTGCGGACGTGAAGCCGGGACTCGTGCTCGCCATCGAGCCGATGGTCACTGCGGGCGGCGAAGCGACGTTCGTGGAGGACGACGACTGGACCGTCACGACGGTCGACGGCACCGACGGCTCACATTGGGAACATAGCGTCGCCCTGCATGATGGGGGCATCTGGGTGCTCACCGCGCCCGATGGTGGAAGAGCCGGACTCGCCCCGTTCGGGGTCGAGCCTCGAGAGATCGGAAAGTAATGGCAGCGGCGAAGAGCAACACCAACTGGTTCGCGATCGGCGTCTCCATCGCCGTCGTCGTGGTCCTGGTGGCCCTCGGCGGACTCGTGGTGTTCCTCAACAACCAGGCGACGTCTCCCGGCGCCACCCCCGCCGCCAGCGACAACTTCGACGCGGAGGCCGGTTCCATCTCGATGGGCGACGGCGACACCACGGTGTCGGTCTTCCTCGACTTCCAGTGCCCGGTCTGCAAGTCCTTCGAGGACCAGTTCGGCGCTGCGCTCGAGGCCAAGGCCCAGAGCGGGGAGATCACGCTCGAGCAGCACCCGATCGCGATCCTGGACCGCTTCTCTCAGGGGACCGAGTTCTCCTCCCGTTCCGCCGGTGCCGCGTTCTGCGTCGCCGAGTCGGACTCCGACCTGTACTTCGACTACGCCAAGGTCCTGTTCGAGAACCAGCCAGCGGAGAACACCCCCGGCCTGACGAACGAACAGCTCGCCGAGTTCGCCACCCAGGTCGGCGCGGGCGACGACGTCGTGTCCTGCATCACGGACGAGACGTACCGCAAGTTCGGCGCCGCCCAGGCGAAGTCCAACGACATCCAGGGCACGCCCACCGTCGAGATCGACGGTGAGCGCCTCGACCTCCAGAACCAGGAGGACATGAAGCGGTTCACCGACCTGCTCGGCTGACCCCCGCTCACGCCCTCGACGCCCCATCCGGCCAAGTTGCCGGATGGGGCGTCGTCGGATAACATAGATCTTTGGTGCCTTGTGCCATGCGTTCGGCGTGTCCGATCCGGCCGGGTACCGCACACCACCCACCCACCGCAGATCGACCGATCTGCAGAAGCGTCAGCGAGGCTATGGCTAAGAAAGACGGTGTCATCGAGATCGAGGGCGTGATCTCCGAGGCTCTTCCCAACGCGATGTTCCGCGTTGAGCTCAGCAACGGACACAAGGTCCTGGCAACGATCTCCGGAAAGATGCGGCAGAACTACATCCGCATCATCCCCGAGGACCGCGTGGTCGTGGAGCTCAGCCCCTACGACCTGACCCGCGGCCGCATCGTCTACCGCTACCGCTGATCGGTCGAGAAGTAACACCCCAGGCTTCGCGCCTGCCCGGTGAAGACAGCGAACAGGAAACATCATGAAGGTCAACCCCAGCGTCAAGCCGATCTGTGACCACTGCAAGGTGATCCGCCGCCACGGCCGCGTCATGGTGATCTGCAAGAGCAACCCGCGTCACAAGCAGCGCCAGGGCTGAGTACCCCCGCTGCGTGAGCGCCGCTCTCGCAATCTCATAACTCAACACGAAACGGCAGGATCAGACGCTTCGACAGGCTCAGCGACCGGGTAACCGGCGGAGCCGTGGGAGCTGACACCTCGGGGCGGAGGCCCGGGCACCGATCCTGCTCCACACCTCCACAACACCCAGGAGAACCGCATGGCACGTCTTGCCGGCGTTGACATCCCGCGCGACAAGCGCGTGGTGATCGCCCTTACCTACATCTACGGCGTCGGCCGTACCCGCTCGGTCGAGATCCTCAAGGCGACCGACATCGACGAGAGCATCCGCGTGAAGGACCTCAGCGACGACCAGCTCGTCGCCCTCCGCGACTACATCGAAGGCAACTACAAGGTGGAGGGTGACCTGCGCCGCGAGGTCGCCGCAGACATCCGCCGCAAGGTCGAGATCGGCTCCTACGAGGGCCTCCGCCACCGTCGTGGCCTCCCGGTCCGCGGTCAGCGCACCAAGACCAACGCCCGTACCCGCAAGGGCCCGAAGCGCACCGTCGCCGGCAAGAAGAAGGCCCGCTAAGCAGCGGCCAGGGACTAGGAGAACACTTTCATGGCTGCACCCAAGGCCGCCGCGCGCAAGCCGCGCCGCAAGGAGAAGAAGAACATCGCGCTGGGCCAGGCCCACATCAAGTCGACGTTCAACAACACCATCGTTTCGATCACCGACCCGTCCGGCGCTGTCATCGCCTGGGCCTCGTCGGGTGGCGTGGGCTTCAAGGGCTCCCGCAAGTCGACCCCGTACGCCGCAGGCATGGCAGCGGAGTCCGCTGCCCGCCAGGCCGCGGAGCACGGCGTGAAGAAGGTCGACGTCCTCGTGAAGGGTCCGGGCTCCGGCCGCGAGACCGCGATCCGCTCGCTGCAGGCCGCCGGCCTCGAGGTGGGTTCGATCCAGGACGTCACCCCGCAGGCGCACAACGGCTGCCGCCCGCCGAAGCGCCGCCGCGTCTGATGCGTGTGCCGAGCCGCTCGCCCTTCGACAGGCTCAGGGAGCCATGACGGGCTGAGCGGCTCGGCGCCCCGCGTGGGGCATCGACTTCCACAACTCAAGACCTCACCCCACCACATGTCATATAGCGGGCATGTGATCGAAAGGAACACAGAGTGCTTATTGCACAGCGTCCCACACTGACCGAGGAAAAGATCGTCGAGAACCGGAGCCGGTTCATCATCGAGCCTCTGGAGCCCGGCTTCGGCTACACGATCGGCAACGCGCTGCGCCGCAGCCTGCTGTCGTCGATCCCCGGTGCCGCTGTCACCAGCGTCCGCATCGACGGTGTGCTGCACGAGTTCAGCACGATCCCCGGCGTGAAGGAGGATGTCACCGAGATCATCCTCAACATCAAGCAGCTGGTCGTCTCCAGCGAGCGCGACGAGCCCATCACCGCGTACCTCCGCAAGACCGGTGCCGGTGAAGTGACCGCCGCCGACATCTCGGCTCCGGCCGGTGTCGAGGTGCACAACCCCGAGCTCGTCATCGCGACGCTCAACGACACCGCCAAGTTCGAGCTCGAGCTCACCATCGAGCGCGGCCGAGGCTACGTCTCCGCGACGCAGAACCGCAACGAGTACGCCGAGGCCGGTCAGATCCCGATCGACTCGATCTACTCGCCCGTGCTCAAGGTCAGCTACCGCGTCGACGCCACCCGTGCCGGTGAGCGCACCGACTTCGACAAGCTCATCCTCGACGTCGAGACCAAGTCGGCGATCAGCCCCCGCGACGCCGTCGCCTCGGCCGCCAAGACGCTCACCGAGCTGTTCGGTCTCGCCCGCGAGCTGAACGTCGAGGCGGAGGGCATCGAGATCGGCCCGGCGCCGGTGGAGGCTGTGAACTCCAGCGAGCTGTCGATGCCGATCGAGGACCTCGACCTGTCGGTCCGCTCGTACAACTGCCTGAAGCGTGAGGGCATCAACACCGTTTCTGAGCTCGTCGCCCTGTCGGAGACGCAGCTCATGAACATCCGCAATTTCGGCCAGAAGTCGGTCGACGAGGTGCGCGACAAGCTCATCTCGCTCGGTCTGTCGCTCAAGGATTCGGTGCCCGGTTTCGACGGCGCCCACTTCTACGGCGGCAGCGAAGACGAGTCCTTCTGATACCCGACCCTTTCTGACCAGGAGTTAGACGATTATGCCCAAGCCCACCAAGGGTCCCCGCCTCGGAGGCGGCCCCGCCCACGAGCGCCTGCTGCTTGCCAACCTCGCCGCTGCGCTGTACACCCACAAGTCGATCAAGACGACCGAGACGAAGGCCAAGCGCCTGCGTCCGCTCGCCGAGCGCCTCATCACCTTCGCCAAGCGCGGAGACCTCCACGCCCGCCGTCGCGTGCTGTCGGTCATCGGTGACAAGGAAGTCGTGCACGTCCTGTTCAACGAGATCGCTCCGCTCGTCGCGGACCGCGAGGGTGGCTACACGCGTATCACCAAGGTCGGCAACCGCAAGGGCGACAACGCTCCCATGGCCGTGATCGAGCTCGTCCTCGAGCCCGTCACCCCGAAGGCGAAGTCGACCAAGAAGGCCGCCGCGGCTCCGAAGGACGAGAAGCCCGCTGCCGAGGAGGCTCCCGCCGAGGAGACCGTCGAGGCTCCCGCGGACGAGACCGCCACCGAGGACACCGCTGCCGAGGCCGGCGCCGAGTCGCAGGCCGAGGGCGAGGCCGCTGAGGCCGCCGCCGAGGACGCTGTCGAGAAGAAGTCCGAGTAAGGATCTCTCTCCCCACGAAGCCCGCCGCCCCTCCCGGGGTGGCGGGCTTCGTCGTTCATCGCGGGTCGGTGATCCGGTAGCGGGCCCCCGGCCGGCCCTTGGTGGAGTAGTCGAGGGACCGCACCGCCTGGCCGGTCGCAGCGAGGTGCTCCAGGTAGCGGCGGGCGCTGACGCGGGAGATCGCGAGGTCGTCGCCGATCTCGGTCGCGGAGGCGTCGGGGCGGGCCGTCAGGGCGACCGAGACCCGCTCCAGCGTCTCGGCACTCAGGCCCTTCGGGAGACCGTAGCGCTCCCGGAAGGCGATGATCGCGTCGGCCGTCTCGACCCGGCGCACGACATCATGCAGCTCGGTGTGATCGCGGAGCAGGAGCGTCGCTCCCACGTCGGCGGGGTCGCTCCCGGATGCCGTGCTGCGAGCGACGAGAACATGCGAGCCGACGATCACGGGGCGCCCCGCGCCTTCGCCCTCGCGGAGCACCGTGGCGAGCTCGGGGCCGAGGACCTCGTCCGCGGGTGCGCCGTCGAGGTCGGCGGCGTCACGACCGAGGAAGCGCGCGGCCGCATCGTTGACCAGGGTGATCCGCCCGCCACCATCCACTGTCACGACCCCCTCGCTCAGCCCGTGCAGGGTCGTCTCCTGGTTCTTGACCAGGGCCGCGATCTGATGCGGCTCCAGGCGGTGGATGCGCCGGCGGATGAACGACGTCACGCCGGCCGCACCGAGGACCCCGAGCACGGCTGCGACGAGCATCGCGGAGATGAGGCCGACGAGGTTGCTCGTGAACTCCTCATTGAGCTCCGACTCGAGGATTCCGACCGATGCCGTACCGATGACAGTGCCGCCCTCATCGCGGATGGGCACCTTGACCCGCCACGAGGTCCCGAGCGTGCCGGTCTGCGTGCCCACGAAGATCTCGCCGCTCAACGGGATCGACGGGTCGGTCGAGACGCGCTCCCCGATGCGGTCGGCGTTGGGGTGGGAGTAGCGGATGCCGTCCTCGTTGGCCACCACGACGTACGCGAGGTCCGAGGCCTCACGGATGACCTCGGCGACCGGCTGGATGGCGGCGGCGGGGTCGTCGTCGTCGAAGGCGTCCAGGACGACGGGGAGGGCGGCGACCGACTGCGCGACCGCCTGCATGCGGTCCTTGTAGGCCTCTCGGAGCGCGTTCTCCTGGAAGGCTCCGGCGGCGATGCCGGTCGCGAGGGTCACCAGGAACACGATCAGCGCCTGCAGCGCGAGCAGCTGCACACGGAGCGTCATCTTCGAGGCCACCGCTCCATTCTCCCGGGTGGATCCAGGGGCCGCGAGCCGGTGGCGCAGGCGTTCGCGACCAATAGTTACGGAACGCGACCAATGGTTTCCGAAGCTTGAGCGGGCGCACCCGTCCCTCGACAGTGGACGGACTGCACTCGAACGCTCAAGGAGGAGCGCCATGAACTACGCCCGCATCGGGACCCTGGCCGCCACTGTCGCCGCAACCGCCCTCGTCCTCACCTCGTGCTCGACCGCCGACAGCGGCACCGCCGGCTCAAACGGCGGCGACGAGGCGGTCACGATCACCGACGTGAACATCGTCGTCCCCGCCGACCCGGGCGGCGGCTGGGATCAGACCGGCCGTGCCCTGTCACAGCTGCTGACGCAGGAGGACATCGTCGGCTCGGCTCCCGTCACCAACGTGGGCGGCGCCGGCGGCACCGTCGGCCTCGCGCAGCTCGCCAACGAGAAGGACCCCGCCACGCTGATGGTGATGGGCCTCGTGATGGTGGGGGCGGTGGAGACCAACGCCTCGGCCGTGCGCATCGAGGACATGACGCCGATCGCCCGCCTCACGGACGAGCCGCTCGTCGTGGTCGTGCCCGCGGACTCGGAGTACGACACGCTCGAAGACCTCGTGGAGGATGTCGTGGACAAGGGCCAGGAGGTCACGATCACCGGCGGCTCCGCCGGCGGGGCCGATCACATCCTCGCCGGGCTGCTGCTCGAGGAGGCGGGGCTCGACGGCGCGGAGATCGCGGAGAAGCTGAACTACACGCCCAACTCCGGCGGCGGCGAGGCGACGTCGCTGATCCTCGGTGGCAAGGTCTCGGCCGGTATCTCGGGTGTCGGGGAGTTCCTGCAGCACATCGAGGCCGGGACGATGAAGGCCCTCGCGGTCTCGTCCGAGGAGCCGGTGGCGCAGCTGCCGGATGTGGACACCCTCACGGATTCCGGGTACGACGTCGTGCTCACCAACTGGCGCGGCGTCATCGCGCCGGGCGGGATCAGCGACGCCGAGCGCTCCGAACTCGAGCGCATCGTCACCGACCTCGAGGAGTCGGACGCCTGGAAGGACGAGCTGGAGACGCGCGGCTGGGCCGATGCCTTCCTCACGGGCTCCGAGTTCGACGAGTTCCTGGACGGCAACATCGCCGAGGTCACCACGACGCTGCAGAACATCGGGCTGGTCGGCTGACATGACGACCGGGTCTTCCGGACCCGGCGAGGAGGTGCGGACCGACGCCCGTCGGTCCGCACGCCTCGTCGCGTCCCTGCCGCCGGGCGAGCTCGTGTTCGCCCTGCTCATGGTGGCCCTCGGCGTGTTCGCGTTCGCCGGAGTGTTCACCATCCACGTGCCCGCCGGCGGACAGGTCGGGCCGACGGTCTTCCCGCTGTTCGTCTCGGTGCTGCTCCTGGGGTCGGCGCTCGCCGTCGTCGTGAGCATCCTCCGCGGCCACCGCGGCGTGCCGGAGGAGGGGGAGGACGTCGATCAGAGCCTGCCCACCGACTGGCTGACGCTCGTGAAGATCGTGGCGCTCGTTGTCGCGCATCTGCTCCTCATCGAGCCGCTCGGCTGGGCGCCCGCGGCCGCGATCCTGTTCGGTGGCGTGGCCTGGGCCCTCGGTGCGCGGCGTTGGTGGATGGCGCTCGTCATCGGCGCGATCATCGCGCTGGTCGTGCAGGTCGTGTTCGGCGGTCTGCTCGGGCTGTCGCTCCCCTGGGGGGCGGCGCTCGGCTGGCTGGGAAGGATGTTCTGATGGACAGCTGGAGTCTGCTCCTCGAGGGATTCGCGACAGCGCTGCAGCCGCAGTACCTCGTGTTCGCCTTCTTCGGCGTGCTGATCGGCACCGCCGTGGGCGTCCTCCCCGGCATCGGGCCGGCGATGACCGTCGCCCTGCTCCTGCCGCTCACCTACACGCTGGAACCGGCCGCCGCCCTGATCACCTTCGCCGGGATCTACTACGGCGGGATGTACGGCGGGTCGACCACGAGCATCCTCCTGAACACGCCGGGGGAGTCGTCGTCGATCGTGACGGCGATCGAGGGCAACAAGATGGCCAAGCTCGGTCGCGGTGCGGCAGCACTCGCCACCGCGGCGCTCGGGTCGTTCGTCGCGGGGACTCTCGCCACGGTCGGCCTGACACTGCTCGCACCGGTGCTCGCGCAGTTCGCGGTGAACCTCGGGCCGGCCGACTACGTGGCCCTCATCGTCGTGGCCTTCGTGACGGTCGGCGCGCTCATGGGCTCCTCCGTCCCGCGCGGCCTGCTGTCTCTCGGCGTCGGCCTGTTCCTCGGCCTCGTCGGCACCGACTGGCTCTCGGGGCAGCAGCGCTACACGCTCGGCCTGCTTCCGCTGGCCGACGGCATCGACGTGGTGCTCGTGGCGGTCGGACTCTTCGCCGTCGGCGAGACGCTCTACGTCGCGGCCCGGCTGCGTCACGGCGCGATCGACGTGATCCCCGTCTCCCGAGGGTGGCGCAGCTGGATGACGAAGGACGACTGGCGCCGGTCCTGGAAGCCCTGGCTCCGCGGGACCGCCATCGGCTTCCCGATCGGCACGATCCCCGCCGGCGGTGCGGATGTCGCGACCTTCCTGTCCTACGCCACCGAGCGCAAGCTGTCCCGGCGCAAGGACCAGTTCGGCCGCGGAGCGATCGAAGGCGTGGCGGGCCCGGAGTCGGCGAACAACGCCGCCGCCGCCGGTGTGCTCGTGCCGCTGCTGACGCTCGGGCTGCCGACGACGGCGACCGCGGCGATCATCCTCACCGCTTTCCAGACCTACGGTCTGCAGCCCGGCCCGCAGCTGTTCACGGGACAGGCCGACCTCGTCTGGGCGCTGGTCGCGAGCCTCTACATCGGCAACGTGATCCTGCTCGTGCTGAACCTGCCGCTGGTGGGCATGTGGGTGAAGCTGCTGCAGATCCCGCGGCCGTACCTGTACGCGGGCATCCTCCTGTTCGCCGCCTTCGGGGCGTACGCGCTGAACTTCGCTGTCGTCGACATCCTGATCCTGCTCATCATCGGCGTCCTCGGCTACTTCCTGCGGCGGTACGGGTTCCCCGTCGCGCCGCTGGTGGTGGGCATGATCCTCGGGCCGATGGGGGAGGAGCAGCTGCGTCGCGCCCTGCAGCTCAGCCAGGGCGACCTGACGACGCTCATCGCGCAGCCGTTCTCGGCGGTCGCCTACGTCATCCTCGCGCTGCTCATCGCCGGCGGGCTGTGGCTGCGGCGCCGGCAGCGCCGCTACGAACAGGCGCTCACGGAGTCCATCGCGGTGCCCGTCAAAGCGGACTCGGAGGTCTGAGCCCGCTGGATTCGAGGAGGGGAGAGGCCGGGAGTAGGCTGATCCGGTGAGCGATGCGACGGTCCTGAAGCGCGGGCCTCGCGCCTACGCGACGTTCATCGGCATCGGCCTCCTCGCCGGCCTCCTCTCCGGTCTCTTCGGCGTCGGCGGCGGTACGGTCATCGTCCCGCTGCTGGTGCTCCTGCTCGCGTTCGACCAGCGGCTCGCGGCCGGAACCTCGCTGGCGGCGATCGTCCCGACGGCGACCGTCGGCGTCATCTCCTACGCCGCGTCGGGCTCCGTCGCCTGGATCCCGGCGCTGATCCTCGCCGCCGGCGCCGTGGTGGGCGCCCAGATCGGTACCCGCCTGCTCCCGCGGATCTCGCAGACCGCCCTCCGCTGGGGATTCGTCGGCTTCCTCGTCGTCGTGATCGTGAGCCTCTTCCTCGTGATCCCGTCGCGCGACGCCGTCTTCGAGCTCACCTGGCTCACCGGGGCCGCGCTCGTCGCGGTCGGCATCGGCACCGGCGTGCTCGCGGGCCTCATCGGCGTCGGCGGGGGCGTGATCGTCGTCCCCGTGCTGATGCTCGCTTTCGGGACGAGTGACCTCGTCGCGAAGGGCACCTCGCTGCTCATGATGATCCCCACCGCGATCTCCGGCACGGTGGGCAACCTCCGCAACCGCAACGTCGACCTCGTGGCCGCGCTGCTCATCGGCGTCTCAGCGTGCACGACCACGGCCCTCGGCGCCTGGCTGGCGACCATCGTCGACCCCACCGTCGGCAATCTCCTCTTCGCCGCGTATCTCGTGGTGATCGCCGTGCAGATGGCCATCAAGGCCGTCCGCGGGCGGCGCCGCAGCTGATCCGTCCGCGAGGATGAAGAGATCTTCATCCTCGCCTCATGTCCTCCTCATCCGTCCCGGGCACGATGGAGGCATGAGCACCGCACGACGCATCCTGATCCCCGGCGCACTGATCGCGGTGCCCGTGGCGTTCGCGATCGGGAGTGTCGCCCTGGCGCAGCTGCCGGCGTCGCCGCAGCTGCCGGACTCCCCGCTCACCGTCCAGCTCGCGACGCCCACTCCGACGCCGACGCCGACGCCGCCGCCCGCTCCCGCGGCGCCGGTCGTCCCCGCCCCCGCTCCGCCGCCCCCGCCGCCGGCTCCGGCTCCGGCGCCCGCGCCACCCGTGGACGACGATGACGACGATGACGGCGGCGACGATGACTGAGCCTTCCGCTCGCAGCGTCCCCGGCGCCCCGCTGCGCACGCTGCGCCGCCGTACCCTCCCCGCCCGCTGGCGCATCACGCTCTGGATCATCCTCAGCACCATGATCACCGTGCTGGCGATCGGGCTGATCGGCCGCAGCGTCTTTCTCGCCGAGGTCGAGCAGACCGCGAACGGCGAGATCGAGCAGGAGGCGGCGGAGTTCGGGCGCTTCGCGGAGGATGCCGCTTCCGGCGGCCTCACCACCGCCGAGGAGCTATTGCGGGAGTACGTTGCACGGCAGTCCGTGCACGAGGACGAGGTGGTCGTCGCAGCCCTCGAGGGCGTCCCGATCGCGGTCGCCGAAGACAGCGGGGCGCGCACCCTGGAGACCCACGCGGCTCTGGTGAAGCGGATGCTCTCCGAGACCGCGACCTCCGGAGCCCTCGAGACCGCAGAGACCGGCCCCGTCCGTTGGGGTCGCATGGACTTCACCGGCGGCGGACAGGACGGCGCCGTGCTGATCGTGCAGTTCACGGCGGAGCCGCGGGCGCAGGTCGACCGCAGCTTCGGGGCGATCGCCTGGGTCGCGCTCATCGGGGTGCTGCTGAGCTCCGGCGTCGCGTGGCTCGTCGCCGGCCAGATCCTCGCCCCGGTCCGCGAGGTGTACCGCGTGGCGAGGGACATCGGCGAGCACGACCTCACGGCCCGCGTGCCGGTCGAGGGCAGCGACGACATCGCCGCCGTCGCCACGACGTTCAACCAGATGCTCGACCGGCTGGAGGCGGTCCACGCGACGCAGCAGCGGTTCGTGGACGACGCGGGACACGAACTGCGCACACCGATCACGATCGTCCGCGGCCACCTGGAGCTCCTCAGCGAGGATCCGGAGGAGCGCGCGGCGACCCTGCGACTCGTCAGCGAGGAGCTCGACCGCATGAGCCGGATCGTGACGGACCTCCTGGTGCTGGCACGCGCGGAACAGCCGGACTTCGTGCGCCTGGCCGACTGCGACATCGCGACGCTGACCCTCGATATCGAGGCGAAAGCGCAGATGCTGGGGGAACGCCGCTGGCAGCTCATGGAAGTCGCGGAGGGCGTCGTGCCGCTGGATCCGCAGCGCGTCACCCAAGCCGTGCTGCAGCTCGCCGCCAACGCGGTGCAGGTCACCGAAGACGGCGACACGATCCGGATCGGCTCGCGCTTCGAGGGGCAGGGCTCCGAGCGGCGGCTGCGGGTCTGGGTGCAGGACACCGGCCCAGGGGTCGCGCCGGGCGACGCCGAGCGGATCTTCGACCGCTTCACACGCGGCGACAGTGCCGGTGCGCGGAGAGGCTCCGGACTCGGGCTCGCGATCGTGCGGGCCATCACCGACGGGCACGGCGGTTCGGCGTGGGTCGACAGCGTGCTCGGCGAGGGCGCCACGTTCGGGATCGACGTGCCCGCACCCGTCAGGGACATCGACGGCACCGAAGGGAAGAGCTGACATGCGACGCATCCTCATCGCGGAAGACGATCCGCACATCACCTCCTTCGTCCGCCGCGGACTTCGCGCTGCGGGCTACGACACGGCCGACGCGACCGACGGGCCCAGCGCGCTGCTCATGGCCCGCAGCGGACTCTTCGACCTCGTCGTCCTCGACATCGGGCTCGGCGGCATGGACGGCTTCGACGTCCTCGCGCACCTCCGCGGAGAGGGGGTCTCCACGCCCGTCGTCATCCTCACCGCACGGGATTCCGTGATCGACACCGTGCGGGGCCTCGAGGGCGGCGCCAACGACTACATGACCAAACCGTTCCAGTTCGCGGAGCTGCTCGCGCGGGTGCGGCTGCGGATCGGGGACGGAGAAGGGCGCAGCGGCGGGGCGACGCTGACGCACGGCGACGTCAGCGTGGACGTGCGCTCGCGGACGGTGACGGTCTCCGGCGAGGTGCGCGAACTCACGTCGCGGGAGTTCGCGCTGCTCGAGGTCTTCCTGCAGAACGCCGGTCAGGTGCTCTCCCGAGACCAGCTCATCGGCCACGTCTGGGGCATGGACTTCGATCCTGCGTCGAACGTCGTCGACGTCTACGTGCGTGCACTGCGCGGCAAGATCGGCTCGGACCGCATCGAGACGGTGCGGGGTGCGGGGTACCGGTTCCGATGAACGATCCGACCGCTCTGCCCGCCGTCGCGACGCGCACCCGCTTCGCGACCGTCCCGCCGCTGCGCACGGAGGCGCATCCGGCTGCCCTTCGCCCTGGACCCCTGGCGCCGCGGCGCCGGCTGCCCCTGGTCGCGCTCGTGATCGTCGCCGTCGCCGGTGTGGCGCTGATCGTCGGGGCGCTGGCCCCCGGTGCGGCGGCAGGCGGCATCACGCTGCCCATCGCGGCCACCCTGGCGGTGTTCCTCCTCGCGGTGTGGGCGTGGAGCGCGACGCGTCTCGACGACACGCTCGTCGCCTTCCTCGCGGCGATCGCGCTCATCGTCGCCGGCGTCCTGCCGGTGGACGAGTTCTTCGCCTCGCTCGGCGACGAGACGATCTGGCTGCTGATCGGCGCGTTCGTGATGGCGGCCGCGGTCTCCGTCTCCGGGCTCCCGCTCCGCGCGGCCGCCCATCTCGTCCGTTTCGCGCGCGGCCCGCGCAGCCTGTTCCACCTCACGACGATCGCGCTCACGCTGTCGGCGTTCGCGGTGCCGGCGACATCGGGGCGGGCGGCGCTCGCGGTCCCGGTCTTCGGCGCGCTGTCGACGACGCTGGACGGTCGGCCGCGCGTCATCCGTGCCCTCGCGCTGCTCATGCCGACGGTCGTGCTCCTCTCCGCTGTCGCGTCGCTGCTCGGCGCCGGAGCGCACATCATCACCGATCAGCTCCTGCGCGCGGCGGGGGAGCCCGGTTTCTCGTTCCTCTCCTGGCTGTGGCTCGGCCTGCCGCTCGCGGTGGTGTCGTCGCATCTCGCCGCGGAGATCATCCTCTGGCGCTTCCTCGCCCCCGCGGAGCGCGCGACACGGGTGCGAGTGACGACGGCCGACATCGAGGGGGCCGCCGGGCTCCGGGTCACCGGTCCGCTCACATCCGTCGAGCGCCGCGCGGCCGTCCTCGTGGGAGCCGCGGTCGTGCTGTGGAGCACCGAGCCGCTGCACGGCCTCCCTCCGGCGCTCATCGCGCTGTTCGGCGCCGTCGCCGCCGTCGCGCCTGGCATCGGCTGCACCACCTTCCCGGCCGCCGTCGCTCGGGTGCCCTGGTCCCTGCTGCTCTTCCTCGCCGCCACGCTCGCGCTCGCCACCGCACTCACCGATTCCGGAGCGGCGACGTGGCTCAGTGCCGTCGCTCTGGAGCCGCTGCGCGGGCTCGGCGCAGCGGGGGCCGTCGGCTTCCTCCTCGCGGTGATCGCCCTCTCCACGGTCGCGCACCTGCTCATCCCTTCGCGATCGGCGCGATCCGCAGCGATCATCCCCGCGGTGATCGCCCTCGCGCCGGGACTCGGGGTGGAGCCGATGGCCGCCGCCTTCGCGTCGACGGCAGCGGCCGGCTTCTGTCACACCCTCCCCAGTTCCGCCAAGCCGGTCGCGATGTTCGCCGATCCCCAGGTCGTCTCCGGCGGATTCGACCCCTCCGACCTGCGCCGGCTGTCCATCGTGCTCGCGCCGGCCATGTCCGTCCTCGTCGCCGTCTTCGCCCTCTGGATCTGGCCGCTCCAGGGCCTGCCGTTCTTCCGCTGACCGCTGTCACCGCTGTTCCGCGTGCGCCGCCGGCGCACCGGTGTCCGTCGCGCCCGCATCCGGGCTGCCGCGCCCTCGGGCGCAGAAGGAGGTCCTCATGTCCATCCATGCTCCCCAGCGCATCCTCGTCGCCCCGAGCGGCTTCAAGGAGAGTCTCGGCGCCGACGCCGTGGCCCGCGCCATCGCCGCCGGCGTCCGTCGCGTCATCCCCGGCGTGCGCGTCGACGAGTTCCCCGTGCCGGATGGGGGAGAGGGCACGGCGGCCGCGCTCGCCGCGTGCACCGGAGGGGCCCTCGTGCCCGCGACCGTGACCGGTCCCGTCGGCGAACCGGTCGTGGCGCACTGGGCCCGTCTCGGGGGAGCGGCCGGGGGGACCGCCGTGGTCGAGATGGCGGCCGCAGCCGGGCTTCGCCTCGTCCCGCGCGATCGTCGCGATCCGGCCGCCACCACGACGTACGGGGTCGGACAGCTCATCGCGGCGGCCCTCGACGACGGAGCCGAGCGCATCGTGATCGGCTGCGGCGACTCGGGGACCAGCGATGGCGGAGCGGGCGCGCTGGCGGCTCTGGGGGTGCGCATCCTCGACCGCGAGGGCCGCGTCGTCCCGCTCGGCGGGGGACACCTCACGGAGGCCGCGTCGCTCGACTTCTCGGGCGTGCACCCGCGTCTCGCCGAGGTCGAGATGATCCTCGCCTGCAACATCCACAACGTCCTGTGCGGCCCCCGAGGGGTGGCCAGGGTGTTCGGTCCGCAGAAAGGCGCGTCGCCCGCCGACGTCGAGCGGCTGTCCGATGCGCTCGACGCCTGGGCGACGCTGCTGGAGGAGCAGAGCCCCTTCGGGGGCGGCATGGACGTCCGCACGGGCGGCGGGACCGGGGCTTCGGGGGGACTCGGGGCGGGGCTCGCCGCCGCGTTCGGTGCCCGTCTCGCGCCGCGCTTCGAGGTGCTCCTGGACGGGAGCCTGATGCCGCACGACCTCGATGCGCTGATGGCGGAGGCGGACCTCGTGATCACAGCCGAGGGGGCGATCGACTTCCAGACACCGCGCGGCAAGGTCCCGGCGGAGATCGCGATGCGCGCCAGGGTCGCGGGGGTGCCCGTGCTGGGGCTGGCCGGCTCGCTGGGCCGGGGAGCGCCGGCGGTGCACGACATCGGAATCGACGCGATCGCCTCGATCCTCACCGTGCCCATGCCGCTGGAGGAGGCGGTGGAGCAGGGAGAGGAGCTGCTCCGCGATGCCGCCGAGCGCACCATGCGCCTCGTGCTGCTCGGTTCAGCGATGTCCGCCAGGGCCGCCTGAGGGTTTCGGACGGCCCGCGCACGGCGGAGCGTCGGCGGGCCTCGGTAGGATCGACGGGTGGCAGTGAACCAAGAACTCGTCGGTCGGGAGTTCCCGCCGACCGCCCCCTACCTCGTCGGGCGGGAGAAGGTGCGCGAGTTCGCGCGCGCCGTCTTCGCCGACGCTCCGCAGCACACCGACGTCGAGGCCGCCCGTGCGGCCGGCTTCGCCGACGTCGTCGCGCCGCCGACCTTCGCGA
Organism: Zhihengliuella sp. ISTPL4; assembly: GCF_002848265.1. Taxonomy (GTDB): domain Bacteria; phylum Actinomycetota; class Actinomycetes; order Actinomycetales; family Microbacteriaceae; genus Microbacterium. Next base: position 3,317,634 of record NZ_CP025422.1, read on the forward strand.
TGGTCCTGCAGGATCTCACGTTGCAGCAGCTCCTGGCCGAGCCGGACTCCGGCATCGTGCTGGCGCGGACCATCCACGCGGAGCAGCGGTTCCGCTACACGCGCCCGATCGTCGCGGGAGACGAGTTGACCGCGCAGCTGCGCGTCACCGGCATCCGCATGATGGGCGGCAACGCCATGATCACCAGCGAGGCCGAGATCACCGACGAGGGCGGCGCGCACGTCGTCACCGCCACCAGTGTGCTGCTCGTCGGCGCCGAGGAGGAGGCCGCATGAGCGCGTTCACCGTGGGAGACGTGCTCGCCGAGCGCACCGTGCACCTGACCAGGGAGTCTCTCGTCCGCTACGCCGGGGCTTCCGGAGACTTCAACCCGATCCACTATCGCGACGACGTCGCCGCGGCCGTGGGCCTTCCCGGCGTCCTCGCGCACGGCATGCTGACCATGGGCATCGCCTCGTCGGTGGTCGTGGCCGCTCTCGACCCGCAGACCCGGATCCTCGACTACGGCGTGCGCTTCACGAAGCCCGTGGTGGTCGACCCCGAGGCCGGCGCGGACGTGCACGTCGTCGCGACGGTCGGCGCCGTGGACGACGAGTCGGCGCGGATCGACCTCAAGGTCACGGCCGGCGACACGACCGTGCTCGTCAAGGCGCAGCTGCGCGTCGCCGTCCGATGAGTGAGGTCGAGCCGATCCGCCTGGCCGAGCTCACCACGCTCCGCACCGGCGCCGCCCCCGCGCGCATGCGCGAGGCCGCCACGACCGAGGAGCTCATCGCGGTTCTTCGGGAGACCTGGGCGGAGGGCGACCCGTGGCTGGTGCTGGGCGGAGGGTCGAATCTCTTCGTCGGCGACGAGCCGTTCGACGGCACCGTCATCCGCATCCGGACGAGCGGCATCGAGGAGCTCCCGTCGCCGCACCCCGGGCGCATCCGCCTGCGCGTGCAGGCCGGACACGGCTGGGACGACCTGGTGGCGTACGCGGTCGAGCGCGGCTATGCCGGACTCGAGGCGATGAGCGGCATCCCCGGAACCGTGGGCGCCTCGCCCGTGCAGAACATCGGCGCCTACGGCCAGGAGATCCAGGAGACCCTGGTCGAGGTCGAGCTGATCGACGAGGACTCTGGCGAGATCTCCACCGTTCCGGCCGCGGAGCTCGGGCTCGGATTCCGCACCTCGGTGCTCAAGCACCATCACGGGAGCGAGCCGCAGCGCCGGGCCGTGATCCTGTCGGTCACGGTCGATCTGCTGGTCGCGCGCGAGCGCGTGGTCCGCGGCGAACAGCTGCGCCGCGCCCTCGGTCTGACCGACGAGACCCCGGTGCCGCTGACCTGGGTGCGCGAGCGCATCCTGGCCACCCGGGCGTCCAAGGGGATGCTGCTCGACGCGGACGACCCGGACACGCACGGCGTCGGCTCGTTCTTCCAGAACGCGATCGTCACGGCCGCGCAGGCCCGCTCGCTGCCGCCGGAGTGCCCGCGGTGGCCGGTCACCCCCGACCTCGATGCGGTCACCGTCATCCCGCTGGCCTCCTACGACGGGCACGTGCCGCCCGCGAAGACGGAGGCGCCCGACGTGAAGGTGAGCGCGGCCTGGCTCATCGAGCAGGCGGGCATCCGCAAGGGGTTCAAGCTGCCCCGCTCGCGGGCCTCCGTCTCGACCAAGCACGCGCTGGCGCTCACCAACCGCGGGGGTGCTACGGCGGCCGAGGTCGCAGAGCTCGCGCGTTTCATCCAGAACCGCGTGCACGCCGAGTTCGGTCTCGTGCTGCAGCCGGAACCCGTGCTGGTGGGCGTCGACCTGTGATCAAGGTCGAGCGGGTGTCGCGGACGCAGGCCGTCGTGGACGGGCTGCTGGACGCCATCATCGCCGGCCGGCTCGAAGCGGGGCAGCCGCTGCCGCCCGAGGGGGAGCTGGCGGAGCAGTTCGGCGTCTCCCGCCTCACGATGCGCGAGGGCGTCCGCCTCCTGCAGGCGCAGGGGGTGATCGTCGCCGTGCCGGGCACACGGCACCGCATCGCGCCCACCGATGAGTGGACGGGCCTTGACGCGGTCGTCCGGCACGCGCAGAGCGCGGGCGCCCGGGAACGTTCGTCGCTGGAGATGCTCGAGATGCGGATGATGTTCGAGACCGGGGCGGCGGAGTTCGCCGCCGGTCGGCGTACCGAGGAGCATCTCGCCGAGATGGCCGCCCTGCTCGAGGAGATGCAGGCGGCGCACGAGCGGGCTGACGTCGACGCCTTCGTGGCGGCGGACCTGGCCTTCCATGACGTGATCATCCGCGCGGCGGAGAACCGCATCCTCGTCGCGTCGATGCGCCCGCTGACGACGATGCTGCAGGCGACCCGCAGCGAGACGAGCGCCATCCCCGACATCCGCGAGCATGCTCTGGCTGAGCACGCGGCGGTGCTGGACGCGATGCGGACCGGGTCCGGTGCGGCCGCCCGCCAGGCCATGCGCAGCCACATGCGGCAGACCCGCGACGACCTGCTGCACTACGTCCACGGCCGCTGACGCGCGACTCCGGTGGTTTGGAGCGCAGGCGAACGTGGGGTACGCTCATCGTTATCTGATATCGGATAACGATGCAGATCCCCCTGGCCCGTGGCCCCCACCACGGGCCATCTTCCGGAACGAAGGAGTTCGTGTGCACATCGACGATCTGCTGGCCCCCCTGCCCGCACCGGTCGCCGTCACCGCCGCCCAGGTCCGCGCGGAGGCCGACCCGTCGGACGTGATGATCGTCCTCGACGACGACCCGACGGGCACGCAGTCGGTCGCGAACCTCCCCGTCCTCACCCGGTGGGAGCGCGCCGACCTGGACGAGGCGCTCGCGACCGGCGCCGCCGCCGTGTACGTGCTCACGAACACCCGTTCCCTCGACGAGGACGCCGCCGCGGCCCGCAATCGCGAGATCGTCGACGTGGCCCTCGCCGCCGCTGAGGCTCAGGGGCGGCGCGTCACGTTCGTCTCCCGCGGCGATTCGACGCTCCGCGGCCACTTCCCGCTGGAGACCGACGTGCTGTCCGCGGAGGTCGCATCCCGCGCCGGCCACGCCCCCGCGCTGACGCTGCTGGTCCCCGCGTTCCCCGACGCCGGCCGCATCACCGTCGGCTCCGTGCACTACTGGGTGACCGATGGCGAGGCGACCCCGGTCGGCGAGACTCCCTTCGCGGCTGACGCGACCTTCGGCTACGCGTCCTCCGACCTGCGGGAGTGGGTCGCGGAGAAGACGGACGGTCGCATCCCGGCGTCCGCGGTCGCCGGCCTCGACATCCGCACCATCCGCGCCGGCGTGGACGCCGTCGCCCGTTTCCTCGATGCGCTGGCAGACGGCACCGTCGTCGCGGTCGACGTCGTCGAGGAAACCGACATGCGCGTCGTCGCTCTGGCGCTGCACCGGCTGCGAGACCGCGACGTCCTCCTCCGCGTCGGCCCGCCCTACGTGCGCGCGCACATCGGGCAGGAGATCGCCGAGCCGGTACGCGCGGACGACATCCCCTTCGCGCACGACCGTGGCGGCCTGGTGGTCGTCGGCAGCCACGTGCCGCTCACCACCGCGCAGCTCGAAGCCCTCACGGCGGCACGGCCGAACACGCGCACGATCGAGCTCGACGTGCGCGCCCTCATCGGCTCCGAACGCGAGAGCCACCTCGAGACGCAGGCGCAGGCGGTCGCCGAGGCCCTCGCCACGGGGACCGTGATCGTGCACACCACGCGGGAGCTGGTCACGGGCGCTGACGGCGACGAGAGCCTGGCGATCGCCCGCCGCATCTCCAGCGGCGTCGTCGACCTCGTGCGCCGCGTGCTCGCCATCGCCCCGCCCCGCTTCGTGATCGCGAAGGGCGGCATCACCTCGAGCGACGTCGCGAGCGAGGCGCTCGAGATCCGCCGGGCGACCGTGCTCGGCCCCATGCTGCCCGGCCTCGTCTCGCTGTGGCAGCCGGAGACCGGCCCCGCGGTCGGCATCCCGTACGTCGTGTTCGCCGGCAACGTCGGCGACGCGGACTCCCTCGTCACCGTCGTCGCCACTCTCGCAGGCGACGATGGAATCAACCCGGAAGGACACTCATGACATCCACCGTCGCTGTCATCGGACTCGGCGCCATGGGGCTGCCGATGGCCACCCGCCTCGCCGAGCGCTTCGCCGTGCGCGGCTTCGACATCGCCGCCGAACGCGTCGCCCTCGCCGCGGAGGCGGGCGTCACGCCGGCCTCGTCCGCGGCCGACGCCGTGGACGGCGCGGATGCCGTGCTCGTCGCCGTGCGCACCGGCGCGCAGCTCGACGCCCTGCTGTTCGGTGACGACGGGCTCGCCCCGCACCTCGCCGACGGCGCCGTCGTGATCCTCACGAGCACGGTGGGCACCGACGGCATCGATGCGATCGCCGCACAGCTCGCCGCACACGGTGCGCAGCTCGTCGACGCCCCGCTCTCCGGCGGACCGGTCCGGGCAGGGGAGGGCGACCTCCTCATCGTCGTCGGCGCGACCCCGAGCGCTCTGGAGACGGCGCGCCCCGTGCTCGACCAGCTCGCCTCCACGCTGTCCATCGTCGGCGACAAGCCCGGCGACGGCCAGGCGCTGAAGACCGTCAACCAGCTCCTCTGCGGCGTGCACATCGCCGCGGCGGCGGAAGCGCTCGCGCTCGCCGACGCCCTCGGGCTGGACCGCGCCCGCACGCTCGACGCGCTGACGGCCGGTGCGGCCAACTCGTTCATGCTCGGCAACCGCGGCCCGCGCGCCCTGCAGGCCTACGACGAGGACGGCGCCGAAGTGCTCAGCCGCCTCGACATCTTCGTCAAGGACCTCGGCATCGTCGGCGACGCCGCCCGCCGTGCCCACCTGTCCACGCCGGTCGCCGCCGCGGCCGAGCAGCTGTTCCTCCTCGGCGAAGCGCAGGGCCTCGGCGCCCTCGACGACTCCGCCGTCATCCGCGTCGTCGCACCCGAACGACTGTCCTGAGCGCGACGTCGCGCCCTCACTGAAAGAAGAGATCCAGAGATGCTTCCTCTTCCGATCCTCATCCTGATCGGCCTGGCGGGCCTCGGCCTGCTGCTCCTGCTCATCATCCGGTTCAAGATGCAGGCGTTCTACGCCCTCATCCTCGTGTCGATCATCGTCGGCATCGCCGCCGGGCTTCCGCTGACCACGATCCCCGCCGACGGCGACACCCCCGAACAGCTCGGCGTCATCCAGGCGATCATCGCCGGTGTCGGCGGCACGCTCGGCTCGGTGGCCGTGCTCGTCGCCCTCGGGTCGATGCTCGGCAAGATCATCGAGCTGTCCGGCGGTGCCGAGTCGCTCGCGGGGCGCTTCACCGGCTGGTTGGGCCCGAAGCGCGTCGGCATCGCGCTCGTCATCGCCGCCGGCATCCTGGCGATCCCGGTGTTCTTCGACGCCGGCTTCATCATCCTCATCCCCATCGTGTTCGCCTTCTCGAAGGTGGCAGGCCTCAACCCGATCAAGTTCGGACTCCCCGTCGCCGGCATCATGCTCGCCGTGCACGTCGCGGTGCCCCCGCACCCGGGCATCGTCGGCGGTTCGACGATCCTCGGCGCCGACATCGGCTGGGTGACGATCTTTGCGCTCGCGATCTCCGTGCCGCTCGCGGTCCTGTCCTACCTCGTGGCGAAGTGGATCAACACCCGTGAGTTCGCGATGCTCGCTGCGACCAAGGAGATGTACGACAGCTTCGGCACCGAGAAGTCGACGCTCACCGGCGGACTCGGTGAGGGGGAGAAGGCGCCGGGCGCCGGCACGGTCCTCGGCCTCATCCTCCTGCCGCTCGTGCTCATCATGCTCGGCACCGCCGTGGCGCCGCTGTTCGAGGCCGGGACGTTCTGGAACGGGTTCCTCAGCATGGTCGGCCAGCCGATCTTCGCCCTCATGGTCGCGATCGCGGCCGCGATGTACCTGCTCGGTGTGCGCCGCGGCTGGTCGGCCGCCCACCTCGGCGAGGTCATGGAGTCGGCGCTGCCGGCCGCCGCGGTCATCATCCTCGTCACGGGTGCCGGTGGTGCCTTCGGTCGGGTCCTGACCGAGACCGGGATCGGTGGAGCGGTCGCCGAGGTGCTCGCGTCCAGCGGGATGCCCCTGCTGCTCGCGGCCTTCCTCATCTCGCTCATCATGCGCGCCGCGCAAGGCTCGGCGACCGTCGCGATCGCCACGACCGCGGGACTCCTGCTCCCCTCGGTGTCGGCGATGGGGCTCGACACCGTGCACACCGCGCTGCTCGCCGTCGCCATCGGGTACGGCGGCCTCGGTCTCAGCCACGTGAACGACTCCGGATTCTGGGTGGTCACGCGGTACCTCGGTCTGTCGGTCAAGGACGGCCTGCGCACGTGGACGCCGCTGACGACGGTGCTCGGAGTCTCCGGCTTCGTGCTGACCTGGATCCTGTACGCGGTGATCCCGGTCTCCTGACCCTGTCCGCGTGAACGGCCGTCACCTCCGGGTGGCGGCCGTTCGTCGTTCTCGGCGGGTGGTGGCTGCGGCGGCGGCGGACTACGCTCGCGGGATGAGCGGACTGATCCCGTACCTGCTGTTCCCCGGCAACGCCGCCGAAGCGCTCGGCCACTACCGCGATGTCTTCGGCGGTGAGCTCGAACTGATGGACTACGCGAGCGCCGGCCGTCACGACGGCCCGGGCGACGCGATCGCGCACGGACAGCTCGGCGGACCGGTCGAACTCGCCGGAGCCGACGCGGGAGCCGACGACGACGCGGTCCAGATGAGCGGGATGTTCCTCTCGCTGCTCGGCACCGCCGACCCCGGGACGCTGACCCGCTGGTACGACGAACTGGCCGCGGGCGGCCGCGTCATCGATCCCCTCCAGCAGCGCCCGTGGGGAGACTTCGACGGTACCCTGGTCGACCGCCACGGCATCCGCTGGCTGATCGGCTTCCACCCCGAGGACTGACCCGAAACCCCGGGTTCACGCCGAGACCCCCTCGTACCTGCGCAGGTACGAGGGGGTCTCGGCGGTGAAGCGGGGTCTCGGCGTCAGGAGGAAGAGGAGGAGAACAGGCGCTGGAGGCGCTGGACGCCCTCGAGGAGCTGGTCGTCGCCGAGCGCGTACGACATGCGGATGTAGCCGGACGGACCGAACGCCTCGCCGGGGACGACCGCGACCTCGGCCTGGTCGAGGATGAGGTCGGCGAGCTCCAGTGAGGTCGTCGGGGTCACGCCGCCCCAGGTTCGGCCGAGCAGGCCCTGCACGTCGGGGTAGACGTAGAACGCACCGAGCGGGTTCGGGACCACGAGCCCGTCGATCTTCGACAGCTCCGACACGATGAGCTGCCGGCGACGGTCGAAGGCCTCGCGCATCTTCTCGGCCTCGTCCTGCGGGCCGTTGAGCGCCGCGATCGCCGCCTTCTGCGCGACGTTGTTGACGTTGCTCGTGAGGTGCGACTGCAGGTTGCCGGCGATCTTGATCGCGTCGGCGGGACCCACCATCCAGCCCACGCGCCAGCCGGTCATGGCGTAGGTCTTGGCGACGCCGTTGACGAGGATGGTCTGGTTCGCGGCCTCCGGCACGGCATCCACGATCGAGGTCGCCTTCACGCCCTCGTAGGTGAGGTTCTGGTAGATCTCGTCGCTGATGATCCAGATGCCGTGCTCCACGGCCCACTCGCCGATGGCCTTCGTCTCCTCGGCCGTGTACACGGAACCGGTGGGGTTCGACGGCGACACGAAGACGAGGACGGTGGTGCGGTCGGTGCGCGCGGCCTCGAGCTGCTCGACGGTGACCTTGTACTCCTGATCGGCGCCGGCGAAGACCTCGACGGGGATGCCGTCGGCCAGACGGATCGCCTCCGGGTAGGTCGTCCAGTAGGGCGCCGGCAGCAGCACCTCGTCGCCGGGGTTCACGACGGCCTGGAACGCCTGGTACACCGACTGCTTGCCGCCGTTGGTCACGATGACCTGTGCGGGGGAGACCTCGAGGCCGGAGTCGCGGAGCGTCTTGGCGGCGACCGCCTCACGCAGCGCCGGGAGCCCGGGAGCCGGGGTGTAGCGGTAGCTCGCGGGGTCGGCCAGTGCCTCGGCCGCCGCGTCCACGATGAACTGCGGCGTGGCGAAGTCGGGCTCGCCCGCGGCATACGAGATGACGGGCTTGCCCTCGGCCTTGAGGGCCTTGGCCTTGGCATCGACCTTGAGGGTCGCGGACTCGGCGATGGCGGACAGCTTGCGGGAGAGAGGAGCGCGTTCGGTCACGGTTACGAGCGTACTCGGGTCGCCTCGCGGCCGGTCGGGGGAGTCGTCATCAAGAACCGCTGTTCTTTCCACCGGCGGATCCCCGAGGGCGTCAGTCGGTGGAGAGGCCGTGCGCCTGCGCGACGGCGTCCAGCGTGATGCGCCCGCCCTGCACGTTGAGGCCCTTCGCGAGGGCACCGTCTTCGGAGGCTGCCCGCTCCCAGCCCTTCGCCGCGATGGCCGAGACGTAGGGGAGCGTGGCGTTCGTCAGGGCCCGGGTCGCGGTCGTCGGCACGGCCCCCGGCATGTTCGCGACGCAGTAGTAGATGGAGTCGTGCACCGCGAAGGTCGGGTCGTCGTGCGTGGTCGGACGGGAGCCCTCGAAGCATCCGCCCTGGTCGATCGCGATGTCGACGAGCACGGATCCCGGCTTCATGGCCGCGACCATGTCGTCGGTCACCAGCTTGGGGGCCGCGGCGCCGGGGATGAGGACCGAGCCGATCACGAGGTCTGCCGTCGTCAACTCCTCGGCGATGTCGTACCGGCTCGACGCCCGGGTCTCCAGGGCACCGCCGTAGCGGTGCTCGAGCTCGCGCAGCCGCGGGAGCGCCACATCGACGACGGTGACCTTCGAGCCGAGTCCGAGCGCGTTCGCGGCGGCGTGCTCGCCCGCGACGCCGCCGCCGATCACGACGGTCTTCGCCCGAGGGGTGCCGGCGATGCCACCCAGCAGCATGCCGCGGCCGCCCTGCGAACGCAGCAGCGAGTGGGACCCCATGATGACGGAGAGGCGGCCGGCGATCTCGCTCATCGGCACGAGCAGCGGCAGGGTGCGATCAGGCAGCTGCACCGTCTCGTAGGCGACCGCGGTCGTGCCGGCCGCGACGAGCGCCTCGGTCAGCGGACGGTCGGCCGCGAGATGGAGGTAGGTGAAGAGCGTGAGGTCGGGACGGAGGAAGCCGTACTCCTCGGCGATCGGCTCCTTGACCTTGATGAGCAGATCGGCCTCGCCCCACGCGTCGGCGGCGGTCGCGACGATCTCCGCACCGGCCGCGCGGTAGGCATCGTCATCGATGCTCGATCCGACCCCGGCGCCGGACTGCACGAGCACCCGATGCCCTTCCCGGACGAGGCGATCGGCTCCGGCCGGGGTGAGGGCGACGCGGTTCTCGTTGTTCTTGACTTCGGTCGGGACGCCGATCTTCATCGATCCTCCAGGTGTCGGGGGCGCAGGGTGCAGACAAGGATCGCAGAAACGTCGAGAGATCGACAGATTCGATGAAGACTCTTCGGTTCGCGCCATGATCCTGAATAATGCTTCGTATGACCACCGCCTCCGCGTCCTCCGCGCCGAACAGCGTTCGGGCCCCCGCGCTCGACTCCACCGACGCGCGGATCGTGCAGCTTCTCACCGCGGACGGGCGGATGACGAACGCCGAGCTCGCGGGACGGCTCGGGGTCGCCCCGTCGACCGCACACGCACGCCTGCGCGGGCTGATCGAGCGTGGGGTCATCACCGGGTTCCACGCGAGTGTGGACGAACGGGAACTCGGCGCCGGACTCCAGGCGATCATCGGCGTCAGTCTGCGCCCCGCCGCCCGACGGGAGAGCATCGTCGAGTTCGCCGAGCGGGTGCGCGCGCTGCCGCAGGTGATCCAGGTCTTCTTCCTCGGCGGAGACGACGACTTCCTCCTGCACATCGCCGTCGCCGACTCGTCGGAGATGCGCGAGTTCGTGCTCGAGCATCTGTCGGCGCAGAGCAGTGTGGCCTCCACCAGGACGAGCATCGTGTTCGACTATCACCGCAACTCGGTGGCCGCGTCGTTCCACTGAAGCGGCGACGCCGGCCTCACTCGGCGGCGTTGCGGATGAGGAGCGCGAGGCGGGCCACGGCTTCCTCGATCAGCGCGTCGTCCAAGTTGCCGTAGCCGAGCACCAGAGACTCCCGCCGCGGAGTGGCGGTGACGTAGCGCTGCAGCGCCGTGAGCCCCAGGCCGAGCTCGGCACCCCCCGAGGTGAGGGCCGCGGCGCGGGTTCCCGTCGGCAGTGCGAGCACGAGGTGCATCCCCGCCGCGATCCCCGTCACGTCGAGGCCGGGAAGGTCACGGCGAATGGCGTCGAGCAGCCGCGCCCTGCGGTGCCGGAACCGGGAGCGCGCGGTGCGCAGGTGGCGCTCGAAGTCGCCGCGGGTGAGGAAGTGGGCGAGAGCGGCCTGGTCGACGAGGGAGGGAGGGCTCGCAGAGATCGGCGGTGAGATCGTCGTCGGCAGCAGCATCCAGCCGAGTCCGAGCGCCGGGGAGACCGACTTCGAGAGGGAGCCGATGAGTGCGACGTGGTCGGGGGCGAGTCGTTGCAATGCGGGGATCGGTCGCCGGTCGTAGCGGAACTCTGCGTCGTAGTCGTCCTCGATGATGAGAGCACGGTGCGCGCGAGCCCAGCGGATCACCTGTTCGCGCCGGCCGGGGGAGAGCGCCGCGCCGAACGGGAACTGGTGCGCCGGGGTCACCAGTGCCGCCCGGGCGCCGGTCTGCGCGGAGAGGGCGGCGAGGACATCCGTGTCGACGCCGTCCTCGTCGACGGGCACCGGGACGGGGCGAAGGCCGTTGCTCTCCGCCACGGCGCGCAGCCGCGGCCAGCTCGGGTCTTCGACGAGGATCGTGCGGTGTCCGCGGCGATGCAGTTCTCGGGTGAGGAGATCCATGCCGTCGGTCGCCCCGTGCGTGATCGTGACACGGGCCGCGTCCGGGTCCGCGCGGCGAGAGCGGGAGAGATAGGCGGCGACGGCGTCGCGAGCCGGGGCATACCCCCGGGGATGCGCGGCGGCGAGGTCGTGATCCGGAAGGCTGGCCAGGGCATTACGGAGAGCCGCTGCCCAGCGCGAGCGGGGAGTGGCGCGCAGGTCGGGGATGCCGGGACGCAGGTCGTATCGGATCGGCGGGGCTGCGTCGGAAGAGGGAGACGGGCCGGGCGCCGGCGGCCGAGGCAGTGCGGTGCCGGGCCCCAGCGAGACACGGGTAGCGGAGCCCGTCCGCGCGTCCAGCACCCCCTCCGCGACGAGCTGGCCGTACGCCTCGGTGACCACCCAGCGGGAGACGCCGAGAGTCTCCGCCAGCGCACGACTGGGAGGGAGGGCCGATCCCGGTTCCAGGCGTCCCTCGTCGATCGCGCGACGCAGCGCCCTCTCGACGCGGTCGCGCAGCGAGGACCGTGCGCCGGGCGTATCGGCATCGAGGTCCAGGAGTGTCTCCCAAGCGAGGATTGGTCTGGACTTCTGCATCGTGATTGGAGTGTAACGCCGAGCCGTTGTGTTCCTACGGTGGAGCCATCCCCGAGAAAGGACCACCATGCAGTACCGCACTCTCTCCGACGGCCGCACCTCCTTCGAGGTCTCCACGCTCTGCCTCGGCGCCATGAACTTCGGCACCCGCACCGACGAGGACACTGCGCGCGCGATCCTCGACCGCTTCGTCGAGGCCGGCGGCACGTTCATCGATACCGCGAACAACTACAGCCTCTGGGCCGGCGGCACCGGCCGTGACAGCGAACAGCTCCTGGGCCGCTGGATGGCAGACCGCGGCAACCGCGACGCCCTGCGCATCGCCACCAAGCTCGGCGCGGCGCAGAAGGATCCCACGAAGCCGCTGTCGAACACGCCCCCCACCAACTTCGAGGGCCTGTCGGCCGAGGTCATCCGTCGCCAGGGACCGGAGAGCGCGCGACAGCTCGGCATCGACCACATCGACGTGCTCTATGGTCACGTGGATGACACCGAGGTGCCGCTTGCCGAGACGGTCGGCGCGTTCGCCGAACTGCAGCACGCTGGGCTCATCGGCATCGCCGGGATCTCGAACGTCCCCACCTGGCGCGTCGTCGAGGCTCGCGAGGAGGCTCGCCGCCAGGGCGCCGCCCCATACGGCGTCGTCCAGCAGCAGTACAGCTACCTGTATCCGGCACCTCGTCTCGGCCGGAACAACTTCGTCACGCCCGATCTCCTCGGCTACGCGGCCTCCACCGGCACCGCAGAGCGCCCGCCCCTCGCGATCACGGTGTACTCGCCGCTGCATCAGGGAGCGATCGCCCGGCTCGACAAGCCGCTGTGGGGCGGGGTCGATCACCCGACGAGCCACGCGCGGCGTGCGCTGCTGCACGAGGTGGCGCGGGAGATCGGTGCGACGCCGAACCAGGTCGCCCTCGCCTGGCTGCTCGGCGCCGAGGTGCCGGTGATCCCGGTGATCGGCGTCTCGTCGCTCGCGCAATTGGAGGAGGCGCTGGGAGCGGCCGACCTGGTGCTGGACGCCGAGGTCCGCGAGCGTCTCGACGCCGAGCCGGGCGACTGAGCGGGCGTCGCGGTCAGGCGCCGTAGGAGGCGGGCAGGGAGCAGTAGTCGGCGAACCGCCGCCGCGGCCGCGCGGGGTCGGTCACATCGATGATCGCGCCCGCGACCGTGTGCGGCGGCTCGTCGCCGGCCAGCTGCCACACCGCGTAGTTCCACTTGCCGCGGGTGCGCTCGCCGAGCAGCGACGCCGGCCCGGAGACGAGCAGGATGGTGTCGCTCTTCGGGCCCTCGCGGAATGCCGTGACCACTTCTCGGACGCCCGCTTCGTCGCCGGCTGCGGAATGCTCCCGCTCGACCTGCTGCCCGGCAGCGGACAACGCGGTCGTGAGGTCGTCCGCGGCCCGGCGCGAGCGCTCGGCGTCCGCGCCGGCCACCGCGAGCAGGCGTCTGCCGCGCGGGTAGGAGTGCAGGAACTCGGTGGCGATGTCCGCCCAGGCGTCCGTCATGCCCCCAGGCTACGCCCGCCACAAAGGCGGCGGGACCGTCTGCCTGCGCACCGACGGGACAGCCTCGGGGTCGCGGTATCCGCACCCCGAGGCTGCCCCGCGGCGTCAGTCCTCCTCGACCAGGAACCGGCTGTAGGCGCCCAGGGTCAGGAACGTGGGGAACTCCTCGCGGAGCGCGACCTCGCGGAAGATCTCGGCGGCGTCGTCGAAGCGGTCGCCCTCGCGCCGCTCGACCTCGTCCAGCACCTCGCCGATCAGCCCCTCGACGTACTCGACCGTGATGGGGGCGCCCTCCTGCGTGCTGCGGTCCTGGTGGATCCACTGCCACACCTGCGAGCGGCTGATCTCGGCGGTCGCGGCATCCTCCATGAGGTTGTCGATCGCCACGGCGCCGAGGCCGCGCAGCCAGGCCTCCAGGTAGCGGATGGCGACGGAGACGTTGTCCCGTACGCCCTGCGCGGTGATCGGGCGGCCGATGTGCAGGTCGAGCAGATCGCGGGCCTCCACATGCACGTCGTCGCGTCGGCGGTCGACCTGATTCGGGCGGTCGCCGAGCACGGCGTCGAACTCGGCCTGCGCCGTCGGGATCAGGTCGGGATGGGCGACCCAGGTGCCGTCGAAGCCGTCGCCGGCCTCGCGCTTCTTGTCGGCCGACACCTTGTCGATCGCCCGCGCCGTCACCTCGGGGTCGCGGCGGTTCGGGATGAACGCGCTCATGCCGCCGATCGCGAAGGCGCCGCGCTTGTGGCACGTCTGCACGAGCAGCTCGGTGTACGCCCGCATGAACGGCACCGTCATCGTGACCTCGCTGCGGTCGGGGAGCACGAAACGGGCGCCGCGGCCGCGGTAGTTCTTGATGATGGAGAAGATGTAGTCCCAGCGTCCGGCATTGAGGCCCGCGCAGTGGTCGCGCAGCTCATAGAGGATCTCGTCCATCTCGAAGGCCGCCGGCAGGGTCTCGATCAAGACGGTCGCCCGGATGGTGCCGTGCGGGATGCCGATGTACTCCTCGCTGAAGGAGAAGACGTCGTCCCACAGCTTCGCCTCCTCGCTCGACTCGAGCTTGGCGATGTAGAAGTACGGTCCGCGGCCGGCCTCGATCAGTGCCTGCGCGTTGTGCAGGAAGTAGAGGCCGAAGTCGACCAGCGACCCCGATGCCGAGGCGCGGCGGCCGGCGCGGTCGATGAAGGCGAGGTGCTTCTCCGGCAGGTGCCACCCGCGCGGACGCATCACGATCGTGGGTGTGCGCTCGGCGGTGACGCGGTACTCCTTGCCCTCGGGGGAGGTGAAGGAGAGCTCGCCACGGATCGCGTCGCGGAGGGACAGCTGCCCCTCGATGACGTTCCTCCAGGTGGGGCTCGTGGCGTCCTCCTGGTCGGCGAGCCACACCCGCGCGCCGGAGTTCAGGGCGTTGATCGTCATCTTCGGGTCGGTGGGGCCGGTGATCTCGACGCGGCGGTCCTCGAGCCCGGGTCCGGCGCCCGCGACCCGCCATGCGGTGTCCTGGCGGATGTGTGCGGTGTCCTCTCGGAACTGCGGGTCGTGCCCGTTCCCGATCTCGAAGCGGCGGCGCATCCGGTCGGCCAGCCGGTCATGGCGGCGGGAGGCGAACCGGTGGTGGAGTTCGGTGAGGAAGGCGATCGCCTCCGGGGTGAGGATCTCGTCGTAGCGGTCGCGCAGGGGCCCGGCGATCTCGATCGCGGGTCCTTGTCGGGTCGTCTGCATCGGTGCGGTGGTCATGATGGTGTCCTTTGTCGTGTGCTTCGACAGGCTCAGCAACCCAGGTGTCGGTCTCAGCAACCCAGGCGGTTGGGTCCCTGAGCCTGTCGAAGGGCTGAGCCGGTCGAGGTGGTCAGTGGAACTGGGCGGCCTCGGTGGAGCCCGCCAGGGCGAGGGTCGCGCTGTCGGGGTTGAGCGCGGTGGAGATGACGTCGAAGTAGCCGGTGCCCGCCTCGCGCTGGTGCTTGGTGGCGGTGTACCCGTCGGCTTCGGCGGCGAACTCGGCTTCCTGCAGTTCGACGTAGGCGCTCATGGCGCGCTCGGCGTAACCGCGGGCGAGGTCGAACATGGAGTGGTTCAGGGCGTGGAATCCGGCCAGCGTGATGAACTGGAACTTGTAGCCCAGGTCTGCCAGCTCCTGCTGGAACGTCGCGATCTCGGCGTCCGACAGGTGGCGCTTCCAGTTGAAGCTCGGCGAGCAGTTGTAGGCCAGGAGCTTACCGGGGAACTGCGCGTGGATCGCCGCGGCGAACTCCCGTGCCAGCGCGATATCCGGCTCCCCGGTCTCGACCCAGAGCAGGTCGGCGTAGGGGGCGAACGCGAGGCCGCGACTGATGACCGACTCGATGCCGGGGCGGATCCGATAGAAGCCCTCGGACGTGCGCTCGCCGGTGGTGAACTCGCGGTCGCGCTCGTCGACGTCGCTTGTGAGGAGGTCGGCGGCGAGAGCGTCGGTGCGGGCGATGATGACGGTCGGCACGCCCGCGACGTCCGCCGCGAGGCGGGCCGCGTTCAGCGTGCGGATGTGCTGCTGCGTGGGCACGAGCACCTTGCCGCCGAGGTGGCCGCACTTCTTCTCGCTGGCCAGTTGGTCCTCCCAGTGGATGCCGGCGGCGCCGGACTGGATGAGCGACTGTGCGAGCTCGTAGGCATTGAGCGGCCCGCCGAAGCCCGCCTCGGCGTCGGCGACGATCGGCGCGAGCCAGTCCTGCGTGACCTCGCCCTCCGCGTGCTCGAGCTGGTCCTGCCGCAGCAGGGCGTTGTTGATGCGACGCACGACCGCCGGCACCGAGTTCGCGGGGTAGAGCGACTGGTCGGGGTAGGTCTGTCCGGCGAGGTTGCCGTCCGCGGCGACCTGCCAGCCGGAGAGGTAGATGGCCTTCAGCCCGGCGCGCACCTGCTGCACGGCCTGGCCTCCCGTGTAGGCGCCGAGAGCCCGGATGTAGTCCTCCGTGTGGAGGAGGTTCCAGAGGTTCTCCGCGCCCCGGTGGGCGAGGGTGGCGTCCTCGCGGACCGAGCCGCGGATGCGGATGACGTCCTCGGCGGAGTAGGTGCGCTCGACGCCGTCCCACCGCGGGTCGGTGTCCCAGATCTCCTGGAGCTCGGCGGCCGTCTGAACCTGGTCGCCGGCGCGCAGACCGGCGGGACGCAGCGTCGGGGTGTGGGCAGTGTTCGTCATGGTGTCTCCTCGTCGAGTGGGCCGCTGAGCCTGTCGAAGCGTCCAGCGGTGTGGCGTGGTTCCACTGTGTGTGAACTTCTGTCCCATCGACGACCGAGGGAGGAGAGAAGATCAGCCGAAATTCTGTTTCTGTGACAGAATGCTTCGACAAGCTCAGCAACCCCGGGTGGCGAGTGGGTGAACCAGCGGCGAGGAGGCCACGATGCCCGAGGCAGAACAGACCGACGCCCTCACCGTCGGGCGACGTATCCGCCAGCTGCGCACAGCGCGGGGGCTGACGCTCGAGGAACTCGCCGCCGCGGTCGATCGGGCGCCGAGCCAGATGTCGATGATCGAGACCGGCAAGCGCGAGCCGAAGCTCACGCAGCTCCAGGCCATCGCGCGTGCCCTCGGGGTGACCATCGACGCGCTGCTCACGGGGGAGCCGCTCGACGAGCGCAGCGCGATCGAGATCGCCCTGGAGCGCGCCATGAAGGGGCAGACGTTCCAGGCGCTGGGCATCGCGCCGTTCCGCATCGGCAAGACCGTGCCGACGGAGGCGCTGAAGGCGCTGCTGGCGCTGCAGGGGGAGATCGACCGGCTCAAGGACGAACGCGCCGCGACACCGGAGGAGGCCCGGCGGGCCAATGTCGAGCTCCGGCACCTGATGCGCCGACAGGACAACCACTTCGCCGAGTTGGAGGCCAAGGCGGCCGAACTGCTCGCGGCGGTCCGGCACCCCGGCGGTCCGCTCACGCAGCGCACCGCTTCCGAGATCGCCGCGCACCTCGGCTTCACCCTGCACTACGCGCCCGACCTGCCGCAGACGACCCGAAGCGTCGCCGACCTCGCGAACGGCCGGCTGTACCTGTCGAGCAGTGTGCCGGCGAAGGGGGATGCCCGCACCGCCGTGCTGCAGGCGCTGTCGAGTCGCATCCTGGGACATTCCGAGCCGCGCAGCTACGCCGAGTTCCTCCGGCAGCGGGTGGAGACGAACTACCTCACCGGTGCCCTGCTGATGCCGGAGGCCGACGTCGTTCCCGCCCTGAAGGAGGCGAAGCAGCGTCGGGCGATCTCCATCGAAGACCTCCGCGATGCCTACTCGGTGTCGTACGAGACGGCGGCGCACCGGTTCACGAACCTCGCCACCCGGCACCTCGACATCCCCGTGCACTTCCTCAAGGTGCACGAGTCGGGCACGATCACCAAGGCGTACGAGAACGACGACGTGAACTTCCCGACCGACCGGCTCGGCGCGATCGAGGGACAGATGTGCTGCCGCCGGTGGACCTCCCGGGTCGTCTTCGACGAGGACGACCGCTTCAACCCGTACTACCAGTACACCGACACCGGCAACGGCACCTACTGGTGCACCGCCCGCGTGGAGGCGTCGAGCGAGGGCCTGCACTCGGTGAGCGTGGGGGTGCGGTTCGATGACACGAAGTGGTTCGTCGGCAGGGACACCCCGCACCGCGGTGTGTCGAAGCACTCGGTCGAGGTGTGCTGCCGACGGGCTCCCGCCGAACTGGAGGAGCGGTGGCGCGAGCACTCCTGGCCCAACGTGAAGACCCCGCGCACGCTGCTGGCGACGTTGCCCACCGGAGCGTTCCCCGGCGTGGACACCACCGACGTGTACGAGTTCCTGGAGTCGCACGCGCCGCGGTGATCCGGCTCGGTACGCTCGGTCGATGAGCAGTGATGTGTTCCCGGGGCCGCTCGGCCCGATGCCCGAGGCGGGTGCCGCCGCGATCCTGTGGATGCCCCCGCAGGCGGACGCATCGGGACCGGTGCGCTTCGTCGACGGCTTCGAGCCGTTCACCGACTTCCTGCGGAGCCACGGGATCGACCCCGCGCCGCTGGCCGACGACCTCGCGGCGACCTGGAACGTGGTGGCAGCACGCCCGGAGATCCTCGACCGCGCAGACCTCGCGGCGGCGGCCGCACGCTTCGTCGGCAACGTCATCGCGGTCGTGCACCCGGCGGCGACATGGCGGATGACGAACGAACCGGAGATCGGGACGAACACCATCTCCATTCCCGTCGCCGGCCTCGTGCAGGGCATGGTGCAGCAGCCCGACCAGCGGGACGAGTTCCTCCGGATGCTCCGCTCGTGGGAGCAGGACGATCGTGACGACGAGGAGATGAGAGCGCTGTCCGCGGAGGACGCTCCCGCCGCCGTCGTCCCGGCGCGCGCCTACGTGCGTCCCGCTCTCCCGACCCCGCTGTTCTTCGACGACCGCGGCGAGGTCATCCGTTACGGACGCCGCTGGCCCGATGGCACCGCGCCGGAGGAGTCGTACTCTCGGGAGTCCCACCCGGAGCGCTTCGCACCGCTGCTTCTCGTGGTCGATGCACTCGTCGATCACCTCTCCCGCGAGTACGAGGTCGAGGCGCGGCGAGAGGCGGGGGAGGGCGGGACGGAGCGCATCGTGCTCGCACCGGCGCGCGGTGCGCGAGTCATCATCACGCCGACCGTTCCCTCCGTCCGCGTCGAGGCTGGCGCCCTCTTCCACGCGATCGTGCCGTCGTGCGTCTGCGATGCGTGCGATGAGACCGCCGAGACGGCGGCGGACGAGCTGGAGCGGATCCTGCTGTCGGTCGCCGCCGGTGGCTTCCGGGAGAAGTACCCCGTCGGTCGCCGTGCGTGGCTGTACACGGAGATCCGGTCGCCGGACGGCGAGCGGCGGGAGAGCAGCTCAGGCCCCGCCCCGGACCACTCCGCCGAGGATCACGAGCGCGCGGCGGCCCTGCTGAGCGGGCTCGACGACGGCTGGTGGCCTGCCTGGCCGCTCCGCTCGACCGTACGAACTTAGTTTGATCTTGCTTAGTCAAGATTGACTATGTTACTTTCATCGAGCCATCAATGACGAACGGCCGAGAAGGGACCCTCATGGCTACTTCCTCTGCGGAAACCCGATTCCGCACCACTGCCACCCTGACGTGCGTTCTCGCCGCCACGCTGACGCTCGGAGCATGCTCCTCGCCGGCGCCCGGCGGCGATACCGCCCCCACGAGCGCGGGCGGCAGCGACGCCTGCCAGCGCAACCAGGATGCCGGCACCATCACCTACATCTCCGGCTACGGGTACTCCGCCAGCGCCGGGCAGCTCGACGTGTTCCTGGCGAAGGAGCTGGGCTACTTCGACGACCTCTGCCTCGACGTGGAGATTAACGCCTCCGGCGCGAACGGGCAGCAGCTCGTCGCCTCGGGGCAGGCGCAGTTCACCGCTCTCGGCTCCGCCTCCGACGTGATGCTCGCCGCGGCGAACAGCAAGAACCTCACCGCAGTCGCGACCTACGGCACGACCCCGCCGTTCTCGATCTTCGGCAACGAGAAGCTCACCGACCTCACCGACCTCGAAGGCGGTTCGCTCGGGTACTTCATCAACCTCACGCCCATCGCCTCGGCCATGCTCGACGAGGCCGGCGTCGACGTCTCGAAGGTCGAGATGGTGAAGATGACCAACTACGACCCGACCGTCGTCGTGCGCGAGCAGGTCGATGCGATCGTCGGCTACGCCTCCAACCAGCCGCAGACACTCAAGGCACAGGACCTCCCGTTCAGCGAGTTCCTGCCCTCCGACCTCGGCGTCGAGGGCACGTACAACGTCATGGAGGTGAACTCGCGCTTCCTCGACGAGCACCGCGAGGTCGCGGCCGACTTCATGCGCGCGAGCCTCAAGGCCCTGCAGTTCTGTCTCGACGAGGCGGACGAGTGCATCGACATGCTGGCGGCCCTCGCGGAGGAGAACGGCCAGGGTGCGGCATTCCCGCGCGATCAGCTCGCCCGCACGTGGGAGGTCGAGTCGGCCTGGGTGCGCGAGAGCGCGGGCGGCAAGCCCGGCGTGCAGACGGCGGACATGTGGCAGCCGGAGTACGAGATCGTGCAGGAGTACGGCGACGTGAAGGACCTCCCCGCCATCGCCGACATGATGGACCCGGATCTCGTGGCGGACCTGTACGACGGCGACACCCTCATCTGGGCGGAGAAGTGATGACCGCGGCACAGGGGGCGGGCGTCGAGGTCAGGAACGTCTCGAAGGCCTTCGGCGTCGACGGAGCCCAGGTGACCGTGCTCGACGACGTGAGCCTCACGATCGGCATGGGCGAGTTCGTGTCGGTGATCGGCCCCAGCGGCTGCGGCAAGTCCACGCTGCTCAAGGTGGTCGCCGGACTCCTCGACGCCGACTCCGGCACCGTCACGATCGACGGCGAGAGCGTCACGGCGGCCTCCCGCGACAAGAAGATCGGTCTCGTCCCGCAGTCCCCGGCGCTGCTGCCGTGGAAGACGGTGCGCGAGAACGTCGAGCTCCCCGTGCGGATCAACCGCGGGGCCAACGGCGACCGCGCCCTCCGCGACCCGGCCGAGCTGCTGTCGACGTTCGGGCTCGGCCATGCGCTGAAGAAGTACCCCGGGCAGCTCTCCGGCGGTATGCAGCAGCGCGCCGCGATCGCCAGGGCCTTCGTGTTCGATCCGGCGATCATGCTGATGGACGAGCCGTTCTCGGCCCTCGACGAGATGAACCGGGACCTGCAGCGCATCGCCCTGCTGGACTTCTGGCAGTCGAACCGCAAGGCCGTGATGTTCGTCACGCACTCGGTGCCGGAGGCGATCATGCTGTCCGACCGCATCGTGGTCATGGCGGCCCACCCCGGACGCATCGCCGAGGTGATCGATGTGAACCTCCCGCGGCCGCGGACCGAGGAGGCGTACGCGACAGACGAGTTCCGCGACCTGGAGGCAGTCGTGCGCGGTGCGCTGCGCGCGCAGACGGAGAAAGCCCATGTCTGAGCTGACGATAAGAGACACCACCGCCACCCTCGCCACCGCCCGGCTGAAGGCGCAGCCCCGCCGCGGCATCCCCGGGTGGCTCCGCTGGGGCTCCTGGGTGCCGACCCTGATCACGTTCGTGATCGCGGCCCTGCTCTGGCAGATCGTGGCGTGGACCAACCCCTACGTCCTCCCGACGCTGGAGGCCATCGGCGCCAGCCTCGTCGAGGACGCGGGGATGTACTGGTCGAACTTCCTCGTGACGCTGCTCGAGGTCGTCGTCGGCGCCTCGGCCGGCATCCTCGCGGGTTTCCTCCTGGCGGTCGTGATGGCCGAGTTCCAGATCATCGAGCGCGCCGTCATGCCGCTGGTCATCATCGTGATGGTGACGCCGATCGTCGCGATCGCCCCGGCGCTCGTCGTCGCCTTCGGGTTCGGCATGGTGCCGAAGTTCATCGTCACCGGCCTCGTGGTGTTCTTCCCGATGCTCGTGAACTCGCTCGCCGGCCTCCGCGACGTGGACCAGAAGGCGCTCGACGTGTTCACGACGCTGCACGCCTCGCGGTGGGAGATCTTCCGCGAGCTGCGGTTCCCCGGCAGCATGCCCTACGTGTTCGCCGGTCTGCGGATCGCGCTGCCCCTCGCCGTGGTCGGCGCGGCCGTGGCCGAGTTCGTCGCGGCAGGACAGCAGGCCGGTCTCGGCTCCCTCGTCACCACGTCGGCCGCGCAGGCGAATCTGTCCGTGACCTGGGCGAGCATCGCCCTGCTCTGCCTGCTCGGGGTGCTGCTCATCGTGCTCCTCGCGGTCGTGCGCCGGCGCGTCCTGTGGTGGAGCGACGGCGAGGTCACCGCGAAGGGCTGAGCTCACCACCCCCCCGGTCCCGGGGACGCGACCCCTGCGCCCCCGGGTTCCCCCGGCGTGCCCGGAAACTCCGAACGAAACCATCCCCCACTCCCAGGAAGGCATCCGCCATGACCGCTCAGCACCCCGTGAAGACCCTGCGGCTCGGACTCTTCGAGAACGCCCAGGCCAACGACTCCGGCACCGCGACCTGGCGCCACCCCGACAACCGGCGCTATCTCTTCGACAAGCTCGACTACTGGCGCGACACCGCGCGCCTGGTCGAGGACGCGGGGTTCGACTTCCTCTTCCTCGCCGACGCGTGGGGCTGGGCCGACGTCGCCGGCGAGCGTCCGGACATCTGCTCCGTCGAGGGCCTGGACCTGCCGCGGCTCGACCCGGCGATCATCCTCGCCGCGCTCATCCCGGAGACCACTCGCCTCGGCCTCGTCGCCACAGGGTCGACCCTGCTCGAGCCGCCGTACTCCTTCGCCCGGCGCCTGGCCACCCTCGACATCCTGTCCGGCGGCCGGATCGGCTGGAACGTCGTCACCACCGGCACCGCCGACACCGCGGTGCAGGGCTTCGGTGTGCCGATGGTCGGGCACGACGAGCGCTACCTGATGGCGGACGACTTCATGCAGGTCGTCTACAAGCTGTGGGAGGAGGCCTGGGAGGAGGGCGCGCTGGAGCGCGACAAGGCGGGCCGTTTCGCCGACCCGGCCAAGGTGCACCGCATCGTGCACGACGGGCCCTACTTCCGCTCGCACGGCTACGGCAACACGCAGCGCTCGCCGCAGGGCACGCCGGTGCTGTTCCAGGCCGGGGCGTCGCCTGCCGGCCGCGAGTTCGGCGGCAAGCACGGCGAGGCGATCTTCGTGGGGAGCGGCTCGGTAGAGCAGCTCCGTGCGCACTCCTCGGCGATCCGCGAGGAGGCGGTGAAGAACGGCCGTGGCGCGCACGAGGTGAAGATCATGTCGGCGTTCGCCGCGGTCGTCGGCAGCACCGAGGAAGAGGCGCGCCGCACGTATGCGGAGGTCGCCGACGCACAGAACCCCGAGGTCACCGTGGCGTCCTACGCCTGGTTCACCGGCCTCGATCTGTCGTCGTACGACCCGAGCACGCCGATGTCGGAGCTCAGCACCGAACTCTCGCAGACGCAGGTCGCCCGCTTCGCCGACAAGACGGTGGGCGACGTGCTGGGCGACTGGCACGCGCACGGGGTAGGCGCCCGGCCCATCGTGGGTACGCCGGAGCAGGTGGCGGACCGGATGATGGAGCTTGCCGACGGCGCGGACCTCGACGGGTTCCTCTTCGCCCCGGTGATCCCCCCGGCGTCGACCGCCGACTTCATCGAGCAGGTGCTGCCTATTCTCAAGGAGCGCGGGGCGATCACCGACCCCGCCGCCGAGCCGCAGTCGCTGCGGGAACGGCTGATGGGCACCCCGACGCCCGCACTCGCCGAGTCCCACGTGGGCTCGTCGTTCCGGCGGACGATGGCCCGTGTCTGAGACCCTCGCCGGCGTGGCCATCGTGGGGAGCGCGAACCTCGATCTCGTGGTCGAGGTCTCGCGCCCACCCCGCGTCGGCGAGACGCTGCTCGGTCGGGCCGGGGGACGCTTCCCCGGCGGCAAGGGCCTCAATCAGGCCGTCGCGGCGGCGCGCACCGGAGCCTCGACGCGATTCTGCGGTGTCGTCGGAGCGGACGAGGCGGGGGCCGTGCTGGAGGCGGCGCTCACGGAAGCGGGCGTGGACGCCGCGCTCCGCCGCTCCGCGTCCGCGCCGACCGGGGTCGCGCATGTGCTGGCCTTCGACGACGGCGACAACAGCATCCTCGTGGCGGCGGGGGCGAACGGCGAGCTCACTCCGGAGGACGCCGTGGCCGGGATCGCCGGGGCGGCTGTGGTGCTCGCCCAGCTCGAGGTGCCGTTCGCCGCGGTCGCCGCGGCCCTCGTGGCCGCCCGGGGTGCGGGGGCGCGCACGATCCTCAATGCCGCCCCCGCGCACGAGGCGGCGGTCGAGCTGCTCCCGGAAGTGGACGTGCTGGTCGTGAACGAGACGGAGTGCGCGGAGCTCGGCGGCGTCGAGCGGCTCCTCGGCGCCGGTGCCGGAGCGGTCGTGCTCACGGAGGGGGCCGCGGGTGTGACGCTGCATCGGCCGGGACGGCCCGGGGCGCACGTGGCGGCCTTCCGCATAGACGCCGTCGACACGACGGGAGCCGGGGACGCCTTCTGCGGCGCCCTCGCCGCCGGGCTCGCCCAGGGTCGAGACACCGAGCACGCTCTCGTGCGCGCCTGTGCCGCGGGGGCGATCGTCGCCCGACACCGCGGGGCGACCACCCCGGCGCTCACCGCCGATGCCCTCAACGCCCTGGTGGCCGGGCGCTGAGTCGCGTGCGCCCTGCGGGTCACCGCGGGGGAGCGGGTTCCGCCTCCGTCGTCTCCGCCGTCTCGCCGGCGAACGTGTACGCCCCGGCGCGCAGCCGCTCCAGCAGCGTCAGGAGCCACTCCTTCTCGGCGGTGAGTCGGGCGGTGGAGAGGTCGAAGATCTCGCGGACGTACTCCGGGGTCGTCTCCGAGCGCAGGGTGTCCTGCACGTCGAAGCCGTTCTGCGTGATGATCGCGTCGCTCTTGATGAGCCGATGCTCGAGCCCGGCGATGACCTCCTGCCGGCTGAGGACGAACATGAACGAGGCCACGGTCATGATCGCCTGGGTGTCGAAAGCCGCGACGTTCCACAGGTTCTCACGCAGCATGCGCTGCAGTTCCACCTCGCCGGCCGGGGTGATGCGGTAGGTGGTGCGCGCCGGGCGCTTGCCCTCGGTCTCGGTGCCGCTCTCCGCCACGTAGCCGTCGACCTCGAGCGCGCGGAGGGCGTTGTAGATCGAACCGGGCTGGATGTGCGCCCATTCGTCGACGTGCCACGTCATGAGCTCGCGGCGGAGGAAGTAGCCGTGAACGGGCTGGAACTGCTTGACGGCGCCGAGGACGACGAGGCGGGTGGTCGACATGCGCTTCATGCTAACGGCTCGGTGTCGTGAAATCTGTTGTTTGCATGGTCAAAAATGCATATGATTCAAACTAGTCAAAGTTGACTAACGAAAGGACTTCGTGATGACCACTGCCGTGACCGACGCCCTGCCGCGGGACCGCGCTCTCCGTCGCGCCTTCTCCGTCTACCCGACCGGTGTGGTCGCGCTGGCCGCCCACGTCGAGGACCGTGCCGTCGGCATGGCGGTCAACTCCTTCACCTCGATCTCGCTGGAGCCCGCGCTCGTCGCCGTCAGCGCCGCCCGCACCTCGAAGACGTGGCCCGTCCTCCGAGCCGTCCCCGAGCTGGGGATGAGCGTCCTCGCCGCGCACCACGAGCCGCTCAGCCGCTCGCTGTCCGCGCGCGAAGGGGACCGATTCGGCGGCCATGCCTGGCATCGCTCCGAGGGCGGAGCGGTGTTGATCGACGACGCCGCGCTCTGGCTCACCTGCCGGCTGCACAGCACGTTCGACGGTGGAGACCACGAGATCGCGCTCTACGAGATCCAGGACGTGACGCTCTTCGACGACGTCGAGCCGCTCGTGTTCCACCAGAGCCGCTACCGCGCGATCTCGCCCGCCGCAGACGTGTGACCGAACCGGCGCTCCCGGTGCTCTCCGGCCTGGTCGTCCCCGGCGACGGTCGCGGGCGGCTGCTCGGCTTCCCGACCGCGAACCTCGCCCTGCCCGAGCGCCTGCTGCCCGACGATGGGATCTATGCGGCGTGGGTGCGGCTGTCCGGCGACGACCGACGGTGGGAGGCGACGGCGAGCGTCGGTGTCAATCCGACGTTCTGCGGCGACCGGGCGCGGCGTCTCGAGGTCCACCTGCACGACGTCGACCGCGACCTCTACGGACAGCGGCTGTCGGTCGAGCTCGTGGCGCTGCTCCGGCCGACGCTGCGCTTCGACGCGGTCGAGGAGCTCGTCGCCCGGACTGCCGCCGACGTCGCGGCTTCCCGGCAGCTCCTCGCCGCGGAGCGGCGCACGTTCGCACGACGCTGACTACACCGCGTTCCAGCGAAGTCGCGGCAGAGAGGGGAACTCGGTGAGGATCGCCGCCGCGTCGGTCACGGGGAAGAGCGTGACCGGGAGCGCGCGGAGCCCCGGCGAAGGTGCGACCGCGTACGCCAGGGCGGCCGGCCCCTCCGGCGCGCTCAGAAAGACCCGACTCTCGCGGCCGGCGACGACGACCGTGGAGCTGTGGGGGGCTGCGGACAGGGCGGCGGCTGCGGCGGTCGCTCGGGCCAGGAGTGTCGGGCCGGGGAGCCAGGGCAGGAAGGCGTTCTCGGGGAGTCCGCAGGCGACGGGCAGCGCAGGGGTCAACCAGCGGTCGCTCTTGAGGCCGTAGGGGGTGGGCTCCCGCGAGAGCAAGTATCCGTAGCAGTGCAGGAGCCCGGCGTTGCCAGTAGGCCAGGTCGCAGGGAGGCCCGTGCGCCGATGGAGTTCGTCGAACAGGGCGGGCGCGATGACACCCGTGCCGGTGTTCTCATCGACCGCGGTCGACCGGCCCCACGCGGCGAAGCGGCCCGCGTCTGCATCGGCGCGGAGCGAGGCGTCGAGCCAGGGCAGCGCGTCGATCGCGTCCTGTGCGGCGACCGGGGCGTTGGTCGCGGCGTGGTCGGCGGCGTGCATGAGGGCGGCGAGTTCGGACACGGCGTTCACCATACGGGAGTGATGTGGACGGACTGTTCATGGGGTGTTCACGCGCCGTGGGCGTTCTGTCCACCTCCATTGGACATGGTGGACGAAGCGTCCGCACAGAAGGAACCCCGTGACCACCATCCTCCTCTTCGATTTCGACGGCACGATCGCGCTCGGCGACGGGCCCGTCCTCGCCTATGCCCGGCACGTGGCCACCGCGCTGGACGCGCCGGAGCGCTTCGTCCACGACATCCGCACCGCGCTCGCCGCCGCGGGCCCCGACGCCGTCGACGGTTATGACGTCGTCCGCCGCGCGGCGGACGGCCTGGGCGCCGACCGTGCCGTGCTCAGCGCGGCGTACCTGGCGAGCCGCGCTCAGCTCGCCACGGCAGCGGCACCGGTCACGGTCCCGAGCGGCCTGGTCGCGTTCCTTCGGACCGCCGGTTCCGTGGCGGAGCGCGTGCTGGTGACCAACGCCCCCGCCGTGCGCCTTCCGGAGGCGCTGGAGCACCTGGGGCTTGCCGGGCTGTTCGACCGCATCGTGACCGACGCCCGGAAGCCCGCGGGGATGGAGAAGGTCCTCGACGCGCTGCCGTCCGGCGCCCGTGTCCTGAGCATCGGCGACATGTGGCGCAACGACCTCGCCCCCGCACACGCTCGCGGCCACGCCACCGCGCTGATCGGGGGTTTCGCCGACCCGGCCGCGAGCCCGACTTTCCGCGCGGCCGACTTCGCGACGCTCGCCCCGCAGCTCGAAGCCTGGCTGCGGACCACCGACTCCTCCGTTCCGTCCACCTCACCCACCCCCATCGAAGGATGATCATGCGAACCTCCCCCTTCCGTCGCCCGGCTCTCGGCCTCGCCGCCGCCGGCGCCCTGCTGACCGTCGCGCTCGCCGGATGCTCCGGCACCGCCGCCGGGTCCGACCCGACCACCGCCCCGGCCGAGGACCCCGACTCGCTGGTCCTCGCCCTCGTTCCCTCCCAGGACCAGGACGGTCTCGTCGAGACGGCCGCCCCGCTCACCGACTACCTCACGGAGGAGCTCGGGATCGAGGTGACCGGCGTCGTCTCGAAGGACTATCAGGCCGCCGTCGAGGCGATGGGCGCGGGGCAGGCGCAGATCGGCTTCCTGCCGTCGCTGCAGCTCTGGCAGGCGAACGACATGTACGACGCCTCCGTCGTGCTGCAGACGGAGCGCAACGGCAACATCACCTACCCGGCGCAGTTCATGACGAACAACCCCGACAAGTACTGCGAGGACGAGCCGGTCGCCCGCGACGGGATGCTGTTCTGCAACGGCGCCGACGCCATGACCGGACCCGCGGGTCTCGACAGCATCGACAAGGTGAAGGGCGCGAAGGTCGCCGTCCTCGGCCCTGGATCCCCCGCCGGTTACATCTACCCGATCCTCGCGCTGCAGGAGGCCGGCCTGGACACGGATGCCGACATCGAGCAGATCCCGGTGACCGCGAACGACGCGTCCGTGCTGGCGGTCTACAACGGCGACGCGGAGGTCGGCTTCAGCTTCTGGGACGCCCGCACGATCGTGCAGAAGGACACCCCCGACGTGGGGGAGAAGGTCGTCGTCTTCGCCATGACCGAGGAGATCCCGAACGACGGCGTCGCCCTGTCTGCCGACCTGTCCCCGGAGCTGCAGGAGCGCATCACGACCGCGCTCGAGGAGTTCTCGAACACGGAGGAGGGCTCGACGATCCTGGAGAGCATCTACTCGATCACCAAGCTCGCACCGGCCGACCCCGCGTCGCTCGACGTCGTCGCCCGGGCCGCCGAGGCCCTGGGGCTGCAGTAAGTTGTCCGCTCCGCATCACCCGGTGGACGTCGCGGCTCCGGCCGCGGCGTCCACGCCGTGGTCCATCCGCCTCGACGAGGTGACCGTGCGGTACCCGAACGGCACGGTCGGGTTGAATCGTGTCTCGCTGGACATCGCCGCGGGCGAGATGGTCGCCGTCGTCGGGCTCTCCGGATCGGGGAAGTCCACGCTCATCCGCACGATTAACGGCCTGGTGCCGGTGACTTCCGGCACGCTCGACGTCGGCGGGCACCGCGTGAGCGGCGCCTCGCCGCGCACGCTGCGCCGGCTCCGAGGCGACATCGGGATGGTCTTCCAGGGGTTCAACCTCGCCGGGCGCGCCAGCGTGCTGCAGAACGTGCTCGTCGGGCGCCTGGCCCACACGCCGCTGTGGCGCACGCTCCTCGGCGCCTATCCCGAGGCCGACCTGCAGCGCGCGTACCACGCGCTCGACCGGGTCGGGATCCTGCCCAAGCTGCACGCGCGGGCCTCCGATCTGTCCGGCGGCCAGCAGCAGCGGGTCGCGATCGCTCGCGCTCTGGCCCAGGAGCCCCGCATCGTCCTGGCGGACGAGCCGGTCGCGAGCCTCGACCCGCCCACGGCGCACGGCGTGATGAACGATCTGCGCCGCATCAACCGCGACCTGGGCATCACGGTGCTCGTCAACCTTCACCTGCTCGACCTCGCACGCGAGTACGGCGCCCGGATGATCGGCATGCGCGCGGGCGAAGTCGTCTACGACGGCCCCGCGGCCGGCGCCTCGGATGCGGACTACGAGAGCATCTACGGCCGCTCGCTCACTCCGGACGATCGGCTCGACGGATGACCGCCCCTGCCGTCGCCCCGAGGAGTGCATCGGTGCCGCTCGACATCCCCGCGCGTCCCTCCGGCGCCTGGAAGGGACCCGCTGTCCTCGCGGGTGTTGTCGCGGTGACGGTCGTCATGTGTCTGCCCGGCATCGGCATCGGAGTCGACCTCGACGCGATCGCGCGCAACTGGCAGAACGGCGCCGACAAGGTGCTGAAGCTGCTGATGCCCGATTGGTCGTTCTTCCCGCGCACGGTCCCGCCACTGATCGAGACCTTGCAGATGGCGGTCATCGCCACGGTGATCGGTGCCGTCGTATCGCTGCCGCTCAGCTTCTGGGCCGCGCGGGCGACGAACCCGAACACGGCCGTGCGGCTGGTCGTGCGAGGCATCCTCAACGTCGTCCGCAGTGTTCCCGACCTGCTGTACGCCGCCATTCTCGTCGCCATGGTGGGCGTCGGTGCCCTTCCCGGGATCCTGGCGCTGGTCCTGTTCAACGTCGGGATCATCGTCAAGCTCGTGTCCGAGGCGATCGACACGAACGACCGCGGCCCCCTCGAAGCCGGCAGGGCGGCGGGTGCGACGCAGAGCCAGATCAACCGCACGCTCGCGCTCCCGGACGCCTGGCCCGCCTTCGCGAACCAGACTCTCTACGTCTTCGAGCTCAACGTGCGCGCATCGACCGTGCTCGGACTGGTCGGCGCGGGCGGGATGGGGCTGCTCATCGACGCCGTCCGTACGTTCTACCGTTACGACCAGCTCTCGCTCATCATCCTCGAGATCCTCATCGTGGTGATCGTGATCGACGTCGTCTCCGACGCCATCCGACGGAGGCTCGTATGACCGTCCCGCTCACCGCCGTCCCCGCTCGGCCTCGTCGCCCCTGGCTCATCGTCGGATGGGGCCTGGTGACCGCCGTCGTCGTGCTCGCCTTCTGGTCGATCGACATCTCCTGGGCGCGCCTCGCTGACCTCCCGGCGGAGATCGTGCGCTACACCGTGCTCATGTTCGGCGATCCGAACTGGGAGAAGCTCCCGGAGGCCCTGGGGCAGACATGGCGGAGCATCGAGATGGCCTGGGTCGGCACCGTGCTCGGCATCCTCCTCGCGACGCCGTTGAGCCTGCTGGCCGCCCGGGGCTTCGGGCCGGTCTGGCTGCGCAGTCTGCTCCGCGGACTGTTCTCGCTCATCCGCGCGGTTCCGGAGATCATCATCGCCATCGTGATCCTCTCGGTCACCGGTCTCACGCCCTTCACAGGAGCCCTGGCCCTCGCGCTCAACGGCATCGGCACCCTCGGTAAATGGGGCTACGAGGCCGTCGAAGCCGTGCCCCGGGGCCCCATCGAGGCAGCGCGCGCGGCAGGCGGCGGCACCCTTCAGGTGCTGCGATGGGGAGTGTGGCCGCAGGCGGAACCGGCGTTCTGGTCGTTCTGGCTCTACCGCTTCGAGATCAACGTGCGCTCGTCGGCCGTGCTGGGCCTCATCGGCGTCGGGGGGATCGGTGACATGCTCACCTCCTACACCCAGTACCGTGAGTGGTCGACGGTGGGTGTCCTGCTCATCGTGGTGGTCGTGGTGACGATGCTGATCGACGCGGCATCCGGCGCGATCCGCCGTCGGATCATGGAGGGAGCCCGAGCCCGTGTTCGCGCCTAGTGCCCCGCCGACCGTCCGCATCGCCGCGGTCCGGAACACCCTGCAGCCGGCGGAGCGCCGGGTGGCCGAGCTCATCCTGGACTCCGCCGACGCCGTCGTGGAATGGACCGCGCAGGAACTCGCCGACCGGGCCGGTGTCGGCCGCGCCACCGTCGTCCGCGCGTGTCAGGGCTTCGGCTACCGCGGCTACCCGCAGCTCCGGGTCGCGTTGGCCGCCGAGCTCGGCGGAGGGAGCGGAGACGCGGCGGTCGATCACGGGCCCGGTGTGCTCGGGCGGATGCGCGGCGAGATCGACCGCGTGGCCGCGTCGCTCCCTGCGCTGGCGAGCCTTCTCGACACGGCGAACGTCGACGCAGCGGTCGCTGCGACCGCCTCCGCGCGGCGTGTGCTCGTCCTCGCCAATGGACTGTCGTCCCCGATCGCGAGCGACTTGGCGATGCGGCTCACCGCGGCAGGACGACCGGCGGAGTTCATCGCCGACGCGATCGCCCAGCAGATCGCGGCCCGGCACCTCACGGAGCAGGACGTGTGCGTCATCGTCAGCGGTTCCGGAGCCAACGAGGCGAGTCTGCGCGTGGCGACCGCCGCCGCCCGTGGCGGTGCGACGGTGATCGCGCTGACGTCGTTCGCGTCCTCCGCGCTGACCGACGCGGCGTCCCTTTCCCTGGTGATCGCCCCCACAGGGGTGAGCTTTCGCGAGGAGCTGCAGCACGCCTCCCGCGTCGCCTTCCTCGTGTTCGCCGAGGTGTTCGCGGCGGCCGTCACCTCCGCCCGGGGCGATGACGCGGTCCAGGCCCGGGTGCACGCCCTCGAGGTGGTCTCCGACAACCTCGACGGCTGAGACGACCCGGTTCCGCCTGCACGACCTCGGTCCGTGTGCACGACCGGATGGGCTGATCCGTCGTGCAGGTGTCGTGGGGTCGTGCAGGTGACGCGCGGAGAAACGGGGACGGAAGGGGCCGGGTCAGTCGCGGGCGGTCTGCAGCAGCGCCCACACCTCGGCCCGGGCAGGGAAGGTCGTCAGGTCGGCCCCGAGGAGAGCACCGGCATGGGAGACGCGGGAGCGCAGGGTGTGGCGGTGGATGCCGAGAGCGGCGGCGGCCTGCTCGGCCCGCGCGTCGTGGTCGAGCCAGGTGCGCAGCGCGTATTCGAGCGCGGTGCCGTGCGTGGCGTCGTGTTCGCGGAGGGGGGCGAGTCGCGACTCCGCGACGAGGCGGGCCTCATCCGTGGCGAGGGCGGTGAGCAGGCTCGACCCGACCGTGTCGGCGTAGTGCACGACGCCATCCGTGCCCGGTTGCCGGAGGGCGACGAGCGCCTGGGCGTGCGCGCGGGAGAAGGCGTCGTACCCCTCCGGCGCCGAGACGCCGACGCGGGCGCTGAAGCGCGTGGCCGCGTCATCGAGAAGAGCCTCGTCGGCCGCGGACACGCAGATGACGACGCCGTCCTCGGAGTCCGCGAGGAACGCGGGCGTTCCGTGCTCGACGCGGCGGCGTTCCCACCAATCGAGGAGCGGCTCCGCCGGGGCGTCTCCGGTCACGGCGACCACCACAGGGGCGGGGGGAAGGCTACCGAGCACCCGGCGCGCGAGGCCGGGGTCGTCGCCCAGGAGCGACCGCAGCAGCTGGGTGTGCAGCCGTCGTCGGCCCCGAGCGAGCTGCTCGCTCTGCTCTCGCGCGAGTCCCGCCATCGCGATGACCGAGGTGACGACGGCCCTGGCCTCCTGGTCGAGGGCGTCGGCCGCCACGGCGATCACGCCGCGCAGGTGCCCGCCACGGCCCACGGTGAAGAGCATGAAGGTGTGCGCATCGAGGGTGAGGGACTGCCCAGCCTCGAGTCCGCGGTCGAGGATATCCCGGACCCGCGCCGCCAGTCGCTCGCGGATGTCCGCGGAGACCGCATCGCGAGGGTGGGCGACGAGCAGGTCGCCCGCCGCGTCGAACATGCCGGCCCAGGCTCCGAGACGACGGCCGAGCTCGGTGACGATGGCGTCCAGCCCGCGCGGTCGGAGCGCGGCGAGGGCGAGGGCGCGCTGGGTGTCGAGCGCCCAGGTGCGCCGGGCGTAGGCCTGCGCCGCGATCGCCTCGGAGTGCGCGCGGGCCACGGCGATGAACGGCGTCCGGTACGGCACCTCGAACAGCGGGATGCCCTGGTCCGCACACGCCGCGATGAGCTCGTCCGGGGTGCCGGAGCGATGCACGTCGGTGCCGAACCCGAGCCCCAGCACCCCGCGCTCCGCGAGGCGCACGACGTAGGGGGCGATGTCCTCCGCGTCGTCGAACTGGGTGCCGGTGGTGAGGAGGACGAGGTCTTCTGCGAGGAAGGGCGTCGGATCCGCCAGGTCGGAGCTGTGGACCCAGCGCAGCGGCCGGTCCAGCGCACCCTCCGGCAGATCAGCGATCGCGGAGACGAGACGCAGGTCCAGATCGCGGCGCCGCAGCAGAGCGGACAGCGTGGGTGGATCGGTCGGGGCCATGCGATCTCCGGTTGTACGAAGCGGCGAAATCAATTCTCCGATTGTACGCCCCGGCGAATGCGAGCGTCTCCGCTGCCGCCGTACGCTCGCGACATGGCTCTCCTCGACACCGCAGCACCCGCAGTCCCCCTCGGCGGCCCCGACCTCCCCCAGGAGCGTCGCCTCGTCACGGAACTCCCCGGCCCGCGCTCGGCGGAGGTCCTCGCCCGCAAGGCGGACGCCGTCGCCGCCGGTGTCGGACACACCGTGCCCGTCGCCGCCGTCGCGGCCGGGGGAGGGGTGGTCGTCGACGCCGACGGCAACTCGCTCATCGACCTCGGCTCCGGCATCGCCGTGACCACGGTCGGCAACGCGCACCCGAAGGTCGCCGCGGCCGTCGCCGCGCAGGCCGCGCAGTTCACGCACACCTGCTTCATGATCTCGCCGTACGAGTCGTACGTCGGCGTCGCGGAGGCGCTCAACCGCGTCACCCCCGGTGACTTCGCCAAGAAGAGCGCCCTGTTCAACTCCGGCGCCGAGGCCGTCGAGAACGCGATCAAGATCGCCCGCAAGCACACCGGTCGTCAGGCCGTCGTCGCGTTCGACCACGGCTACCACGGTCGCACGAACCTCACCATGGCGCTGACCGCGAAGTCGATGCCGTACAAGAGCGGCTTCGGTCCGTTCGCCCCCGAGGTCTACCGGGCGCCGATGTCCTACCCGTTCCGCGACGGGCTCGAGGGTGCAGAGGCCGCGGCCCGCGTGATCCTGCAGCTCGAGAAGCAGATCGGCGCCGACAACCTCGCTGCCGTCATCATCGAGCCGATCCAGGGCGAGGGCGGCTTCATCGTCCCCGCCGACGGCTTCCTCCCCGCGATCGTCGACTGGTGCCGCGCGAACGGCGTCGTCTTCATCGCCGACGAGGTGCAGACGGGCTTCGCCCGCACCGGCCACATGTTCGCCAGCGAGATCTTCGGCATCGAGCCCGACCTCATCACCACCGCCAAGGGCATCGCGGGCGGACTCCCGCTCGCGGCCGTGACCGGTCGCGCCGAGATCATGGACGCCTCGCACTCCGGCGGCCTCGGCGGCACCTACGGCGGCAACCCCATCGCGTGCGCGGCAGCGCTCGCGGCCATCGACGTGTTCGAGAACGACGGCGTCATCGAGCGGGCCCGGGAGATCGGCGAGATCCTCATCGGCCGCCTCACCGCTCTCCAGGCCGAGGACGCCCGCATCGGGGATGTCCGCGGTCACGGCGCGATGGTCGCCGCCGAGTTCGTGGACCCGGAGACGAAGGCCTCGGATGCCGCGCTCACGGCCGCCGTAGCCAAGGCGTGCATCGCGCAGGGCGTCATCGTCCTCACCTGCGGCACGTACGGCAACGTCATCCGCTTCCTCCCGCCGCTGTCCATCGGCGACGAGCTGCTGAACGAGGGCCTCGACGTCGTGGCCCAGGCGCTCGCCGGCGCCTGACACTGTCCGGTCGCGTCCCCGGATCGGGGGATTTCGGGACGCGACCGGTACTTCTTCCCCCGCATCCCCCGACGACGAAGGAGTTGCAGATGGCTGAGATCACCCGCGATGTGCTGATCGTGGGCGCCGGAGCCGCAGGGCTCACGGCGGCCAACGACCTGCGGAAGGCCGGACTGTCGGTCGCCGTGCTGGAGGCCCGCGACCGCGTGGGCGGCCGGCTGTGGACCGATGTGATCGACGGCGCCATGCTGGAGATCGGCGGCCAGTGGGTCTCGCCCGACCAGGACGCGCTCAAGGACACGATCGAGGAGCTGGGGCTCGAGACCTACAGCCGCTACCGCGAGGGTGACAGCGTCTACGTCGGCCCGGACGGCCAGGCCCACCGCTTCACGGGCGAAATGTTCCCGGTGTCGGCGGAGACCGAGGCCGTGATCGCCCGCATCACCGGCATCCTCGACGCCCTCGTTGCCGAGATCGACCCGGACAAGCCGTGGGAGCACCCGAACGCGGCCGAGTGGGACTCGATCTCCTGGGACGCCTGGCTGCGCTCGCAGACCGACGACGATGAGGCCGTGCGCAACCTCGCGTTCGCCACCGGCTCGGCGATGCTGACCAAGCCGACCCACGCCTTCTCGCTGCTGCAGTCGCTGCTCATGGCGGCCTCCGCCGGCTCGTACTCGAACCTCGTCGACGCCGACTTCATCCTCGACAAGCGCGTCGTGGGAGGGCTCCAGCAGGTGCCGCTGCGCCTCGCCGAGCGCCTGGGCGAGGACGTGCTGCTGAACCAGCCCGTCCGCAGCCTGGAGTGGTCGGATGACGGGGTCGTGGCGACCACCGATGACCTCACGGTGCGGGCACGGTACGCGATCCTCGCGCACGCCCCCATCCTCTACAACCGCATCTCCTTCGTCCCGCCGCTGCCGCGTCGCCAGCACCAGCTGCACCAGCACCTCTCGATGGGCTTCGTCATCAAGGTGCACGCGGTCTACGACCGCCCGTTCTGGCGCGAGCAGGGCCTGAGCGGCACGGCGTTCAGCCCGTACGAGCTGTCGCACGAGGCGTACGACAACAGCAACCACGGCGACGAGCGCGGCACCCTGGTCGGCTTCGTGTCCGACGCGAACGCCGACGGCGTCTTCGAGCTGTCCGCCGAGGAGCGCAAGGAGCGCATCCTCGAGTCGCTGTCGCACTACTACGGACCCGAGGCGAAGAATCCGGTCGTGTACTACGAGAGCGACTGGGGCAGCGAGGAGTGGACGCGGGGCGCCTACGCCGCGAGCTTCGACCTGGGCGGCCTGCACCGCTACGGCGCCGACCTGCGCACGCCCGTCGGACCGATCCACTTCGCCTGCAGCGACATGGCCGGAGCGGGGTACCAGCACGTCGACGGGGCGATCCGCATGGGCCACTTCGTCGCGGCGAACATCGTCGACGCCCGCCGCGAGGCCGGCGCTCCCGAGAGCATCGGCTGATGACCGGGTCGGTCGTCGTCGGCTATACGGCGACGGATGCGGGGGCGGACGCGGCGGCGCTGGGCGCACAGCTGGCGCGCAGCATCGGCGCGACTCTGCACCTCGTGATCGTGCTGCCGACCGAGGGCACCCGCAGCGCCGCCGTGCCGCCGGAGCGCGCCTACGAGGACGTCATCCGGAAGCAGGCGCGCAGCTGGCTGCAGGACGCGGTCGTGCGTCTGCCGCAGGAGCTCGTCCGCAGCGGTCACGTGCGTTTCTCGGAGTCGTTCGCGGAAGGGCTCATCGCCGCGGGTGAGGAGTTCGACGCCAGCGTGATCGTGATCGGCACGGCCGGTGGCGGACTCTTCGGCCGGCATCGGCTGGGCAGCGTCGCATCGGAGCTGCTGCACTCCTCGCCGATCCCGGTGGCTCTCGCGCCGGCCGGTCTCGCGCAGCAGGACGACCACGTGCTCCCGCGCGTCACCGTCGCCGTCGGCACCCGCCCCGGCGCGGAGGGTGTGCTCGACCAGGCCGTCGCCCTCGCCGGCGCCGCCGAGGTGAGCCTGCGCCTGGTGTCCCTCGTTCCGTTCGACGTGCCGCCGGGGCTCGACACCGGCGCGATCCGCCTCGCCGGCAGCGAGCACGCGCACCAGGTGCTGGCCGTGGCCGCCGAGCGGCTGCCGGACGGTCTCGGCGCCGTCGTCGAGGAGGCCCCCGGCGAGACGGTGGAGGACGCCGTCGCCGGGCTCTCCTGGCTCCCCGGCGAGGTCGTGCTCGTCGGCTCCAGCCGGCTGGCGCAGCCTCGCCGACTCTTCCTGGGCTCCACGGCGGCGAAGATGCTGCACGAGCTGCCCGTCCCCATGATCGTCGTCCCGCGTACCCGCGATGAAGCAGGAGACCGCTGATGAGCAGCACCAACCGGGCGACGGAGCCCGCATCCGGCGTCACGACCGGAATCTCGACGAAGGGCCTGAGCGCCGGCACCGTCGGCCTGATCGGCGCCGTCGTGATCGGCATTTCGTGCATCGCCCCCGCCTACACCTTCACGGCCGCCGTCGGCCCGACCGCGTCCGAGGTCGGCGCGCAGATCCCGGCGATCATCCTCGTCGGCTTCATCCCGATGCTCCTCGTGGCCTTCGGCTACCGCGAGCTCAACAACCGCATGCCCGACTCCGGTACGTCCTTCACCTGGGCCGCCAGGGCGTTCGGACCGTGGGTCGGCTGGATGGCCGGCTGGGGCCTCGTGGTCGCCACGATCCTCGTGCTGTCCAACCTCGCCGGCGTCGCGGTCGACTTCCTGTTCCTGCTGCTGTCGCAGATCACGGGGAACGCGGAGATCGCGGACCTCGCCGGCGTGACCTGGATCAACATCGGCGTGTGCCTGCTCTTCATGCTCGGCGCGACCTGGGTGTCGTACCGCGACATGCAGACCACGCAGAAGCTGCAGTACTGGCTGGTCGGGTTCCAGATCCTCGTGCTCGTGTTCTTCGCCGTCGCCGCGATCGTGCAGGCGGTGAGCGGCAACGGCTTCGACTACCAGCCGTTCGACCTCAACTGGTTCAACCCGTTCGCGATCTCGTCGTTCAGCGCCGTCGCCGCGGGTCTGTCGTTGTCGATCTTCATCTTCTGGGGCTGGGACGTCACCCTCACGATGAACGAGGAGACGAAGGACCCGGAGAAGACCCCCGGCCGCGCGGCGACCGTCACGGTGCTCACGATCGTCTCGCTCTACCTGCTCCTCGCCGTCGCGATGATCATGTTCGCGGGCGTCGGCACCGGAGAGCTCGGCCTCGGCAACGGCGACATCCAGGAGAACGTGTTCTTCCACCTCTCCGGGCCGATCCTCGGGCCGCTCGCGTTCCTCGTGTCGCTCGCGGTGCTGACGAGCTCCGCGTCGTCCCTGCAGTCGACCTTCGTCGGCCCGGCGCGCACCCTGCTCGCGATGGGCCACTACGGCGCGCTCCCGAAGTCGTTCGCGAAGGTCAGCCCCCGGTTCTTCACCCCGGGCTACGCCACCATCGTGTCGGCCATCGTGGCCTCCGCGTTCTACGCCGTGATGCGCGTGGTCAGCGAGGACACCCTGTGGGACACGATCCTCACGCTCGGGATGATGATCTGCTTCTACTACGGGATCACGGCGTTCGCCTGCGTCTGGTACTTCCGCAAGCAGTGGTTCGACTCCACGCGGAACGTCTTCTTCACCTTCCTGTTCCCCCTGGTGGGCGGCATCATCCTGGCGATCCTGTTCTTCACCACGCTGATCGACTCCATGGACCCGGCCTACGGCTCCGGGTCGGAGATCGGCGGCATCGGCATCGTCTTCATCCTCGGCATCCTCATCATCGTGGTGGGCGTGGCCGTGATGATCTGGAACGCCATCCGGCGCCCGGCCTTCTTCCGTGGTGAGACGCTGGGTATGGACGCTCCGCCCAGCCGCCGTCGTCGTCCCACGTCCGTCTGAAAGAGAGAGAATCCATGAGCACTCAGAACGAGCAGGCGCTGCTCGACAGCATCCCCACCGGCCTCTTCATCGGCGGTGAATGGATCGAAGGGGAGACCGGCGCGACCTTCGACGTCAAGGATCCCTCGACGAACCAGGTGATCCGCACCATCGCCGACGCCACCCCCGCGGACGGCATCCGCGCGCTCGACGCCGCCGTCGCCGCGCAGGAGGAGTGGGCTGCGACGGCACCGCGCGTGCGCGGCGAGATCCTCCGCCGAGCGTTCGACCTCGTGCAGGCGCGCAAGGAGGACCTCGCGCTGCTGATGACGCTCGAGATGGGCAAGCCGCTGGCGGAGGCCCGCGGCGAGGTCGCCTACGGCGGCGAGTTCCTCCGCTGGTTCAGCGAGGAGGCCGTGCGTATCAGCGGCCGCTACGGCCTCAACCCGGAGGGCACCGGGCACATGATCGTGTCGCAGCGCCCGGTAGGCCCGTCGTTCTTCGTGACGCCGTGGAACTTCCCGTTCGCGATGGCGACGCGCAAGATCGCGCCGGCCCTCGCCGCCGGCTGCACCGTGGTGATCAAGCCCCCGGCACTCACGCCGCTCACGACCATCTTCTTCACGACGCTGCTCGAGGAGGCCGGTCTGCCGAAGGGTGTCGTCAACGTCGTGCAGACCTCGAAGTCCAGCGCGCTGTCCGCGCCGATCATCGCCGACCCGCGGCTGCGCAAGCTGTCCTTCACCGGGTCGACCGAGGTCGGCCGCAAGCTCATCGCCCAGGCCGCCGAGGGCGTGCTCCGGGTGTCGATGGAGCTCGGCGGCAACGCCCCGTTCGTCGTGTTCGACGACGCCGACCTGGACAAGGCCGTGGACGGCGCGCTGGCCGCGAAGTTCCGCAACATCGGCCAGGCGTGCACTGCCGCCAACCGCTTCATCGTGCACAAGGACGTCGCGGGCGAGTTCGCCAAGCGTGTCACCGAGCGCGTCAACGGCATGAAGATCGGCCGCGGCACGGAGGAGGGCGTGGCGATCGGCCCGCTCATCGATGAGGACGCCGTGGCGAAGGCCGGCGAGCTCGTGGACGACGCCGTCGAGCGCGGCGCGACCCTGCTCGCGGGTGGCAAGGCGCTCGAGGGCACCGGCACGTTCTACGAGCCCACGGTTCTCACCGACGTGGTCCCCGGCTCCGCGATCCTCCGCGAGGAGATCTTCGGCCCGGTGCTGGCGATCGCGACGTTCGAGACGGAAGAGGAGGCCGTACGCCTCGCCAACGACACCGAATACGGCCTGGTCTCCTACGTGTTCACGGAGAACCTGCAGCGCGGTCAGCGGATGATCGACGCGCTGGAGACCGGCATGATGGGTCTGAACGTGGGTGTCGTCTCCAACGCGGCGGCCCCCTTCGGTGGCGTCAAGCAGTCCGGCGTCGGCCGCGAAGGCGGCTTCGAGGGCATCCACGAGTACCTGTCCACCAAGTACACGCTGATCCCGGTCTCCTGACCGGCACGGCAAGAGGAGGAGAGACATGACCGACTACGCCGTCGTCAACCCCGCCACCGGCGAGACCCTGGCGTCGTACGACACCTTCACCGACGCGCAGATCGAGGAGGCCGTCGCGGCCGCCGACGAGGCGCACCGCGAGTGGTCGCGTTCCACCACGGTCGCCGACCGTGCCGCGCTGCTGCGCCGTGCGGCCGAGCTGCACCGCGAACGCCGCGAGGAGCTGGCCGACATCTTCGTGCGCGAGATGGGCAAGCCCCGGGAGGCCGCACTGGGTGAGGTGGATTTCGCCGCCGACATCGCGGAGTACTACGCGGACCAGGCCGAGGACATCATGGCCGACCAGCCCATCAAGATCCTCGGTGAGGGATCGGCGATCATCCGCCGCTCCTCGCTGGGGCCGCTCGTGGGCATCATGCCGTGGAACTTCCCGGCGTACCAGATCGTGCGCTTCGCCGCGCCGAACCTGATCGTCGGTAACACGATCCTGCTGAAGCCCGCGCCGCAGTGCCCGGAATCGTCGAGTGCGATCGAGGCGATCTACCACGACGCCGGCTTCCCGAAGGGCGCGTACCAGAACGTGCTCGCCACGAACGACCAGATCGCGGCCATGATCGCGGACCCGCGCGTGCAGGGCGTTTCGCTGACCGGCTCCGAGCGCGCCGGCGCCGCGGTCGCCGAGGTCGCCGGGCGCAACCTCAAGAAGGTCGCGCTGGAGCTGGGCGGGTCCGACCCGTTCATCGTGCTCTCCACCGACGACCTCGACGCCACGGTGCAGGCCGGCGTGGACGCGCGGCTCGACAACAACGGCCAGGCCTGCAACGGCGCCAAGCGCTTCATCATCGTCGACGACCTCTACGACGCGTTCGTGGAGAAGTTCACGGCGGCGATGGCGGCCGTCGAGGCGACCGACCCCACCCTCGACGACACGGTCCTCGGTCCGGTCTCGTCGGAGGCCGCCGCGGAGAACCTGCAGAAGCAGATCGACACCGCGGTGACCCAGGGTGCGACGCTGCTCACGGGTGGCACGCGCGACGGGGCGTTCTTCGCACCGACCGTGCTCGCCGACGTGACCCCGGAGATGGACGTCTACCGCGAGGAGCTGTTCGGCCCCGCGGCCGTCGTCTACCGCGTCGCGGACGAGGAGGCGGCGGTCGCGCTGGCCAACGACACCACGTTCGGTCTGGGCTCCTACGTCTTCACGACGGACGAGGCGCAGGCGGAGCGGGTGGCCGACAAGATCGAGGCCGGCATGGTCTATGTGAACCTCGTGCTCGCGGACAGCCCTGAGCTCCCGTTCGGCGGCATCAAGCGCAGCGGCACGGCCCGCGAGCTGGGCCACCTCGCGGCCGACGAGTTCGTCAACAAGAAGCTGATCCGCATCGGCTGATCGTCGACCCACCCCCTTCCGGCCGAGCGGCCCCCTTGCGTACGCACGCAAGGGGGCCGCTCGCACGAGAGGGGCCGGGTCGACGGGGTGCGCGTCGAGGACGGACGAGGCACAATGGCGGCATGAGTGCGCACACGGATCCGGTCCAGACCCTCACCGCGGAGCAGAGCTGGGAGCACCTGCGCAGCCAGGAGCTCGGGCGGCTCGTCACCAGGGTCGGCGAGACCATCGACATCTTCCCCGTGAACTACGCCGTCGACGGCGAGGGCCTCCTGTTCCGGACCGCGCCGGGGAGCAAGCTGTTCGAGCTGACGGTCAACGCCGATGTGCTCTTCGAGGTCGACGACCACACGGACACCGCCGCCTGGAGCGTCATCGTCCGCGGGCGCGCGGAGGCGCTGGAGACCGACGCCGACATCGAGCGGGCGGAGGCGGCGGGTTTGCGCCCGTGGATCCCGACCGACAAGCGCGTGTACGTGCGCATCGCCCCGGCATCGGTCTCCGGCCGCGCGTTCCGGCGCGATCCCGAGCCCGACCGGGACGGCCCGCAGGAGTACTGAGCCCGGCCCCGGCGAGCCCTGTGCGGGCGTAGGGTCGGGGTATGGCCAACGTCGCTGAGAACATCGTCAAGACTCTGAACGCCAACGGAGTCGACCGGGTCTACGGCATCCCGGGCGACTCCCTGAACGGACTCACGGACGCCCTCCGCAAGGACGGCCGGATCCGGTGGGTGCACGTGCGCCACGAGGAGTCCGCCGCCTTCGCCGCCGCGGCCGACGCCGGCACCACCGGAAACCTCGCCGTCGTTGCGGGATCGTGCGGACCCGGCAACCTGCACCTCATCAACGGCCTGTATGACGCCCAGCGCTCCCGGGTGCCGGTGCTCGCCATCGCCGCCCACATCCCGACCGTCGAGATCGGCACCGGGTACTTCCAGGAGACGCACCCGCAGGAGCTGTTCCGCGAGTGCAGCGTGTACGTCGAGTACGTCGCGGACCCGTCGCAGATGCCGCGGCTGATGGAGATCGCGATGCGCGCGGCGATCGAGCAGCGCGGGGTCGCCGTCCTCGTGATCCCCGGAGACGTCGCGCTGGCCGAGATCGCGGACGACCGTGCCGTGGTGATCGAGCGCACCCGCCCGCTGATCCAGCCGAGCGGCCCGGAGCTGGAGAAGGCGGCGACCATGCTGAATGCCGCCAAGAAGGTCACCATCCTCGCCGGGGCCGGCGTCGAGGGCGCGCACGACGAGGTGATCGCGCTCGCCGACGCGCTCGGTGCCCCCATCGTCCATGCCCTCCGCGGCAAGGAGTTCATCGAGTACGACAACCCGTTCGACGTCGGGATGACGGGGCTGCTCGGCTTCGCGTCGGGCTACCGGGCCATGGAGGCCGCCGACACGCTCCTCGTCCTCGGCAGCGACTTCCCGTACGAGCAGTTCTACCCCGAGCACGCGACCACGATCCAGGTCGACATCCGCGGCTCCCAGCTCGGCAAGCGCCACCCGCTCGACCTCGGTCTCGTGGGTGACGTGAAGGCGACCGCAGAGGCCCTGCTTCCCCGTCTCGCGCGGAAGGACGACCGCGGCCACCTCGACGACGCCGTGGCCCATTACCGGAAGACGCGCAAGAAGCTCGACGAGCTCGCAGTGCCGGCCAAGGGAAAGCGGCCCATCCATCCGCAGTACCTCGCGCGGCTGCTGGACGAGTACGCCGCCGACGACGCGATCTTCACCGCCGACGTGGGCTCGCCCACGGTCTGGGCCGCGCGGTATCTGTCCATGACCGAAGGGCGCCGGCTGATCGGCTCGTTCACGCACGGCTCGATGGCGAACGCCCTGATGCACGGCATCGGCGCGCAGGTCGCGCACCCGGACCGTCAGGTCGTGGCGCTCGCGGGCGACGGCGGCCTCGCGATGATGCTCGGCGAGCTGCTCACGCTCACCCAGAACGGACTCCCGGTCAAGACGATCGTGGTGAACAACTCATCGCTGAACTTCGTGGAGCTGGAGATGAAGGCCGCCGGCTTCGTCACCTACGGCACCGGGTTGGACAACCCCAGCTTCGCGGCGATCGCCGAGGCCATGGGCATCTTCGCCCGTCGGGTGGAGCGCAGTGAGGATCTGCCGGAGGCCGTCCGCGAGGTCCTCGCGCACGACGGCCCCGCGCTCCTCGACGTCGTGACCGAGCGGCAGGAGCTGTCCATGCCGCCCGCGATCGAGGCCGCGCAGGTCAAGGGCTTCGCGCTCTACGCGATCCGCACGGTCATGTCGGGTCGCGGAGACGAGCTGCTCGACCTCGCACGGGCGAATTGGCGTCAGCTCTTCTGACGCGGCCCTCCGCCCCGTCGACATCGGCGCGGGATCCCCTCCGGATCCCGCGCCGATGTCGTGTCAGCTCTCGACGAGGGCCCTGACCTCGGCGGCCTCGGCGTGCCGTCCCAGTGCCTCCAGCACGTCGCCGAGCTCCAGCGCCGCGACCTGACGCAGCGGCGGGAAGCC
Source organism: Zhihengliuella sp. ISTPL4 (assembly GCF_002848265.1). Classification (GTDB taxonomy): domain Bacteria; phylum Actinomycetota; class Actinomycetes; order Actinomycetales; family Microbacteriaceae; genus Microbacterium. Next base: position 3,361,527 of record NZ_CP025422.1, read on the forward strand.
CTCGGCATGCTCCAGGGCGCTCCGGTACACCGGCACGGCATCGGCCGGGCGGGCGTTCCCCGCGAGCACCCGGCCGGCGAAGAGTTCCGAGCTCCCGGCGGCGCCCTGGTCGCCGAGCGCGGCGAAACCGTCCGCGGCGGTGAGAGCGGCGGCGACGGCCTCGTCGATCCGGCCCAACTGGGCGAGCGCGCGGCCGCGGGAGTCGGTCACGTCGGCGAGCAGCCAGCCGGCTTCGTGCTCCTGGGCGAGAGCGGCGACCTCGTCGAAGAGGGGGAACGCGCGCTCGTCACCCCGGCCTGCGTAGGCCTGGCCGAGGCTGTGCAGCACCTCGGACAGGGCGCCGACGGCCTCGGGGGCACGCCGCACGATCTCCGCAGCGCCCTCCAGCAGCCGCACGGCGTCGTCGTGCTCCTCGAAGCGGGCGAGGATCTTCGCCTGCTCCGTCATGGCCATCGCCTGGTCGGCGTGGGCCTCCGCCTGTCCGAACAGCTCGGCGGCGTAGCCGTGTGCGCCGACCGCCTGGCCGAACTCCCCGGACTCGGCGAGCGACCGGGCCAGGAGAGAGGCGGTCATGGCGCGCGAACCCGCAGGAGTCTCGGCGTTCTCCTCGCGCTGCAGCACATCCCCGAAGAGCTCGGCTGCCTCCTCGGCGTCTCCCGCGCGGAGCATCGCCCTGGCCAGGCGGAAGTCGACGCCGGTGCGATCGCCGTCGTCCTGCAGCCGAGCGGCCAGACGGTAGCGGGCGACGGCCTTCTCGGGCTCCTCGGCGTCCTCCCAGAGCGCGCCCGCGAGCACATGGGCCTCGGCGAGGGCGCGGGTGGCGCCGAGCTCGGCGAGCAGACGGCACACCTCGTCGGCGTCCGTCGCCCCGTCCTGGTATGCACCCGAGCCGCCGCGCACGCGGGCCCTGGTCTGCAGCGCGTGGGCCCGGTGCCCCGCGGACAGGTCGTCCTGGGAGAGGAAGCGGTCGAGGAGCGTGCGGCCGGCGTCGAGGTCGCCCTTGCTCAGCACCGCGCCGATCGCGACGAGGGTCGTCGTGTTGGACAGTCGGGTATCGTCGGCCTCCGCGAACGAGCGGGCGGCGAGCTCCGCGAGGTCGAGCGCCGCATCGGGCTCCTCCGCCCGGAGGTGCAGCGACGCGCGGCTGATCGCCAGATCGCCGCGCGACCACGCGGGCAGACGGTCGGCCTCGGCCAGTTCCTCTTCGAGCGCCGCCATGGTCTCGTCGGTGTGCAGGCCGAAGGTCGCGAGGCCGAGCCGCTCCTCGAGATCGGCCTGCGCGTCGTTCCCGGCGGCCCGCAGCGCGGCGATCCGCTCGGGGAGCATGCGCTCGGCCTCGTCCACGCGATCGAGAGCGACGAGGATGCCGAGGTGCATCGACAGGAGCTGCGCGCGCTTGGCGGCGTCGTCGACTTCCAGGGCGTGGGGGAGGGCCGCGAGGGTCTCCTGCTCGGCGCCGAACTGCGCGAGCTGCATCGCCCGCTCGAACCATCCGTCCGGGTCGGTCGGGGTCGCGGCCGGCGCGGGGGCGACGAAGGCGTCGGAGCGGATCGGGACGTCGTAGCTCTCGTCGGCGAGAGCGCGCATCCGGGCGAGGCTGCGGGCATGGCCGTCGGTGCCGTCCCGCTCGTCGAACTGTGCGCCGATGCGCTCGGCCGTCGACCAGGCGGTCGCGGCGAGCTCGGCGGCGCTCCACGGGCCGTCGTGCGCGCCCAGGAGCGGCACGAGCGCCGGGGCGTCGGCGCCGCGGACCGGGGTGTCGCCGTGTCCGGCGGCGGTGACGCGGTCGAGAGCGACCGCGAAGGCGGTGAGGGCGGCGAAGTGCGCGTCGACGTTGAGGCCGTCGTGGGCCAGCCACGCGATGTGCTTCTCGATCAGGGCCAGCGCCCGCGCCTCGTTGCCGGTGATCGCGGCGAACACGATGTTGTTGGCCACGATGCGCAAGTTGTCCGGGTTGTCCTTCGCCAGGCGGTAGCTGCGCAGGTGCGCGGTCTTCGCGTCCTCCGCGCGACCGGCACGCAGATACGGCAGCAGCACGCGGGACAGGGCGTGCTCCGGCTCCTCGCCGCAAGAGAACCCGCCCTCGAGCATCTCCTCGACGAGGCGGATCGCGTCGGCGTCGCGATCGGTCTCCGCGAAGAAGCCCGCGAACTGGCTGCGGCTGCACGCATCGCAGTGGCTGTGCTCGTCCCGCGGCGTGGCTTCGAGCTGCACGCGCAAGGCCTCGGCGGCGTCGAACCGACCGGCATCCCAGGCGTCCTCGAAGCGGGCGGTCAGCACGCCGCTGAGGCCGAGCCCTGCGGCGCGGTAGTGCGCCTCCATGTCGTCGAGCACCGCCGCGATCTGCTCCTGCGAGAAGGCGGGGGAGGAGCGCAGGGACGACGCCATCCACTTGAACTGCCACATGAGGTCGGCCCCGCCGTTGTCGAGGTCGGCGGGGAACCGCTGCGGGTCGGCGTCGTGATGCGCCAGGCACCAGGCGAAGGAGTTGAGCATGACGTCGGTGGCCCCGACCATGTTCGCCGAGGCGGTCTGGCGCATCCGGGCCTCGTACTCCAGCCGTTCATCGCCGATCTCGATGGCCAGCGCGACGGCCTCCGCCACCAGGGCCTGCTCGGCCGGGCCCCACGGGGTGCGATCGATCTCCTCGATGAGCTGCTGGAAGCGCTTCTTCGGACGTGCCATGGAGGGCCCTTTCGGGTAGTCGGGGGTGTCAGCGCGCGTCGAAGGGGAGCGTGTCCCCCTCGATGCCGGCGGAGAGCGAGACGAGGTCGGAGAGGGCGCTGGTCATGAGCGCCCGATCGGCGTCCGAGAGCGGGTGGTGACCTGCGAGGAGCGCCTGGATGTAGAGGAGTTGGACCGTGCGCGCGAACACGGCGTCGTCCTCGACGCGGACGAGGGCGCGGACGACGCGGTTGGACCAGTTCAGGCACAGCCGCGCCGTGAGGTCGTCGTCTCGCGCGGACGAGAGCGTCTGGTCGATGCGGTCGAGCACCCCGCCCCAGAGTGTGCCCGCGATGCCCTTGGTGCGTCCGCGATCGATCGTCCGCAGCACCTCGGGATCCGCGACGTAGAGCCCGGTCAGCTCGGGGCGATCGATCGCCCTGACCACGACGGCACAGTCGGAGGCGGCGAGCACGGCGCCGGCGCGGGACTCCAACGCCATGGCGATGTCCCGGTCGTCGAGCGGCGGCGGGTCGAGGCGATCGAGCTCCCCGGTCACATCGACCTGCTCGACCGTGACCTGCGGGTAGAGGTCGGGGAGCAGGCGGATCAGATCGGCGTCATAGAGGTAGCCGCCGTTGACGAGCACCTCGTCCGATGGGGAGATGCCCGCCACCTGGCGGAACTCGTCGACGGTCTGGGCGTAGCGCACGTGAGGGTAACGCTCCACGAGCTCGCCGATCCGCAGTGTGCCGTGCGTCGTCTCCACGGTGAGCCAGCGGGTGATGAAGCGCGCGAGCTCCTCATCGTGGCGCACCAGGGACTTGAGTCCGACCTCATGCACGGCGACGAACTGCGCGAGACGATGCGGTTCGCGCAGCCCGAGTTCGAGCACCCAGCGGCGGATCCCGGCGCCGAGCTGCTCCCGGACGTGCTCCAGGGCCGTGTCCTCGACGAGGGATTCGCGGCTCGCGGTCGGCGCGAGGCCGGTGGAGTCGACGACGGCGCGCACGAAGAAGGCCCAGTCGGGCAGGACGTCGTCGACGCGCTCGGACAGCAGCATGCGCCCCAGGTACATACGGGTCGCCTGGCGGGCGCCGGGCGGGGGTGCGAAGGGCAGCACGTACGCCAAGCCCTGCGTCCCGGTCGCCGGCTCGCTCAGCGGGATCACGTCCAGCGGGGCGGCCCCGAGCAGGTCGCGACCGTACTGCACCGCCGCCTCGATGTCGGCGGCAGGGTCGAGGAAGGGCGGCTCGCGCGTCACGTCGATGTCCCCGCCCGGCGCGTCGATGGTCACCCGCACCGGCAGGAACTCCCCGAAGGTGGTCGCGAGCTCGTGCACGGCCGCCGGCCGCAGCAGCTCGTCGGCGTCGAAGCGCGGCACGAGGTGCACGCTGGTGCCGATCGGCAGGTCGTCGTCGATCTCCGTGACGCGGAAGGTGCCGTCCGCACTGCCCGTCCACTCCACCGCGGAGCCGCCTCTGGCGCTGCGGGAGCGGATGACGATGGTGTCGGCGACCATGAAGCAGCTCAGCAGCCCGATGCCGAACTGGCCGAGGAAGTCGCTCCGGGGGAGGTCGAAGATGTCCCGCTTGGAGCTGCGCCCGACGGTCGCGAGCAGATCGGCGACTTCGGCCGCGGTCAGCCCCACGCCGTCGTCGCGGAGCACGAACTCGCCCGACTGCGCGGTCAGCGGCGTGATCCGGATGCGGCTGCCGCCCCCGTCGACCTCACGGCGCGCGGCGATCGCGTCCCTCGCGTTCTGCAGCAGTTCCCGCAGATAGACCCGGGGACTGGAGTAGATGTGCCGGCTGAGCAGATCGACGACTCCGCGCAGGTCCACCTGGAACTGCTGCACATCCCCGCTCACATGCGTCCCTTCCTGCTTCGTCCGCCCGCCGAGCCTAGCAACAACGCGGGTTCCGCTTCCTGTTCGGCACCACCGGATCGATGCCGTATGCTTGGTGAGCAGTTGTTCTCTGCATTCTTTCGCCGTGCCTGGCGTCCTCGACATCGGCCGGTGGCAGAGTGGGGAGAGCATCCCCGAGATCTCCGGGTCTCTAGGGCGGTAGCTCAATTGGCAGAGCAGCGGTCTCCAAAACCGCAGGTTGCAGGTTCGATTCCTGTCCGCCCTGCGCGTCAGCGCACGCTGACACACGAAAGGTACATTCAGGATGGATCAGGACGAACCGCGCGGCGAGGTCGTCGCGGCCGGCGCCACGCGCCAGAAGAAGGGCAACCCCTTCTCCCGGTTCTTCGGGGGCATCGCCCTGTTCATCCGCCAGGTCATCGCCGAACTGCGCAAGGTCGTCACCCCGACCCGCAAGGAGCTTTTCAAGTTCACGGGTGTGGTGCTCGTCTTCGTCCTGATCGTCATGGGCATCGTCTACGGTCTCGACTACGTCTTCGGGCTCCTGACGCACTACGTGTTCGGAATCCCTGGCTGATGACCCCCGCGGCATCCGCCGCAGCTATGGAGAAGAAGCAACGTGTCTGAACGATATTCCGACGACGCCGACTGGGCGACCGCCGCAGAGCAGTCCAGCGAGGAGGACGAAGCCCAGGAGGGCAACGTGCTCGCCGCCGAGGAGCTCTCGGTCACCTCTGCCGAGCACGTCGCGGTCCACGTCGAGGACGAGGACGGCGAGCAGGAGACGGAAGACATCGACATCGACATCGACGACCCGGAGGCGGACGCCATCGTGAACGACGCTCTGAACCTGGACGAGGCCGCGGAGGCCGAGGCTGCCGCCGAGGTCCTCAACGACTCGGTGGCCGAGGAGGCCGCTGAGCAGGAGGCCGAGGCCGCCGACGAGGTCACCCCCTACGAGGGGCCCGACGTGAACGGCGAGGATGACCGGCCCGCCGCCGAGTCCGACGAGGACGAGTCGGCGTCCGAGGAAGACCCGTACGAGGCCTTCCGCATGGACCTGCGCATGCTCCCCGGCAAGTGGTACGTCATCCACTCGTATGCCGGCTTCGAGCGCAAGGTCAAGGCGAACATCGAGCAGCGCAAGTCGACGCTCGAGGTCGAGGACGAGATCTACCAGGTCGAGGTCCCGATGGAGGACGTCGTCGAGATCAAGAACGGTCAGCGCAAGATGGTCACCCGCGTGCGCATCCCCGGCTACGTGCTGGTGCGCATGGAGCTCACGGAAGACACCTGGTCGGTCGTGCGGCACACCCCCGGCGTCACCGGCTTCGTGGGCAACGCGCACAACCCGACGCCGCTGCGCTTCGAAGAGGCCTTCAACATGCTGAAGTCCCTCGTCGAGGTGAAGGACGTCCCGACCGCCAAGAACATCGCGGCCAAGGGTGGCGTCGCCGTCGCCCGTCCGCTCCCCGCCGAGGTCGACTTCGAGGTCGGCGAGACCATCACGATCAAGGAGGGCTCGTTCGCGGGTCTTCCCGGTTCGATCAGCGAGATCAAGCCGGAGAGCGGCAAGCTCACGGTCCTCGTCTCGCTCTTCGAGCGCGAGACCCCGGTCGAGCTGTCGTTCGACCAGGTCACCAAGATGATCTGACCGGGGGTCACTGAGCCTGCCGAAGTGCACGAGAACGGCCGTCCCTTCCGGGGCGGCCGTTCTCTTTTCCGTCGACCCACCCCCTTTCGTGCCTCCCGGCCCCTTGCGGACGTACGCAACGGGCCGGGTCGTACGGAAGGGGCCGGCTCGCGAGCGGGGGAGTGATCGGGTAGACTTACGTGGTTTGTGCGATAGCCCGCATGGGTCCCTGAGCTTGTCGAAGGGCGCGCAGACGACCACGGGCCGGAGAGGCCGGAGCCGTGGGAGAAGCGGATGCTCGCATCCGCCTCGAGGAAAGGAAAGAGAATGGCACCGAAGAAGAAGGTGACCGGCCTGATCAAGCTTCAGATCAACGCCGGTGCCGCCAACCCGGCGCCGCCGATCGGCCCCGCGCTCGGTCAGCATGGCGTCAACATCATGGAGTTCTGCAAGGCGTACAACGCCGCGACCGAGTCGCAGCGCGGCAACGTCATCCCCGTCGAGATCACCGTCTACGAGGACCGCAGCTTCACCTTCGTCCTGAAGACCCCGCCCGCGGCGGAGCTCATCAAGAAGGCCGCCGGCGTGCAGAAGGCTTCGGCCACCCCGCACACCGTCAAGGTCGGCAAGATCACCAAGGACCAGGTCCGTCAGATCGCCGAGCAGAAGCAGGCCGACCTGAACGCGAACGACATCGAGGCCGCCTCGAAGATCATCGCCGGCACCGCCCGTTCCATGGGCATCACGGTCGAGGGCTGAGGAGAATAATCATGGCTACCAAGTCCAAGGCTTACAAGGCTGCCGCCGAGAAGATCGAGGCAGACCGTTTCTACACGCCGTCCGAGGCCGTCGCGCTCGCGAAGGAGACCGGTTCGGCGAAGTTCGACTCGACCGTCGAGGTCGCGCTGAAGCTCGCCGTCGACCCGCGCAAGGCGGACCAGATGGTGCGCGGCACCGTCATCCTGCCCCACGGCACCGGTAAGACCGCCCGCGTCATCGTGTTCGCCACCGGCCCCGCGGCCGAGGCGGCGATCGCGGCCGGCGCCGATGAGGTCGGCGGCGCCGAGCTCATCCAGAAGGTCGCCGACGGCTGGACCAACTTCGACTCCGCGGTCTCGACCCCGGAGCTCATGGGCCAGGTCGGCCGTCTCGGCAAGGTGCTCGGTCCGCGTGGCCTGATGCCGAACCCGAAGACCGGCACCGTGACCCCGAACCCGGCCAAGGCCGTCGAGGAGATCAAGGGCGGAAAGATCGAGTTCCGCGTCGACAAGCACGCCAACGTGCACTTCGTCATCGGCAAGGCCTCGTTCTCGGCCGAGCAGCTGAACGAGAACATCGACGCCGCTCTCGAGGAGATCGTCCGCCTCAAGCCGTCCAGCGCCAAGGGCCGTTACATCCAGAAGGGTGCGGTGTCGACCACGTTCGGCCCCGGAATCCCGCTGGACGTCAACGCCATCTGACGCGTCGACCGGTCTCGCACCTGTCGCACCGAACGCCCCCGGGTCCGCCCGGGGGCGTTCTGCGTTCCCTGGCCACCCGCGACATCCGGCGTCATCCGATGCGGGGGAGTGGCGAGGCGACGCGTACTGTGGGGGAGTTCCCGCGGTCGTCGCGTAAACTCGCACCCGCGCTTCTCACCCCAGGAGGGTCCATGTCCCGTCGTCTCATCGCCGTCACCGCACTCGTCGTCGCCGCTGCCGCCCTGACGGCGTGCAGCGGCTCGACCACGCCCGCGAGCACCGACGGCGAGAGCGCCGCTGGCTCCGACTTCGGCCTGGTGAAGGACGGCACGCTGACGGTCGCGACCGAGGGCACCTACCGCCCGTTCAGCTTCCACGGCGACGGCGGCTCCGGCGACCTCACCGGCTACGATGTCGAGATCATCCAGGCGGTCGCCGACGAGCTCGGTCTGGAGGTCGAGTTCCAGGAGACCCAGTGGGACGCGATCTTCGCGGGCCTCGATGCCGGCCGCTTCGACGTGATCGCGAACCAGGTGTCCATCAACGACGAGCGTGAGGCCAAGTACCTGTTCAGCACCCCGTACACGGTGTCGCCCGGCGTGATCGTGGTCAAGGAGGACGACGACTCCATCTCATCCTTCGACGACCTCGAGGGCAAGACGACGGCGCAGTCCCTCACGAGCAACTGGTACGAGCTGGCCACCGAGTCGGGCGCCAAGGTCGAGGGCGTCGAGGGCTGGGCGCAGGCCGTGGAGCTCCTCCGTCAGGGCCGGGTGGACGCGACCGTCAACGACAAGCTGACGTTCCTCGACTACGAGACGACCAACAGCCCGACCGGCCTGAAGATCGCCGCGGAGACCGACGATGCCGGTGAGCAGGCCTTCGTGTTCACGAAGGACAAGGAGGCGCTCGTCGATGCGGTCGACGAAGCGCTCGACAAGCTCCGTGCCGACGGCACTCTGGCCGAGATCAGCGAGAAGTACTTCGGCGAAGACGTCTCGCAGTAGGCGATGCAGAACCCCTGGGAGCTCTTCTTCTCCTCGCTCGGGCCGATCGCCTGGGCGGGGCTGACGGCGACGATCCCGCTCGCCCTGGTGTCGTTCGCGCTGGGGCTCGTGATCGCGATCGGCGTGGCGCTGATGCGGATCTCGGTGCACCCGGTCGTGTCCGGCATCGCCCGGTTCTACATCTCGGTGATCCGCGGCACGCCGATGCTCGTGCAGCTCTTCGTGATCTTCTACGGCCTGCCGTCCGTCGGGGTGACCCTCGATCCGTGGCCGAGTGCCATCATCGCGCTCTCGCTCAACGTCGGCGGCTACGGTGCCGAGGTCGTGCGGGCGGCGATCCTCTCGGTGCCGAAGGGGCAGTGGGAGGCCGCGTACACGGTCGGGATGAACCGCACCCGCACGCTGACCCGCATCATCCTGCCGCAGGCCGCCCGGGTGTCAGTGCCGCCGCTGTCCAACACATTCATCTCGCTCGTGAAGGACACGTCCCTCACCTCGCTGATCCTCGTGACGGAGCTCTTCAAGGTGGCGCAGCAGATCGCCTCCACCACACTCGAGTTCATGGTGGTGTATCTGGCCGCGGCGCTGGTCTACTGGGTGATCTGCCTGGTGCTCTCCTTCGGGCAGAGCGCCCTGGAGAGGAGGCTCGACAGCCGTGTCGCGCACTGACCCCACGGCCGAACCGCTGCTCACCGCGCGCGGCCTGCACAAGAGCTTCGGTGCCACCGAGGTGCTCCGCGGCTTCGACCTCACCCTGCACCGCGGCGAGGTCGTCGTGCTCATCGGGCCGAGCGGCTCCGGCAAGACGACCGTCCTGCGAGCGCTGAACGGCCTGGAGACGCCGGACGCCGGCACCATCGCGATGGCCGGGGGCCCGGAGATCGACTTCGCCCCGGAGGTCCGCCCGAAGCCCCGGGTCGCGAAGCAGCAGCGGCTCGCGCTCCGCGATCGGTCGGCGATGGTCTTCCAGCACCACAACCTCTTCCCGCACCTCACCGTGCTGGAGAACGTGATCGAGGGGCCCTGGCGGGTGCAGGGCCGTCCGAAGGCCGAGGTCGTCGCCGAAGCGCAGGCACTGCTCGCCCGGGTCGGCCTGGCGGACAAGGCGGATGCGCGACCACACCAGCTCTCCGGCGGGCAGCAGCAGCGCGTCGGGATCGTGCGGGCGCTGGCACTGCAGCCGGACCTGCTGCTGTTCGACGAGCCGACGAGTGCGCTCGATCCGGAGCTCGTCGGCGAGGTGCTGCTCGTCATCAAGGAGCTCGCCGACGAGGGCTGGACGATGGCCGTCGTCACGCATGAGCTGAGCTTCGCGCGGGAGGCCGCCGACCACGTGCTCTTCCTGGACGGCGGCGTCGTCGTGGAGCAGGGGCCGCCCGCTCAGCTGTTCAGCGCGCCGCAGCACGAGCGCACGCAGCGGTTCCTCACGCGCATCCTCCGTCCGCTCGACGGCGCCTGACCCCTCGACCGCGAGGGGGATCGATGGCAGGATGCGGTGCGTGGGCACCATCGACGACTACCTGACCGACCTCGATGCCGCGGACCGTGCGGTGATCGATGGTGTGTATGCGATCGCCACGGAGGAGGTGCCGGAGGCGGGACAGGGCAAGGGCTACGGCATGCCGGCGCTCGTGTACGACGGCAAGCCGCTGCTCTCGGTGATGCGCGCGAAGAAGCACATCGGCGTCTACCCGTTCAGCCCTGAGGCGGTCGCGGCGGTCACGCAGCTCCTCGAAGGGCATCCCGACGTCAGCCTCGACAAGGGCACGATCCGGTTCCAGCCGGAGCACCCCCTGCCGGAGGAGGCGGTCCGCGCCCTCGTCCGGGCGCGGGTGTCGCAGATCGAAGCGGGGTGAACGGCTACCCGCCGAGCACCGGGAGCACGAGGCTCACCGCCAGCGTGATCATCACGACCGCGATCACCGCGTCGAGGATGCGCCAGGAGCGCGGGGTGCGCAGCCACCGTCCGAGGTAGCGGGCGCCGAAGCCGAGGGCGGTGAACCAGAGGATGCTCGCCGCGACCGCCCCCGCCGCGAAGAGCCACCGCTCCTCTCCGTGCGTCGCCGCGATCGAGCCGAGCATCAGCACCGTGTCGAGGTACACATGCGGGTTCAGCCAGGTCAAGGCCAGCGTCGTGAGGATCACCGGGGCGAGGCGGGTGCGGGTGAGCGTGCCGGTGCCCCGGGACGCCTCGAGGACCGGAGCGTCGCCCCCGTCGACCACCAGCTCCTCGCCGCCGCGCCAGGCCCGCCGCGCCGCGAGCAGTCCATATCCGAGGAGGAACAGCGCCCCCGCCCAGCGCGCCACGACCACGAGCCAGGGTGCGGCGGACAGCACGAACCCGAGCCCGGCGACACCGGCGACGATCAGCACCGCATCGGAGAGCGCGCACACGATCACGACGGCGAGGACGTGCTCGCGGCGGATGCCCTGCCGCAGGACGAACACGTTCTGGGCGCCGATCGCGACGATGAGGGAGAGGCCGAGGCCGAGGCCGGCGAGGACGGTGAGCATGTGTCGAGCCTATGAACTCGCAACCATGAAGGACAGCGAAGATTTTTTCCGCACCATTAGCATCGCTGATGTGAGAATCGACCCGGAACTCGCCGCCACCCTCGCCGCCGTCGCGGACGAGGGCACCCTCGACGCCGCGTCCCGCCGACTGCAGGTCACCCCGTCCGCGGTGAGCCAGCGTCTCAAGGCGCTGGAGCAACAGCTCGGACGCATCCTCCTGGTCCGCAGCAAGCCGGTCCGCCTGACCGAGGCGGGGGAGTCCGTGGTGCGCCTCGCGCGGCAGATCGCGCTCCTCGAAGAAGACGCCCTCGTGGGAGTCGGCATCGAGGGGAGCGCCGAGGGGCGGCGCATCAGCGTGCCGCTGGCCGTCAACGCGGATTCGATGGCGACCTGGTTCCTGGCGCCGATGGCCCGGCTCTCGGCCGCGCACGACATCGATGTCGACCTGCACCGCGACGACCAGAACTTCACCGCCCGGCTGCTCGAATCCGGGACGGTCATGGCGGCGGTGACGAGCGAGGCCACGGCGGTCGCGGGGTGCACGGTCACGCCCCTCGGCGTGCTCGAATACCGTGCCATGGCCGAACCCGCCTACGCCCGCCGATGGTTCCCGGACGGCGTGACCCCCGACGCTCTGGCGCACGCGCCGTTCGTCGACTTCGACCGCCGCGACACCCTCCAGCACGAGTGGCTGGCCGCGAGGGGCGTGCCGGCGGCAGGTGTTCCCCGGCACTACGTCCCTGCGTCGCACGACTATGCGCTGGCCGTCGGCCTCGGGTTGGGATGGGGGATGGTGCCGCGGCCTCAGGAGACTCCGGACCTCATCCCGCTCGGTGGTCCGACCCTGCGCGTGGCCCTGTACTGGCAGCAGTGGAACCTGCCCTCCGCCCTGCTCGACACGATCGCCGCGGAGGTCGCGGAAGAGGCGCGTCAGGTCCTGGCCCCGCCGCCGTCTGCGCGTTCGCAGCGCCGGGACTGAGGGCGGCCGCCGCGAAGGGGGGCTTGTCCTCGCCCCCGGGCTCCGGCAATATACCAGCACGCGGGAGGCCTGAGCTCTACTCGTCGGGCATCCGCGCAGACCGGATTCCTGAGGGGGAAAAAGATGGCGACGAAGACGACGCAACGAAAAGTCCTTGCGGTGCTGGCGGGCGGGCTCGTCCTGGGTGTGGGGGTGGCGGGAGTTCTCGCCGCCTGGAACGACTCGGAGTTCGCGACCGGGACGTTCACAGCCGGGGCCTTCGACCTGGAGGGCTCCACGGATGGCACGACTTTCAGTGACCACAACGTGGACGACGGCGACACGGCAGCGGCACTGGCCTTCACTCTGCCGGCGGGGGTGGTCGGCAACATGTCGCCGTCCGACACCGTCTACGCCGGCTTCTGGGTGCGCCTCGCCGCGGGGACGACGACGGGAGCGGATCTGGTCGCCGACGGGACGACCGCGGACCCGGCGGCGAGTTCGAACACGGACCATCTGTCGTACGCGGTCTATCAGCTCGCACCGGGGGCGACATGCGACGCGGCGTCGGCGGTCGGCACCCCCATCGCGACCGGGGCCACGCTGGACGCGCAGACCGGGGTGACGACCGTACCTCTCACCGAGGGCGCGACCGCCGACGCGGCCGGCACCGCGGTGCAGCTCTGCTTCGCCGTGACGGCGGACGCCGCGCTGGAGCCGGGGCTGGTGACCGACGCCACGTGGAAGTTCACGGCCACGTCCACGAGCTGAGTCTTCATGGACACCCGCAGAGTGAGGCGGGAGAAGGGACGGACGCGCTCCCGCCGGATCCGGGCGATACTCGCCGGAGGTCTCGTGCTGGGCGTCGGCGCGACCGCGACCCTCGCCGCCTGGAACGACTCCGAATACGGCGCCGCGACCTTCACGGCTGGCCGCTTCGACATCGTCGGGGCCACGGACGGGACGACTTTCTCCAGTCACGCGACGACGGGAACGGCGGCCGCGCTGAACTTCCAGCTGCCGCCCACCGCCATGGCACCGGGGACGACGACGTACGCGCTGTTCAGCGTGCGGACCGCGAACCCCTCGGTGGCCGGGGTCCTGCAGCTCACACCGGGAACACCGGGCGGAACGGGGCTGGCGACGTATCTCACCTACGGGGTGCGGACGGTCGCCGCGCCATCCTGCACGGCGGCGACGTACCCGGCGGGGACCGCTGTCATTCCTGACGGGTCCGCTCTCACGACGGCGGGGGCGACGACGCAGGCTGTGGCGGCGAACGGCGCGGCGCAGGTGAACTACTGCTTCGCGGTGACCCTTCCCACGGCGGCGGCGAACGGGGCGCAAGGGCTCACGATGACCCAGACCTGGCAGATCCAGGGGACGTCGTCATGACCGCGACCCGTCGGGAGGGGCGAGCACGGGCCGGAGAGCCGGTCGAGGTGCGGGGACGCGGGCGGAGGATGCTGGGGGATCTGCTCCTGTGGTGCGCTGCTGCGGCCGGGACGATCTGCATCGTCCTCGTGATCCTCGCGGCGACCTCGCAGATCACGCTCATCATGTTCCGGACGGGCTCGATGGCGCCGACGATCCCCGCCGGCTCCGTGGCGGTCGTGCAGCGCGTGCCCGCGGAGGAAGTCGAGGTCGGGGACGTCGTGACGGTGGATCGCACGGGCGAGCTCCCGGTGACCCATCGCGTCACGGCGGTCGAGCCCGGAGCCGCGGAGGACGAGCGGATGCTCACCCTGCGCGGCGACGCCAACGCGGCGGAGGATCCCGTCCCGTACCCGGTGTCCTCCGTCCGCACGGTGCTCTTCGCGGTGCCAGGGGCGGCCGCCGTGGTGGTGGCGCTGGGGGACCCGGTCGTCCTCGCTGTGCTCACGATCGCGGCGACGGCGCTCGTGGTCTGGGCGTTCTGGCCGCGGACGCCGCGGCGGGTTCCGGTGCGCACGGAGGGGTCGTGAGACGGCGCGGGGTGGCGGCCCTCTTCGCGGCGCCCCTCCTGCTGGCGGTGGCGGTCCCGGGCGTCGCCCGGGCGGAGCCGACATCGGAGGTGATCCAGGGCGATGTGCTGCGGCTGGTCTCGATCGCGGACTGGGACTCCGCCGGAGGGATGCTTCCCGGCCAGCCCGTGCAGTGGGACGTCGAGGTCAGCGCCGACGCCGGGGAGCCCGGACGGATCCGCATCGGCGTGCGGGCGACGGGGGATGCCCGCCTCCGCGTCGACATCGCGCTGTGCTCCGAACCCTGGGGCGCTTCGGGGTGCGCGTCCGGTTCGGCGGTCGTCCGTGATGACTGGAGCATCCCCCGGGACGGTGCCGAGGTCCCGGTGACCGAGATCGCCCATTCCGAGACCGCCCACCTCCGTCTCGCGATCGCGCTGGATCCTGCGGACGGTGCCGGGACGACCGAGGTCCAGGTCGTCGCGCATGGTGCGGGGGAGACGGTGCTCGCGGGCCCGGGCGGGGGGCTCGCGACGACGGGGCCCTCGCCGGGTATCGCGCCCCTGATCGTGGCGGCAGGGCTGGTCGTGGTCGGCGGCGCCGTCCTCGGCGCCGGTCGGCGCCGTTCTGGCGGTGGGGAGGTGGCGCGATGAAGCGCGATCGACGGAGGGGCGCCGGGGTCGTCGCGGTCGTCCTGCTCTGCGCCGCCTTCTCCGCGTCGTCCGTGGAGTCCACGGCAGCGCGCTTCACGGATGTCGAACACGCCGCGGGATCCTTCACCGCAACACGGCTGGTCGCGCCGTCCATCACCTCCTGCACGGTGACGAGCCTGCTCGGCACCTTTACCGGCTTCACGATCACCTGGACCTCGCCGTACCTGAAAGCGCAGCAGCGGCTGTCGATCAACACGGTCGTCGTCGACAACGGCTCGGTCAGTCAGAGCGGGACCGGGCCGTACACGTACGCGACCACGATCAGTTCTGGCCTGCTCAGCACCCTTCTCGGAAGCCTGCTCGGCTCCTCCAACACGGTGCGGGTCGAGGCCGTTCTCCCCGGAACGTCCTGGGTCTCGCCCGCCGCGACGCGAACGCTGTCGGTGGGCGGACTGCTCGGTCTGGGCGGGAACAACACGTGCACGTGAGCACGCGCCGTCCGCTCAGTCGGCGAGGGCGAGGGCGCGGAAGGCGTCGCGCTCGCGGAGCTGCTCGCGACGGCTGTCCACGGGGGTGACGGAGCGCGTCGGGACCGTGCGTCCGGTCGTGCGGCGATACAGCTCGTCGATGAGGTCGGTCGCGAGCCCGACGAGCTTGGCGATCTCGCGGTCGTCCCGGTCGATCCACACGCAGCGGGGCTCGTCGTGCACGGGGGAGAAGTCGACGTGTTCCTCCCAGACGAACAGCGTGCGCTCGGCGCCCAGCACGTGCTGCTGCCACCACACCTGGCGCAGGTATGTGCGCGGGATGCCGCGGAAGGCCTTGTTGGTGGTCTTGATCTCCGCGAGGCTGACGCGGCCGTCCGCGTCCACCGAGATGCCGTCGGGCGTCGCCAGGTGGCGGTGCTCGATCTCGGCGCGGAACAGCGCGGAGGAGGGGAAGATTCCGTGCGTCGCGGCGACCCAGGCGGCGATCTCCGGCTCTCTGCGCCGGCCGTGGTCCGTGTAGGCGTTGCCGCCGAACCGCGGTCCGCCGCCGAGCTTGGCGTCGGCAGCACGGGCGATCGAGCGTTCGCTCGTGAGTCCGGCGACGTCGGTGGCCGTGATGCCGCGGGATCGTGCCCTCATCCATGCCACGCGGTCGCGGGAATCCGCGACGATGCGAGCTTGGAGTTCCGGGGTCACCAGAAGACTCTAACTCTCCCCCACCCCCGCTCCCGCCGCACACGCCGCCCCTCCCGCCGACCCACCCCTTTCCGTGCCTCCCGGCCCCTTGCGTGCGCACGAAAGGGGGTGGGAGGCACACAAGGGGGTGGGGGTGGACAGCGAGGGATCGTTCCTACACAAGAGGGGGAAGGAGGGAAGGGGTGTGGGGAACTCACAGAAGGGGAGCGGGGGGTGTGCGGGCGAGCAGACTCGGGGGATGAGGCAGGTGAGTGCGGACGAGATCCGGACGATGCTCCTCGGTCGGCGGCGGCTGGAGGAGGAAGGGTGGGGCTCCCGGACGCTCCGTGCCGCCGAGGTGGGGCGACGGCTGCATCACGTCCGTCGCGGGTGGTACGTCGCGCAGCAGGCCTGGAACGAGCTCGCACCGGAATCCCGGCACCGCGCGGAAGTCGTGGCCGCCGACCTTTCGGCCTCGCAGACGCGGCCGGTGTTCTCGCACGTCTCGGCCGCCGTGCTGTGGGGACTGCCGCTGTACCGGGTGCGTCCGACGAGGGTTCATGTGACGGCGCCCCCGGACCGTCGGCACAGCACACCAGGGATCCTGCGGCACGAGGGACGGGTGCCGGATGATGACGTCGTGGATCGGGACGGCATCCGCTGCACCTCCCTCGCCCGGACGGTCGTCGACCTCGCCCGTACGGTCGCTCCGGAGGCGGCCCTCGCCGTCGCGGATGCCGCCCTCGCCCTCGTCGGCGGTGACCCGTGGGAGTTCGACGACACCGCGGAGCAGGCTCTCCTGGCGGACCTCGTGGACCGCGTCCGCCGTCCACGGCTCCGCGGCATCGTGCAGGCGCGTCGGATCGTGAGCCTGGCCGACGGTCGTGCACAGCTTCCGCTGGAGAGCGTGACGCGGCATCGGCTCCATCAGCTCGGCTTCGGCAGGCCGCGTCTGCAGGTGCCGGTCGACGGGCCGCGCGGCGGGAGGTTCTGGATGGACATCGCCGTCGACCGATGCCGCACCTTCGTGGAGTGCGACGGCCGGGACAAGTACCTGGATGACGAGCTCCGCGGGGACCGCACCGCGGAGAGGGTCGTGCTGGACGAGAAGATCCGCGAGGACTGGGTGCGCGGAACCACCGGCTGGCGGGTGATCCGGGTGACCAGCGCGGACGTCGCCTCCCTCGCCGCTGCCGACGCGCACTTCCGTGCCTTCGACCTCTTCGGCCTCTTCGCCCGCTGAGCCTCGACCCACCCCCTTCCGCGCGCCCCGGCCCCTTGCGTGCGGCCGGAAGGGGCCGGGGCGCACCGAAGGGGGTGGGTCGGCGGAGGGAGGGGGGATTTGGGAGGAAGGAGAGCGTGGGGTAGAGTGGTCATAACCGAAGACCGCTGGTCATCGTGTGCGTGTGAGTGCACAGGATCGAAGCTCTGCATCGCAGGGGCCCGCGCAGGTGTCACGAACTTCCGAGCTCCGTGCGCTTGCGCCGGAGCTCTTTTCTTTTGCAGGGGGTCGGAGGCCGGCGCCCCACCACCGTGCGGCGCCTCGTACACACCAAGGAGTGACCATGGCGCAGAAGGATGCATCGGTCAACGAGCTCACGAAGTCATTCGAGAACTCGAACGCCGTCCTGCTGACCGAGTACCGCGGTCTGACGGTTGCCCAGCTCAAGCAGCTGCGCAACAGCATCCGTCAGGACGCTGAGTACGCCGTGGTGAAGAACACGCTGACCAAGATCGCCGCCAACAAGGCCGGCATCTCCGCGCTGGACGAGGACCTCAAGGGGCCGTCGGCTGTCGCGTTCGTGCACGGTGACTTCGTCGCCACCGCCAAGGCTCTGCGTGACTTCGCCAAGGCCAACCCGCTTCTCGTGATCAAGTCGGGCATCTTCGAGGGCAAGGCCCTCACCGCCGACGAGGTCAACACGTACGCCTCGCTCGAGAGCCGCGAGGTTCTGCTGGCGAAGGCCGCGGGCATGATGAAGGCGACGATGGGCAAGGCTGCCGCCACCATCGACGCGCTTCGCGAAAAGCTGGAGACCGCCGAGGCCGCGTAAGCGACCGGCGATCTCGTCTACAAACCCCATCTATCTAGGAGATACATCATGGCGAAGCTTTCCACCGAGGAGCTGCTCGAGCAGTTCGCCGGCCTGACCCTCATCGAGCTCAACGAGTTCGTGAAGGCGTTCGAGGAGAAGTTCGAGGTCACCGCTGCTGCTCCCGTCGCCGTCGCCGGTGCCGCTGGCGGCGCAGGCGAGGCCGCGGCCGAGGAGGAGAAGGACTCCTTCGACGTCATCCTCGAGGCTGCTGGCGACAAGAAGATCCAGGTCATCAAGGCTGTCCGCGAGCTCACCTCGCTCGGCCTCGGCGAGGCCAAGGCCGTCGTCGACGGTGCTCCGAAGGCCGTCCTCGAGGGCGCCAACAAGGAGACGGCCGAGAAGGCCAAGGCTGCTCTGGAAGAGGCCGGCGCGACCGTCACCCTCAAGTAATTCCAGCGCACCAGCGCTTCTGCGAAGGCCCCGGGTTCTGCCCGGGGCCTTCGTGCGTTCACGGGGATCAGCGCGGCGCCGCGGTCGAACTGCGCACGACGAGCGCCGAGTCGGCCTCGACGCGCTCGACCGGGGCGTCCGGCTCGCTCATCCGTCGCGTCAGCAGGCGGACGGCCTCCCGCCCCTGCTCGCGCGGCGCCTGTCCGATGGTGGTCAGAGCGAACATCTCCGCATGCTCGTGGTCGTCGATGCCGACGACGCTGAGTTCGGTCGGTACCGCGATGCCCAGACGCCGGGCGGCGATCACGGCGCCGATGGCCGCCTCGTCGCAGACGCCGACGATCGCGGTCGGACGGTGCCGCCGGTCGCCGAGAAGCCCGGCCGCCGCGGCGTACCCGCCGGGCATGGTCGGCGCTGCGCCGGCCACGCGCGCCCTCGGGGTCAGCCCCGCGGCGTGCAGCGCCTCCCGGTAGCCGGCGAGGCGGCGGGCATCTCCGTAGCTGAGATCGGTGTCATCGGTGGCGCCGCCCACGAACGCGATGTCGGTGTGACCGAGTTCGATCAGATGCTCGGTGGCGATCCGCGCCGCGGCCGCGTCATCGATCGAGACCGCGCTTGCTCCTGCGCTGTAGGGACCCACACTCACGAGCGGGCGCCCGGTGCGGTGCAGGCGCTCCAGTTCGCGCGCGCTGGGCTGGATGCCGACGGCGATGATCCCGTCGAACCTCCGGCCCGGCAGCACGTTCTCGAACAACCGCTCCCTGGTCCCCGAGCGTTCGGGGACGCCGTACAGGGACAGGTCGTAGTCGAGGACGAGCAGCGCCTCCTGCACACCGGCCAGCAACTCGGAGAAGAACCAGCGGTCGACCGGCGGCATGACCAGGCCGACAGTGCCGGTGCGTCCCGTGGCCAGGCTCGTGGCGGAGGAGTGGGCGACGTAGGCGAGGGACTGCGCCGCTTCCTCCACGCGCTGCCTGGTCTCCTCCGAGACGTAGCCGCGGCCGCTCAGGGCGCGGCTCGCGGTGGCCTTGGACACACCGGCGCGCGTCGCGACGTCGGCGATCGTGCTCATCGTGTCCTCCTCGACCCGGTTCCACGACGGCGAGCCGACGGGCGCTCGCCGGGAGCCATCGTAGCCGTTCCACACGCGGGGAGGAACCGGTTCCACACGCGAGGAACTGGGAGCGCTCCCATGCGGGAGCGGAGGCCGTCGTCAAAGGGTTGTGATCTTGTAACCTTCCCCAGTTGTACGGGGCGAAGGAACCCGAGTAGGTTGGCGTGGAATCGGTTCCCCAATGGATGTGGCGATTGCTCTCCTTGGGCGGACGGAAGATCCACCGGAAGAGGAGAAGTACATGGCTTTGTCACAGCGATACCGCCTGCTCGCCCCCATCGCACTCGTCGGCGTCGCGTCCCTCGCGCTCGCCGGCTGCGCCGAGGGCGGAAGCGGCGAAGGCGGAAGCGGGGAGACCAAGGACACGGTCCGGATCTCCGGCGGCATCACCGGCGTCGAGGCCGACGACCTGAACGCCTCCTTCGAGCAGTTCACGAAGGACACCGGCATCAAGGTCGAGTACACCGGCGACAAGGGCTTCGAGGGCAACATCGTCACCAAGGTGACGGGTGGAGACGCCCCAGACATCGCGATCGTCCCGCAGCCCGGTCTGCTCAAGACCCTCGTCGACACCGGCAAGGTCATGCCGGCCCCCGAGGCCGTGGAGACCGCCGTCGACGAGAACTGGTCCGAGGACTGGAAGAAGTACGGTACGTTCGACGACACCTTCTACGCGGCACCGATGCTGGCGAACCTCAAGGGCTATGTCTGGTACTCGCCGAAGCAGTTCGCCGAGTGGGGCGTCGAGGTCCCGGAGACCTGGGACGACATGATCGCCCTCACGGACACGATCGTCGAGAAGACCGGCGGTCCGGCCTGGTGCGCCGGCTTCGCCTCCGAGGCGGCGTCCGGCTGGCCCGGGACGGACTGGATCGAGGACCTCGTCCTGCGCCAGTCGGGCCCCGACGTCTACGACGACTGGGTGGCCGGCGACGTGAAGTTCACCGACCCCGAGATCAAGCAGGCCTTCGACGCCGTCGGGGAGATCCTGCTCAACCCGGAGTACGTGAACGCGGGCTACGGCGACGTGAAGAGCATCAACTCCACCGCTTTCGGTGACGTCGCCAACGCGGTGGCGAAGGGCGACTGCGCGCTGACCCACCAGGCCTCGTTCCTGTCGGCGAACTTCCTCGACACGGAGACCGCGGACGGCAACGTCCCCGAGGTCGCGCCGGACGGCGACGTCTACGCGTTCATCATGCCGGGTGAGACCGCGGGCGAGCTCCAGGTCGAGGGTGGCGGCGAGTTCGTCGCGGCCTTCTCCGACGACGAGGCCACCCAGCAGGTGCTCGAATTCATGGCATCGCCGGAGTTCGCCGACGCGCGTGTCGAGCTCGGTGGTGTGATCTCCGCCAACAAGAACGCCGACCCGAGCCTCGCGTCGAGCGAGTTCCTCCAGGAGGCGATGACCATCATGCAGGACGACGCGACGACCTTCCGGTTCGACGCCTCCGACCTGATGCCGTCCACGGTCGGCTCCGGCTCGTTCTGGAAGGGGATGGTCGACTGGATCGACGGCAAGGACACCGAGACGGTGCTCTCCGACATCCAGGCCGGCTACGAGAACTGATCGCCTCGACGCGATCTTCGTAGGCAGAGCGGGGCCGGGCTGCACAGCCCGGCCCCGCTCCACCGATCCACACTGCGCGGGAACCCAGCACGATCCAGAAGGGGACGTTCATGTCGCACGCGACCATCGAGAAACCCGTCGAGGCTGACGCGCCGCCGACGACGCACGGTACCGACGAGAAGGGAAGGAAGGCCACGCGCACCATCCTCGCGATCGGCTTCGTGGTCGTCGTCGCGCTGGCTCTCCTGCTCGTCTTCACCGCTCCGACCGAGGAGTCCTCGCGGATCACGATCGGGTTCTCCCTCAACAGCTTCTTCCTGTGGCTGGGCGGTCTGAACCCGCTGGTGCAGATCCCCGCCGTGCTGCTCGTGTTCGGCGTGGTCGTAGCGATCATCCTCGTGCTGATCGAGTTCGCGCCCCGGCCCGGTCGCGGCTACTTCATCATGCGGCTGGTCGCGTGCCTGGTGATCCCGGTCCTCGCTCTGCTGCTGCTCCGTCCCTACGCGAACGCCGTCGTGTACGTCGTCGCGATCGCGCTGCTCGTCGGGGCGCTCCTCTTCTTCGCCGACTTCCGCGCCCGTCAGGGTGCCGGCTACCTGTTCCAGCTCGTGCTGTTCATGGCGCCCGCGACGATCATGCTGCTGCTGGGCCTCATCTACCCGGCGATCTCGACGATCTTCAAGTCCTTCTTCGACAAGACCGGCGACGAGTTCGTCGGGCTCGAGAACTACATCTGGGTCTTCACCAACCCCGTCGGCACGTCGTCGGTGATCAACACGATCATCTGGGCGCTGCTCGCTCCCGTGATCTCGGTCGTCATCGGTCTCGCCTACGCCGTCTTCATCGACAGGGCTCGCGGCGAGAAGTTCCTCAAGGTGCTCGTGTTCATGCCGGTGGCGATCTCGTTCGTCGGTGCGGGCATCATCTGGAAGTTCATGTACGACGCCCGTCAGGGCGACCAGATCGGTCTCCTCAACGCGATCGTCACCGCTTTCGGCGGCGATCCGGTGCAGTGGCTGGCGATCAAGCCGATCCTCAACACGCTCATGCTGCTCATCGTGTTCATCTGGACCCAGACCGGCTTCGCCATGGTGATCCTCTCGGCCGCGATCAAGGCCGTGCCGGTGGAGCAGATGGAGGCGGCCGAGCTCGACGGCACGAACGCCTGGCAGCGCTTCCGCAACGTGACGGTCCCCGGCATCCGGTCGTCGCTGATCGTCGTGCTGACGACCATCACCATCGCCTCGCTGAAGGTGTACGACATCGTCGCCGTGATGACCGGCGGCCGGGACGAGACCAGCGTCCTCGGCTTCGAGATGGTCAACCAGCAGCAGCGGTTCCAGAGCTACGGGCACTCGTCGGCGCTCGCCGTCGTGCTGTTCCTGTTCGTGTTGCCGCTGATCGTCTACAACGCCCGATCGATGGCCAAGCAGAGGGAGATCCGCTGATGAGTGCAACGCAGGCCACCGTCGTGGACAACCGCACCAAGCGTCAGGTGGCGCGCGATACGCGCCGCAACGAGGCGACCGCCCACAAGAAGCTGACCTCGAAGGGGGCGACGATCGCGGCCGCGGTCATCGCGCTCTTCTGGACCATCCCGACCTTCGGTCTCTTCGTGACGTCGTTCCGCCCGGGTGCCGACACGCAGAACAGCGGCTGGTGGACGGTCTTCTCCAACCCGGAGTTCACGTTCGACAACTACGTGCAGGCGTGGAACTCGGGCGGGACCTCGACGACCCTCGCGACCGCGTTCATCAACTCGCTGGCGATCACGATCCCCGCGACCGTGTTCCCGATCGTGATGGCGTCGCTCGCCGCGTACGCGTTCGCATGGATCGACTTCAAGGGTCGGAACATGCTCTTCATCTTCGTGTTCGCGCTGCAGATCGTGCCGCTGCAGATGGCCCTCGTGCCGCTCCTCAGCCTGTTCTCGGACGGACTGACGATCAACGACGTGCCGATCTTCCCCGGGTTCGGGCTGAACGAGGTGCAGTACAGCTTCGCCCGCGTCTGGATCGCGCACGCGATCTTCGCGCTGCCGCTGGCGACGTTCATGCTCCACAACTTCATCTCCGAGATCCCCGGCGAGATCATCGAGGCGGCCCGCGTGGACGGCGCCGGACACGGACAGGTGTTCTTCCGGATCATCCTGCCGCTGGCGGCTCCGGCGATCGCGTCGTTCGCGATCTTCCAGTTCCTCTGGGTGTGGAACGACCTGCTGGTCGCGACGATCTTCGCCTCGCCCGGCGCCCTGCCGATCACGCAGGCGCTGAACTCGCTCTCCGGCACCTGGGGGAACAAGTGGTTCCTGCAGTCCGCGGGAACGTTCATCTCGATCATCGTCCCGCTGATCGTGTTCTTCGCCCTGCAGCGCTTCTTCGTGCGCGGCCTGCTGGCCGGTGCGACGAAGGGCTGACCCTTCGACGGGCTCAGGCCCTTCGACAGGCTCAGGCGCTTCGACAGGCTCAGGGACCCAGGTCGCTGAGCCTGTCGAAGCGGCGGTGAAACACAGCCCCGACGGCGGGACGCCTCGACGTACCCTGAGCAGATGAAGTATGCGGACTCCATCGTCGACCTCGTCGGCGACACGCCCCTGGTGAAGCTCCAGCACGTCACCGAGGGCATCGCGTGCACGGTGCTCGTGAAGCTCGAGTACCTGAACCCCGGCGGGTCGGCGAAGGATCGGATCGCGGCCCGCATCATCGATGCCGCCGAAGCCGCGGGCGACCTGCAGCCGGGTGGGACGATCGTCGAGCCCACGAGCGGCAACACCGGCGTCGGGCTCGCCCTCGTGGCCCAGCAGCGCGGCTACCGGTGCGTCTTCGTGCTCCCGGACAAGGTGGGCGAGGACAAGATCGACGTGCTCCGTGCGTACGGCGCGGAGGTCGTCGTGACCCCGACGTCCGTCCCCGCGGACAGCCCGGAGTCGTACTACAGCGTGAGCGACCGGCTGGCACGGGAGATCCCCGGCGCCTTCAAGCCGAACCAGTACGAGAATCCGAACGGCCCACGCAGCCACTACGAGACGACCGGTCCGGAGATCTGGCGGGACACGGATGGCCGGATCACCCACTTCGTCGCCGGGGTGGGGACGGGCGGCACGATCACCGGTACGGGACGCTATCTGCGCGAGGTGTCCGATGACGCGGTGCGCATCATCGGCGTCGATCCGGAGGGCAGCGTCTACAGCGGCGGCACCGGTCGGCCCTACCTCGTCGAGGGTGTGGGCGAGGACATCTGGCCCGGAGCGTACGACCCTGCGGTCCCGCATGAGATCGTCGCCGTCGGCGATGCGGAGTCGTTCGCGATGACGCGGCGCCTGGCCCGCGAGGAGGGCATCCTCGTCGGCGGCTCCAGTGGCATGGCCGTCGTCGGGGCGCTGCGGGTGGCGAAGGACCTGCCGGCGGATGCGGTCATGGTCGTGCTCCTCCCGGATGGCGGACGCGGCTACCTCGGCAAGATCTTCAACGACGGCTGGATGCGCTCCTACGGGTTCAGCGAGGTGGAGGAGGGGGAGACGGTCGCCGACGTGCTCGCGGCCCGGGCCTCCCGCCACGGCCTCCCCGACCTCGTGCACGCTCACCCCACCGACACGGTGCTCGAGGCGATCGGCATGATGACGGAGTACGAGGTTTCGCAGCTCGTCGTGCTCAGCGCGGAGCCGCCGGTGATGATGGGCGAGGTCGTGGGCACCGTCGACGAGAAGGGCCTTCTCGACCTGCTCTTCCGGGGCGACGCCGAACCGAGCGACGCCGTCGGCGCACACGTGGGGGAGCGGCTGCCGCTCATCGGCATCCACGCGCCGGTCGCGCAGGCACGGGCCGCGCTCGCCGACGCCGACGCCCTCCTCGTCACCGAGGACGGCAAGCCGCACACCGTGCTGACGCGACAGGACCTGCTCGGCTACCTCTCCCGGTGACGCGGGACGTAACAGCCCGAGACCGGTCGGCGGGCCCGGACGTAGGCTGAGGGCATGTCCGACCACGATCACGCCTTCGCCACCCGAGCCATCCACGCCGGGCAGGCACCCGACCCGGTCACCGGGGCGATCATCCCGCCGATCTACCAGTCCTCGACACACGTGCAGGACGGCATCGGCGGGTTCCGTGACGGCTACGAGTACAACCGCGCGGGCAACCCGACGCGCTCCTCTTTGGAGACGCAGCTCGCCGCTCTCGAGGGCGGGGTCGGAGCGCTGTCGTTCGCGTCCGGTCTCGCCGCCGAGGACGCGTTGCTGCGCGGCATCCTCAAGCCCGGCGACCACGTGCTCCTCGGCAACGACGTCTACGGCGGCACCTATCGCCTGCTGACGAAGGTGCTCGCGCCCTGGGGGATCGACACGACCACCGTCGAGCTCTCCGACGTCGACGTGATCCGGGCGGCCATCCGTCCCGAGACCCGCATCGTGTGGCTGGAGACCCCGAGCAACCCGCTGCTGAAGGTCATCGACATCGCCCTCATTGCCGAGGTCGCACACGCGGCCGGTGCCCTCGTCGTGGTGGACAACACGTTCGCTTCGCCGGCTCTGCAGCAGCCGCTCGCGCTCGGTGCCGACCTCGTCGTGCACTCGACGACGAAATACCTGGGCGGTCACTCCGACGTGCTCGGCGGCGCCGTCGTCTTCGGCGACGACCGCTTCGTCGAGGCCGTGAAGTTCCAGCAGTTCGCGGTGGGTGCGGTCTCGGCGCCTCTGGACGCCTGGCTGACGACCCGCGGAATCAAGACCCTCGCGGTGCGGGTGCGCCAGCACTCCGAGAACGCGCAGGCCATCGCCGAATGGGCCCAGGCGCGGCCGGAGTTCGCGCAGGTGTTCTATCCCGGCCTCCCGTCGCACCCCGGTCACGAGATCGCGGCGCGGCAGATGAGCGGCTTCGGCGGCATGCTGTCGCTCGGTCTCGCCGCGGGTGCGGACGCCGCCCGGGCCTTCGCCGAGAGCACGCGCGTGTTCCAGCTCGCCGAGTCGCTCGGCGGCGTGGAGTCGCTCATCGGCTACCCGCCGGAGATGACCCACGCGTCGGTCCGCGGCACCGAGCTCGCCGTCCCGGAGAACGTCGTGCGCCTCTCGGTCGGCATCGAGGACGTGGCCGACCTCATCGCGGATCTCGAGGAGGGTCTCGCCCGCATCGCCCGCTGACCGGCACGGCGACTCGCGATCGCGGGGGCGTCCGTCACAATGGGACGATGAATCGACGGATGCTGCTGTGGTGGGGCGTCGCCTGCCTCCTCCTGGCCACTGCCCTCGGCGCGCTCGTCGTCTTCGTCTATCCGCAGACGCCGGGGCTCGACCAGTGGTGGAACGACACCATCGCGGCGGTCCGCGCGGACTGGATGCTGAGCTTCGCCCTCGCGCTGAATTGGATCGGCGGTGGCTGGGTCGCCATCCTCGCCGTGCCGCTGGCGACCATCGCGATCCTGCTGCTCCTGCGCCGATGGCGGGGGGCGCTGTTCGCCGCGTTGTGCTTCCTCGTCAGCGCCGGTGCCGTCCAGCTCCTGAAGAACATCTTCGGCCGAGCCCGCCCGCACGACATGCTCGTCGTGAGCGACTACGGCTCGTTCCCCTCCGGTCACACCGCGAATGCGGCGACCATCGCGCTGGTGCTCTGGGTGCTCTTCCCGCGGGTCTGGGTGGCGATCGTGGGGGCGGCCTGGATCGTGCTCATGGCCCTGTCGCGGACCTTCCTGTCGGTGCACTGGGCCACGGATACGCTCGGCGGGGCGTTCGTCGGCGCCGGCGTCGTCCTCGTGCTGGCCGCCTGGCTGGTGCCGTGGGTGCGACGCGATGTCGAGGTCGCCGCAGGCGCCGATAAGCTGAGCGGAACCTGACCGCCGGAGGAGCCCCCGTGTCGCGTATCCGTCCCTACAGCCCGAGTGATCGCGCGGCGATGTTCGAGATCTGCGTCAAGACGGCGGACGCCGGGGGCGACGCCACCGGCGTGCTGTCCGACGACGAGCTCTGGGGGAACCTCTTCGCGGTGCCGTACGTCGAGCGGCACCCGGAGCTCGCGTGGGTCGTCGAGGCCGAGGACGGGCGCACCATCGGCTACATCGTCGCGACCGACGACACCGACGCCTTCTACACGTGGTTCCGCGACGAGTGGTGGCCGACCCTCCACGCGCGCTATCCGCAGTCGACGGACCCGCAGACGCGCGAGGAGAAGCTGATCGAGTACGGCTACACGCGGGAACCCGGTGTCGAGCCGAACGCGGCGGAGTACCCGGCGCATCTGCACATCGACCTGCTGCCGGAGACCCAGGGGCAGGGGCTGGGGCGAGGTCTCATCGAGACGCTCTTCGCCGAGTTGCGCGGACGCGGTGTCCCCGCGCTGCACCTGGGCATGGACCCCGCGAACGGCGGTGCGGCCGCGTTCTACGAGCGTCTCGGCATGACCCGCCTCCCCTCTGGACCGGGGGGCCTGACCTACGGCGTGCGCTTCGACGGCTGACGGCGACCGAAACGAAGAAGACCTCCGCGATGCGGAGGTCTTCTTCGTCGGTGGCGGTGACGGCGGGATTCGAACCCGCGGTTGCTTGCACAACACACGCTTTCCAAGCGTGCTCCTTCGGCCGCTCGGACACGTCACCAGGGAACAACCTGTCCATCCTATCCGATCTCCCACCGGCCTCGTGACATGCCGGTGAACCGTCGCTCGAGGCCCCATGCCTGTTATATTGCGCGTCAGGCGGAGTCTGGATATCTTCATATGAAGACGCAAAGGCGTCAGGCGGATCCGGTTCTCTGGGGGAATCATGGGGACGAATACGACAACCGGACGACGGGGCGACCGGCCGACGGACGACGTGCGGCTGGTCGGTCCCCGAGCGCTGCGCGCATGGATCACGGGCGAACATCATGCGCATGCCAGGGTGTTTCTCCTCGAGAGCCAGACCGGTGTCGACGCTGTCGCGACGGTGGCCGGTGCCGACGACGTCGTCCTCCACCCCGAAGGGGTGGCGCCGCGTCCCGGGCCCCGCCTCGTTCGCTACAGCGGCACCCTCGCCGACGTCGGGGACGAACTCTTCCTGGAGGGGCGCGGCGTCGAGCTCCAGGACTACATCGCGGCCTCCTTCGTTCAGATCGTCGGACCGACAGCCATGCGCTTCTTCGACAGCGCGAGCTGGCGCGCCTTCCTCGACGATGCCGAGCTCGCCCGGCGCACGGGGGTCTTCGCCGCGGCGATGATCGACCCGCGCGTGCTGCTGGCGGATCGCCGCGCCCTCGCGCGGCCGCATGAAATCGAGACTCCCAGCGCCATCCGCATCGACCGTCTCGGTGGGGTGCATCTCGGGCTTCAGGGCGCAGCAGTCGGCCCCGTCGAGGATCTGTCGAGCACCCTGGATCAGGCTCTGCCGCTGTCATCCGCGCTGGGAGAGGTTCCGGCCGGGACGGAGCTCATCGCCGCGCTCGATGCCCGGCCGTGGATCGCCCGATATCTCGACGCGGCCGACCTCCGCAAGATGCTCAGCCTGCCGAACGGCGCCGCTCAAATCGCGGGCTTCGGCTGGGCGCTGCTCGACGACGGCCTCGCGGATGCGGAGCCCTCGGCCACCGACCCCTTCCTGCTCGACACCGCCGAGGGGTTCCTCCTGGCCGATGTCGGAACACTCCGTCGGCACCTTCTGTCACCGCTCACGGCCGCCGTCGTCGACGCCCTTCAGACCTCACGCACGCGCGCGCTGGCAGCGGCCCGCGTGGCGCGGGCGCAGGGGCTGCCCGACTCCCAGGCGCGGCGACTGTGCCTCGACGCTCTCGAGGTGCTCGGAGTCCACCTCGGCCGGCCGATCCGGGACACGGCGCGGGACGGTGACCGATGACCGAGCCGCACGCGCTGTGGACGTCGATGCTCCCCGCCGACACCGCCTTCACCCCGGACCGTGTCGCGGTCGGCGCCTGCGGAAATCGGATCACCTACGCGGACGGCTCACAGCGCCTCTGTGCGACGAGCGGCCTGTGGAACGTCCCGCTCGGCTTCGGCAATCCCGCGATCGCCGACGCGGTGAGCAGAGCGACGTACAACGCGTCCTACCTGTCGCTGTTCCGCGCTCCGCATCGATATGCCGAGGACGCCGCCGACGCCCTCGTCGCCCTCGCCGGTTCCGAGCGGTACCGCCGCGTGATCTTCTCGACGTCGGGGGGAGCGGCCAACGACGCCGCGATGAAGCTCACTCGGCAGTACTGGGCGCAGCAGGGCTCGGGCTCCCGGGCGCTCGTCGTCGGACTCCGCGGCAGCTATCACGGCACGATGTACGGCAGCCACGGGCTGAGCGGCGACGACCTCCTGCAATCGGTCTACGGTGTCGACCGGAGGACCGTGCGGCACGTGTCGCACGCGGATGACGGGGACGA
This sequence comes from Zhihengliuella sp. ISTPL4, assembly GCF_002848265.1. Lineage (GTDB taxonomy): Bacteria > Actinomycetota > Actinomycetes > Actinomycetales > Microbacteriaceae > Microbacterium. The sequence continues at coordinate 3,390,906 of NZ_CP025422.1, forward strand.
GCTCGCAGCGCTACTGGAGCGTGAAGGGGCCCGAGTCGCCGCCGTCGTCGTGGAGCCCGTCCTGGGCAGTGGGGCCCGCGCGCTGTCCTCGATTTTCATCGACCGTCTCCTCGACCTGCGAGAGCGCCACGGCTTCCTGCTCGTCGCCGACGAGGTCGCCACGGGTTTCGGGCGCACCGGCACCCTGTTCGCGACTGATCGCTGGGCCGCGGCTCCCGACATCCTCATCGTGTCGAAGGCGCTGACGAACGGCGCGATGGGGGCCGCGGCGCTCCTCATCGGACCTCGCATCGCGACGGCGTTCGCTCGGGGCGGCTGGACCTTCGTGCACGGGGAGACGCAGGCGGGCACGCCCGCGTGTGCGGCCGCGGTCCTCGCCGTGATCGACGAGCTCCGCCGCATCGACGTCGAGACGACAGCGCAGGCGCTCGCCGCCGTACTGCACCGCCTCGCGCGCACGTGGCAGGACGACGGGATCGTCGCCGAGGTCACCGGCAGCGGCTGCTTCATCGGGGTGGGGCTCCGCCGCCCGGACGGATCCCCGCTCTCTGGGACCGACGTCCTGGAGGTGGTGTCCGCCATCGCCGACAGCGGCGTCGTGGTGCACCCCGGGCCGAGCTCCATCCAGCTCATCCCCGGCTACGGATTCACCGCGGCGGACGTAGCGGAGACCGACCGGGCCGTGCGAGGCGGCCTGGCGCGCGTGCGGGAGGCGGTGACATGACCGTGCCGTTCACCGCACGCGTCCCCACGCTGTGGCACGGGCCGCGCGCACGAGAGACGATGGTGGGTCTGACAGCGGGACGCGACACGCTGGTGATCGCCGACGCGGCCGTCGCGCGCCCCCTTCCCGCCGCGCAGCCGGCCCGGACGATGACAGTGGACGCCTCGGCGGTGGACGAGCCCGGCATCGTCCTGATCGTTGAGGAGATCGTCCGGCGACCGCCCGAGGTCATCGTGGCCGTGGGAGGCGGAAGCGTCCTCGATGCGAGCAAGATCGCCGCGCTCGCGCTCAGCCCCGGTCGCCTTCTGGACTTCGCCCTGCGGCACGCGGCGACCTCGGCGCTCACGATCCTGCCCGACGCGCCTCCGCCGGTCGACATCATCGCGGTGCCGACGACGCTCGGCACGTCGTCGGAGACGAACAGCGTCGCCATTCTCCGGAACGGCCGCGGGGCTCGGCTCCTCATCGGTCGCTCGCTGCGTCCGCGGCACGCCGTCCTCGATTCCGACCAGCTCGCCACGCTCACCCCCGCTGCCGTCCGAGAAGGCGCGCTGGAGGCCTTCCTCCGGCTGGCCGGCGCCTCGACGAGTCCGCGGACGGCGCGGGCCGACCGCGACGCGCGGGTCCTCGGCCGGGCGCTGCTTGAAGCAGCCTCTGCAGACGTGATGTCGACGACGGGACGGCTGCGCCTGGCGCGGCTGAGCGCCGCGACCCAGCGCACGGCCGCGCTCCGCGGACCCGATCTGTACAGCGCCCGACACTGGTATCTGGCGAATGAGGTCGCCTTCCACCTCGGTGTCCGCAAGATGGTCGCCACTGCCGCCGTCATCGCCGCCGTCTGGCGGCGGATCGGCGCGGGGGACGCCCGGTGGGGCGACCGGGACAGCCTCCGATCCTTCTGGGCGGGTGTCGCGAGCGGGACCTCACTGCCCCGCGAACCGGTTGCCGGCGTCTCCGCCCTCCTTGACCGGGGAGCTCTCTCGACGCCGCCGCGCCCGAGCGCTCCGGAGATCGACCGCATCGCCGCCGCGGTGGAGACGGCGTGGGGAGCTCATCGCCCCATGCTGCGCGGTCTCCGTGCAGAGGAGATCGACGCCGTGCTCCGCGACTCCCGCTGGAGCGCACCTCGGTCGGCCCCCGCCGACCACCCACGAGTGACGGAGAGGAGGTGACGTGAATGAACGAAAGCACGGAGACGAGCATCCGATTCCAGGAGCTCGAGCCGATGGAGGCTCCCAGCTGGGACAGCTTCTACAAGGGCGTGATCGGTGCCCTGGTCCTCATCGGGATCGGAGCCGCGGCCGCCACGTGATCCAGCCCGGCCGCACGGGTTCAAGAACGGAAGGAGGTACACATGTCGACCGCAACGCCGGCGCTCGAGTTCACCGAGCTCGAGGCCATGGATGCGCTCAACGACGGCGATGACTTCATGCGGGGTTTCGCCGTGGGCGTCATCATCGGAATCCTCGCGCTGACCTAGGAGGTACACGTTGCAGAACACGTCGCTGGAGTTCCTGGAACTCGAACAGATCGACACCCCGCTCGAGTGGTGGGAGCACGCGAGCTACATCATCGCGATCATCGGCGGCGCCGCCGCCATCGCGACCTGACCGAGGGTGCGGGCGGGATCCCCGCCCGCACCACCGACCATCGATCCGAGGAGAGGCGAAGCACGGATGACATCCTTGATCACCGAGGCCGTGGTGGCGCGGCTCGACCTCGTCGGCGCGACCGCTCGGCACCAGGACCTGTACACCGGAGCCGGCGCCGACTTCTACGACCGGCTCGTCGGCCCGGACCGGGCGGAGATCCGCGAGGTCCTCGCGCTCGCGCGCACCGCCCCCGGCCCCGTCCTCGACCTCGCTGCCGGGAGCGGACGGCTGACGGTGCCGCTCGTGCGCTCCGGACACCGCGTGACGGCGGTCGACCTCTCGGCCGACATGCTCGCACATCTCCGTCGCGCGCTACCGGACCGGGCCGCTGTCGACTGCATCGTCGCGGACATGCGCGACCTCGCGCTCGAGGGACGCTACGGCCTCGTCGTCTTGGGGGCGACCTCCATCACCCTGCTCGATCAGGCCGGGCGTTCCCGTCTCTACGCGGGAGTACGACGGCAGCTCGCGGCCGGCGGCGTCTTCGCCCTCTCGGTCGCCGGCGGGGCATCGGCGGACAGCCTCACGGTCGCGACCGCACGGGAGATCGCGGTCCCCGGGGCCACCGACGACGAGACCTATCTCTTCGCGCAGCAGATCGAGGACGAGGGCGCGGTGCGGGTGGTCAACTGGGTCCGCCTCGCGGACATCGCCCCGCGCGCCGAGGTGCCGGTGCTCACGAGCCGCCTGCACGTCCTGAGCCCCGAGATCCTCGCCGGCGAGCTCACCGCGGCCGGTTTCGCGGCACCCCGGATCTCCCCCGTGCGGACGGCTGCGGGCACGGACATCCTGCTCCTCACGACCTCGCTCGCCGACTCCGCGGGAGGTGGGCGATGACGACGGCTCGTCCCCGGCTGCCGCGGCGCCCGGGTGGTCGACGGCGGGAGGTGCTCACCGCGGACTCCCGCCCCGCCCTCGCGACCGGCGTCGCGTTCGAGTCGATGGGAGAGAACGCCGCGTGGGTCGCCACCCTCGACGGCGTCCCATCCGCACGGCTCACCCCGGACGTCGTCGAGCTGCTGACGGCGATGGACGGCCGCACCCCGGTCTCGGTGCTGCGGGGGCGTTTCGCGCCGGGGGAGAGCGACGAGAACTTCCTGCGGCTGGTAGAGCGCTTCCGCGCCAACGGGCTCCTGCACGGCAGCGCGTCCCGCCCGCCCGGCCGCGTGACCTACCGGCCGCCCTTCACGGTGCAGCTCGCGACGCTCCGAGCCCCCGCTCTCTTCGCGCGCCTTGATCGGCTGGTCGTCCCCGTTCCGCCCCGGGCAGCCCTCACCGCTCTGGCCGCGGTCCTCGCCGCCGGGGTGGGCGCCGCGATCCTGCAGGCGGAAGACCTGCGGAATGTCCTCGTCCGTCCCGTCCCCGTCGTCGGCTTCGCGGTCGTCGTCGTCGCGCTGGCGCTGGCGACGCTGCTCCACGAGGTGGCGCACGGGCTCGCTCTCACGCGGTTCGGTGGCCGCCCTCGGCGGGCGGGGTTCATGCTCTTCTACCTCACGCCCGCGTTCTTCGTCGACGTCACGGACGGGTGGCGGCTCGGTAGCCGCCGGCGCCGAGTGGCGATCGCGCTCGCCGGACCCGCCGTCCACGCCCTCGTGGCTGCTCTCGCGCTGCTGACCGCGCTCGCCGTGCCGCCGTCGACAGCCCGAGAGACGCTGCTGCTCCTGTCCCTCTCCTGCACGATCGTGGTCCTCGTGAATCTGATCCCGTTCGTGCGCTTCGACGGGTACATCGCGATGATGAGCGCTCTGGACGAGCCGAACCTGCGGGCGAGGGCGGTCCGCGACGGTGCGGACTCCCTCGCCCGTGTCTTGTTCGGCGGCTCGCGTCCGGAACGGAGCCTGGACCGCTGGTGGAGCGTGCCCTTCGGTCTGTGCTGCCTGGCGGCGCCGATCGTGCTGGTGCTGTTCGCCGTCGTCAGGACCGCGCAGGTGCTCTCTGGCGGCGGACCGGTGGCGGGCCTCGTCGTGCTGGCGCTGGAGGTCGTCGTGCTCCTCGTGGGTGCAGGCCTCCTGGCGCGCGCCCTGACCCGGGTGCTCCGCACCGGCGTCTCCCGGCTGCGCTTCGTCGCCGTGAACGCGGTGCTCGCGGCCGGCGCCGTGATCGTCGGCATGGTGCCCGTCCCGACGGCGGCGACGCTCGGGTTCGCCGTGGAGGGTGACCGCGTCGTCCTCGTGCGCGGCGGCGGCGAGGCCGGAGCGCCGGTCCCGGATGGTGCGCGCGTTCTCCTGTCGACGCGCGGGATCCTCGGGAATCAGTTGTGGGGCGAGGGGACGGTCAGGAGCCGACCGGCGGAGCCGGTGGAGGTGCCGATCCAGGCGCTGTTCCCGGTCAGGGAGGACGGCACGGCGGTGCCCGCGACGGCCGTCGCAGAGGTGGACGTGACAGGGGCAACGCGCGGACTGCCGCCGGGCGGGCAAGCGCGCGTCGAGCTCGGCACGAGCGCGCTCTGGCAGGCGCTGTGGGCGGCGGCCGTGTCGCCCCTGTCGGCTCTCACGAACGAGGAGGAGAGAGGATGACCATGAACCAGCACGCCATCGAGGTGCGCGGCCTCACGAAGAGGTTCGGACGCCGCACCGCCATCGAGGACCTGTCGTTCGCCGTGCCCCGCGGAGCCATCGTCGGGCTGTTGGGCCCCAACGGCGCCGGGAAATCGACGACGCTGCGGGCGATCGTCGGCCTGGTGAAGCCGACCAGCGGAGACGCTGTCATCGACGGGGCGCCGTTCACCGCGCTCGACAACCCGGCCGCCCACGTCGGCGTCCACATGGACGGCTTCGGTTTCGAGCCCGGGATCTCCGGACGGCGGCATCTGGAGATCTGCCGCCTCGCGGCCGGGGTGTCCCGAGACCGTGTCGACGAGGTCTTGGAGGAGGTGGGCCTCGCCGCCGATGCGCGACGCCGTGTGAAGACCTACTCGACCGGCATGGCCCAGCGGCTGGGACTCGGCGCCGCCCTGATCGGCACGCCCCGCACGCTCATCCTCGATGAGCCGGCCAACGGACTGGACCCCGACGGCATCCGGTGGTTGCGCGGCTTTCTCCGGAACTTCGCCGCGCGTGGCGGCACGGTGCTGGTCTCCAGCCATCAGCTCCCCGAACTCGAGCAGGTCGTGGACGAGGTCGTCGTCATCAAGCGCCGCGCGCTCTTCGCCGGCCGGCTCAGCGACCTCGTCACGGGAGAGGTCGATTCGCTCGAAAGCCGATACTTCGATCTCGTCGAGGGAGCCCCCGCATGACCGGCGTGGTGCGCAGCGAGCTGCTGCGCGGCGTCAGCGGTCTGTCCATGGTCGCGGTGTACCTCGTGGCCGTGCTCATGCCGGCCTTCGTCCTGTTCTCCGACGGGTCGCGCTTCGACCTGACCGGCCTCGACGACGGCGCGGCGACGGCCCGGCTGCTGGAGCCGCTGGCGTGGTCGGTGATCTCCGCGGCGTTCGTCGGGTCCTATCCGGTGACCAGGGAGTACTACTACGGCTCCATGGACCGGACTCTCGCGGCGGTCGGATTCCGGCCCACCTTCACGGGGAAGCTCGTCGGTGGTGTCCTCATCGCCCTGGGGTTGGCGGCCGTGGTGTTCATGCTGTGGACGGTCGGGGTGGCTGTCTCCCTGGCGGGGGAAGGGCTGGCCCTCCAGCTCACGGCGGAGGCCTGGCGCATCTACCTCGGCGGCCTGGCGGGTGTCGTCCTCGGCGCTGTCATCGGCGGGGCGATCGGCTGGCTCACCCGGAACTACTACGCGACGGCGATCATCGTCCTCGTCTTCCCGATGGCCCTCGAGTTCGCTCTGCTCCGTACGGCGCCCGAGGTCGCACGGTTCTCACCGGGAATGGCCATCGCGGCGTTGAGCGTGCCGGAGTACCAGGACAAGCTGCTCGCGTTCGCACCCGCTCTCGCTATCGGGGGCGCCTGGGCGATCGGTCTGGTCGCGCTCGCCGCGATCCGGGGACGACGGAGTGTCGCGTGATCGGCCGGGCGCTGCGGGCACAGGCCCGCAGCGCCGCCGGGGACGTGGTCCTCCTCGGCGTGACGCTGGCGGCGTTCCTGTTGTCCCTGTCGCTGGCCACGAGTATTCCGGCGGAGCTCGCGGCGGCTCCGCCCGCCGCCCGTGCGGAGCTGGTCGCCCCCTTCGACACCGTGCTCGCGACGTACGCCGGCATCCTCGCCGCCGTCTACGGCTCGTTCCGCTACACGATCGACCGGCGCGACGGCGTCGTCGCGCAGCGGCTGATGCTGGAATCGCGAGGGGCGATGCTCGCCGTCCGCATGCCCGCCACGGCGCTGGGCGGTGCGGTCGTCGCAGTCGCCGCTGTCGTGGGCGGTCGCACGGCGCTGCTCGTCACCATGGGCGGCCTCCCCGTGCAGGCGTCAGCCATGGCGGCCGCCGTCGCGCTCGGCGCGGTCGCCGCGTTGTGGGGAATGGGGATCGGCATCGTCGTGCCGTCTCATCTCGCGGCGCTGTTCGTCGCCGCGCTCTCGATGGGGATGGGCTTGTTCGTCGCGATGTTCTGGAGCACCGGTGCTGTCTACTTGCCCCTGCCCGCCCTCCTCGAGGCGTTCCAGTTCGACGTATCGGCCGTGGGCATCGCGGCGGACGAAAGGCTCGGAGCGCTGGCCGTGCCTGTCACCGCGGGATGGAGCTTCCTGGCAGCGGCGATGGGAGCGGTCGTGTTCCTGCGGCGGGACGTGACCTAGCCCACCAGGAGGCGACGTAGGATTCCTGGGTGGCCACCCCCAAGATCGTCCTCTTCTACGCGTTCACCCCGCTCGCCGATCCGGAGGCCATCCGCGTCTGGCAGCGCGACCTCGGCGACGCGCTGGGGCTGCGGGGTCGCCTGCTGATCTCGTCGCACGGCATCAACGGGACCCTCGGTGGCGACCTCCCGGCGCTGAAGAAGTGGGTGCGGTCGTTCCGCTCCTATGCGCCCTTCCGTGACGCCGACATCAAGTGGAGCGAGGGCAGCGGGCTGGACGCCTCGGGCCGCAGCCTCGACTTCCCGAAGCTGAGTGTGAAGGTGCGAGAGGAGATCGTGTCGTTCGGCGCCCCGGACGAGCTGCGGGTCGACGCGGACGGCGTCGTCGGCGGGGGCGCGCGGCTCACGCCCGAGCAGATGCACGCCCTGGTCGCGGAGCGCGGGGACGAGGTCGTCTTCTTCGACGGCCGGAACAAGCTCGAGGCCGAGATCGGACGCTTCCGCGGCGCCATCGTCCCGGACACGGAGACCACCAGGGACTTCGTGCGCCTGCTCGACTCCGGCGTCTACGACGATCTGAAGGGCAAGCCCGTCGTCACGTACTGCACGGGAGGCATCCGCTGCGAGGTGCTGTCCAGCCTCATGGTCGCCCGTGGCTTCGGGGAGGTCTATCAGTTGGAGGGCGGCATCGTCCGTTACGGCGAGACCTACGGCGACGACGGCCTCTGGGATGGGTCGCTCTACGTCTTCGACGGTCGCGGATCGGTCGACTTCTCCGACCACTCGCGGATCATCGGCGTGTGCGCGGGATGCGGTGCAGCGACCAAGCGCACCGCGAACTGCCCTGACTCCTCGTGCCGCGCACAGTTCGTCGTCTGTGCGGGCTGCGATGGCGTCGCGTGCCCGGCGCACGCCGCCGCGTCCGCAGCGCGCGCCTGACCGCCGGTCAGACCAGCAGCCGGGAGTCGGACCCCCGCGGGGCGTAGAGCGACCGGGGGAGCAACAGCGCACGGGCCCGCGTCGTCCGGTCCACGTGCGCGCGCAGGCTCCGTACGACGGTCGACAGAGGTGCGGCGAGGTCGTCCTCCGTGGCGGAGGTGCGCGCGTAGCTGGCGCGCTCCACCGTGGTGATCACCTGCGTCAGCGCGACCTCGTCCGCTCCGGCATCACGGACGAGCTGCAGCGCCCGCATCCGCGGACTGTTCGCATCCGAGACCGGGATCCCGAGGTCGATCAGGGTGTCGCGCAACTCCGCCCACGCCGCGGCCGCGTCTCCGCGTGCGGCGCGGCGCATCCGAAGGCGCCGCTCGACGAGGCGGATGAGCCCGGGCAGGAGGAGGAAGACCACGACGCCGAGCACGGTGAGGAGGACCGGTGTCGGGTCGAGCCGGCGCAGCTCGCCGGAGTCCGTCGAGCCGGCGTCGGCGTCCCTGCGGTCGAGCTCGGGAGCGGAGGTCTCCTCCGTCTGCGGGGCCGTCGTCGGCGCCGGGGCGTCAGGGCTGCCAGGGCTTGCGCTCCCGGAGGTGCCGGCGCGGAACGCCGTGGGGACACCGAGCGAGGCGGTCGGCTCGAACGGGACCCACCCGATGCCGGGGAACAGCACCTCCGGCCAGGAATGCAACTGGTCGCTCGACACCGAGAAGATCGACTCGTCGCCGCGCTTCTCGTTCGTCATCGTCCCGGGGAGGTAGCCGACGACGATGCGCACCTGCATGCCCAGACTCTCGGCCATCAGGGCGAAGGACCCCGCGAAATGCACGCAATATCCGGAGCGCTCCTCGAGGAAGCGCGCCACGGCGTCTGCACCCGTTCCGTCGAAGCCCTCCTCGACGGGCGTCTCCAGCGAGTACTCGAACTGCGAGCGGAACCAGTTCTGGAGCGCGATGAGGCGGTCGTAGTCGGTGTCCTCCTCCGCCGTGACCTCCGCGGCCAGTTCGGAGATGATGCCGGGCAGCTCGACGCCGTCGTCCTCGGCGTCCGTGAGGGGCGGGGCCGCGTCCGCGGCGCGGATCTGCTCCAGAGTCGGCGTCACGCGAAGAGAGGTGACCGTGTAGTCGTTGCCGACGGCGTCGCCCCGACGGGAGAAGAGGGTGCGGTTCTCGGGCGAGACGCGCCACGCGGCGCTGAGACCCTGCACGTCCGTGGCGGGGTAGGGCACGGGGAGCCAGGAGCTCGACATGCGCAGCACGCGGATCGAGGTCGTCTGCTCGGCGGTGGTGACGTCCTCTCCCCACTCCGGTCCGCCGAAGCCGTCGACCTGGGACTGCAGGTCGCCGCGATCGGGTTGCCAGACGCGACCGTCGAAGCGGGAGAGGGTCGTGAGGCGCAGGTAGGGGGCGGCGTCAGTCTTCGCGGCCACGGTCAGCACCTCGACCGGGCTCGGCTGCCGGAGGTCGTCGCCCAGGCGCAACGACGCGTCGACCGACACGCCCACCCCGGTCCCTGCGATGGTCGAGCCGACCGGCAGCAGCGGCGTCACGACGAACGTCGCTGCGATGGCGGCCGCGCCGACAGCGACCGCGACGCCTGCCGATGCCCGGCGCGGAGACTCCGCATGCCGGCGCGCCGTGAACCGGAACACGAGGAGCGCCACGACCGCAGCGGCGGCGAACCACGCCAGATTCGGAGAGCCGAGGGTGATGATCGTGGGGACCGCGCCGATGACGCCCAGCAGGACCGTCGTGAGGACGGCGGACCGGTGCGCGATGAGGTGGTCGAGGAGGATCGCGACGACCGCGAAGCCCGCCCCGAGAGCTGCCGCGAGTCCCGGGGAGGCGTCGAGCGGTGCCGATCCGAAGACGATCTCCTCCGCCGCCGCGGCTGCCAGCGCCTGGAAAAGGGTCAGGGTGCCCGACGTCGGAACGATGCCGAGGACGGCGGTGTCGCCCGCGAGCAGCAGCGTGAGAACGCCGACGGCCACGACCACCTGGGCGAGGAGGGTGAGCAGCCCGATGACACCGTCGGACCGCCGACGCAGAAGGTGCCGGACGAGCGCTCCCGTCCCCACCACGGCGACGATGACGAGGGACGACACGAACGACCACGTCCCCGGGGCGATGACGGCGGTGAACGGCCACAGTGCGGTCAGCGCAGAAAGACCGGCGAGGGCCCCCGGCGCGAGGACACCGGGCGGCTCCTCCCGCTCCCGGTACCAGCGCGGGCGGGTGTCGACGGGGAGCACGGCGGGACGAGGACGCTCAGCGCGGAACATCGGGGGCTCCCGTCCGCGCCGTCAGGGCGTCGTCCCAGGCTTCCGCGACGTCGGTACCGAGGGGGGTGACGGTCCACCCGTGCCGGCGGGCGGCGTCATCCGCTCCGGCGAGCGGCTCGGTGGCGAAGAGCAGCGGTGCGGCGGCCCCTGCCGGACGCAGCAGGGCGGCGTCCTCCTCGTCCAATCGCCCGGTGATGTAGACGAGCGGCCCCGGCGGCGTTCCGCCCAGGAGCGTGACGAGGTCGCGTCGCTCCCCGCGCGGCGTCACCATCGCCAGAGCGACGAGGAGACCGTCCCTGTCGTCCTCGTGCCCTCGGAGCCCGCCGAGAAGGGTGCCGGCGCTGTCGAGGACGTCGACGCTGTACCCCTCGGCGGCGAGGTGCAGGGCGACGGACGCAGACAGGGAGACGACGGCCTCGAACGCCGGATCGACGGCGTCAGTATCTGCCGCCCAGGCGCCGGCGGCACGGTCGAGCACGACGACCGCGTCCGGGCTCGACTCCTCCTCCTCCTGCCGGACCATGAGTTCCCCGCGGTGCGCGGTGGCTCTCCAGTGGATGCGGCGCATGGAATCGCCGGGAGCGTAGCCGCGGGGGGAGAGGTTGTCGCTGCCCTGCCCCAGACGCGTGGACGAGGTGTGCGCCGTGCCGCCTGCGGCGCCGATCCGCACCGCGAGCGGGGTCAGGGCGAAGACCTCGGGCACGACCGTGATGGTGCGCGTGTCGCCGAACGCCTGCTCCCGCTGAGCGAGACCGAACGGGTCGACCGTCCGCAGCAGGAGGGGGCCCAACGGCCAGACGCCCCGGCGCACGCCGGTGACGAGGTAGCTGAGCTGAGGCGTGTCCGCGGGATACTCGCCCCCGGAGTCGCCCGTGACTGCCGGGGGGAGGACGTCATGCCAGAGCCCATGCGGGACGCGAAGGGCCCGCAGGGTGAAGCGGACCGTCACCCGCGAGGTCTCCGAGACGGTGAGCAGGTCGGTGGAGATCTGCCGGCTGACCGTCCCGGAGCGCCGGGGGAGGCGCACGGCGAGAGCGGCGAACAGCGTGAGCGCGGCCAGGAGGACTCCGAGGTACAGCAGGATCCGGGCACCGAGGACGTTGGCGGCGATCATGCAGGCGAGTGCGGCGAGGAGCGCACCGGTGCCGCGCGGCGTGAGCAATCGTCGTCGGCGCATCGCGGAGTCCTCAGGAGCGCGTCGCGACGGGGACGCGGACCCGCTCCGCGATCTGGGTCAGCGCGGCCTCGACCGGCTGCGCGCCCGCGCGGTGGGCGCCGCGGGCCGGAAGCAGCCGATGCGCGAGAACGGGGATGAGCAGGTCCGTGATGTCGTCGGGGATGACGAAATCGCGGCCGTCCAGCGCAGCCCAGACCTTCGCGGCGCGGACGAGCTGCAGCGTGGCGCGAGGGCTGGCCCCCAGATGCAGGCTGGGATCGGTTCGCGTCGCCTGGGCGAGCGCGACCGCATACTCCTCGAGGGCGGGGGCGACGTGCACGGCGCGCGCCCAGGCGATGAGCTGCGAGATGGCGGCGGCGTCCGCGACGGGGGTGACGGTCGCCAGGGGATTCACGACGTCGCGCTGCCGGAGCATGAGGGCCTCGGCGGCGGGGTCGGGGTACCCCATCGAGATGCGCATCATGAAGCGATCGCGCTGCGCCTCGGGGAGTGCGTACGTGCCCTCCATCTCCAGCGGGTTCTGCGTGGCGACGACGAGGAACGGATCGGGCAACCGGTGCGTGGAGCCGTCGACCGTGACCTGCCCCTCCTCCATGGCCTCCAAGAGCGCGGACTGCGTCTTGGGGGAGGAGCGGTTGATCTCGTCGGCGATGACGATGTGCGCGAAGATGGCGCCGCGCTTGAACTCGAACTCGCGGTCGACGGGGTTGTAGACCGAGACACCGGTGACGTCGCCGGGCAGGAGGTCCGGGGTGAACTGGATCCGTCGGACGGTGGCGTCGACGGTCGCGGCGAGCGCGCGCGCCAGCATGGTCTTCCCGACGCCGGGGACGTCCTCGATGAGCAGATGGCCTTCGGCGAGCAGGCAGACGAGGGCGCTGCGCACGGCCTCGGGCTTGCCGTCGATCACCTGGCTGATCGAGCCGAGGATGGCCGCGGTCTGGGCGGCGAACCCCTCGGCGTCGATCGCGACCGGGCTCAGGGGGGCGTTCTCTGGCATGCGTTCCCTCTCGTCCGGCGCAACGATGCGCGTGCATCGATCGTACGCTCCGCACAGCCCACGGGACCATGCCCGCCTGCACGGTCGCTGGGAGACGGCGGGACGCCGGAGATCAGCCCCAGACCCGGCGCCGCGGCGCCGCGCCGTCCAGCAGGGCGGGAGTGAGCCGGGCGACCTGGAGCAGCGCGAGGCCTGTGGTCCCCTGGAGCTCATGAAGCTCGCACTGTCCGACCGTCTCCCGCCACCGCGCGGCGAACCTCTCGGCATCGGCCCGGCGGCGCGAGAGCGCTCGGGGGACCGGTAGGAGGCGACGCCCGGGGACGGCTCGATCGACGACGGAGCGGATCCGATCCAGGAGGGGACCCGGCCGGCCGAAGACGCCCTGGTCGACCCGGAGCAGGAAGCGGGGACTCTCGGCGACCGCGAACAGCTCCTGCACGGCGTCGGCGATCAGCGCCCGATCGCGGGGCGGGCCGGCGACCTCGATCCAGAACTCGTCGTCGGAGCGGCTGCGCACCCGGACCGTCGCGGCGTCGAAGGCGCCCACCCGCCCCGCATCGTGGAGACTCTGGGCGATCGCGAGCGCCGCCCCGCCGTACAGCGCGGCCGGATCGCGGAGGGTGCGCAGCGCGCGCAGGACGCTGGACCCGCACACGGCCGCCGTCGCCAACAGGCCGCCGAGCGTGGCGACCGCGATGCCCGCCTCGACAGGGAGCGACACCGCGCCGACCGCCGAGAGGACCCCAGCCCCGACGGCGAGACCGGTCGCGCTGGCCCCGAACGTCAGCGGCACGGCGGCGGCGAGGGTCGGGCCCGTCCGCAGCATCCGTGCCTCCCGCGTGGGGCGGATCGAGACCGTCTCGCGCTCTCGCGCCTCCGCGGGCTCGCCGATCCGCCAGTCCGCTCTGGTCTGCGCGCGGGTCGGCAGCCACGAGAGCGTCTCTTCGTTGATCCTCGCGATCGTCGCGTCGGGGACCTTCGCGAGGACGTCGTCGAGCGCCGCGATCGCGGCTGACGGAAGGGCGTGCTCCAGACCGGACACGATCTGCGTGCCATCATCCGCGCTGAGACCCCACAGGTGTCCGTGCCGTCGTCGCAGGCGCGCCGTCTCCGCGGCGCTGTCGAGGTCCACCGCAGCGGGGATGAGGCACGACACCGACCAGTTGTGCGCCACCTTCGCGGGCCACGCCGGGTCGAGTCGCAGGGTCCGCCCTCGGAGCTGCTGCGTGCCCGTGCTGGTCGCGACCGCGGTCAGATCGATCAGGGTGTTCACCGACGGGCAGTCCCACCCTTCGCCGAGCAGTCCGCGGGTGCCGACGAGCACGCGCACAGCGCCACGGCGGATCAGCTCGGAGACGGCCGCGACCACCTGACCCCGCCCGGCGTCGGCCACGCGGAGGTCGCGCGTGCCTCCTTCGCCGTCGGCGACGGTCACCTCCTCGCCGAGCAGGGGGGACAGCTGCTCCGCGACGGTGGCGGCATCGGCGGCTCGCACCCGCAGGTGCCGCGCGGTCAGCAGGACCGGGCGCAGGGACCCGATCACCTCGTCGGCGACCAGATGATCGAAGACACGGAGCGCACCGGCAGGCTGCCCGGTGAGCCCGCGGTGGTTCCCGTGCTCCACGAAGTCGGTCACGATCACGGCCCGCACCTGGGCGCCGGCGTCCCCGCTCACCTCGCGATGCAGGATGTCGACGGCGGCCCAGTCCTTCGACACCGAGGACGTCAGCGTCGTCTCCACCGGGTTGCGGCCGCGTCGCAGACCCCGATCCGTGAGATGGAGGCCGAAGTCTGCGAGGGCTCCGCGCACGTGCTCCCACTGGCCGCGGGCGGCGGGGTCGGTGAGCAGCCGCGTCTGCGCGAAGCGCGTGAGGACGGTCAGGAGGTCGTCCGTCGTGCAGCGGGCGAACAGGACCGGAGGAAGGATGGCGCCCAGGGGATGCGACGGCGCCACAGCCTTGAGGACCACACCCGCCGTGCGCGTCAACGCGAAGTCCGTGGACAGCGCCTGCTCGAGCCGGGCGCGACGCACGACGTCGGGGTCCTCCGCCGGGGCCGGCGGAGCGACGGGCTCCGGCTGCAGCACCGCTTCCAGGTAGGCCAGGCCGTCCGGCGTGGACAGCACACGCACGACGAGATCCGCCATCAGGGATTCGTGCCGTCGGATGAAGGCCGCCTCCGCCGGATCCGGCTGGGTGAACCAGACCATGTCGCGGTAGGGCGCGAGGTGGCCCTCCTTCACGACGGCGGGGGCGGGCACCTCATAGTCCACGTCGCCGAGCAGGTGCGTGTAGTTCTCGTACTCGGCCCCGTCGTCGGGGGAGGGCAGCGTCGCCGTGAGGCCGATCAGGACCGGGGACGCTCCCGTGGCCCGGATGCGGGCGGTCAGGTAGGCGACGACCAGGGCCCAGTGGTCGAGCAGGTGATGACACTCGTCGAGGACGATCGTGCGGACCCCGGCGTCCACGATCGCATCGATGAGCGTCACGGCATTCGGATGCAGCACCCGGGCCAGGTCCTCGGGGCGCTGCTGGGCGAACAGGCGGCGTACCCGGCGCACACGCCGCCGGAGCCCCGTCCGGTACCGCTCGGGATTGTCGACCTCGAGCGTCGCGAGCCAGGTCGCGGCATCGGCCTCGGAACGCTCGGAGTCGGCGAGCTCGGCGATCCAGCGGCGGCGTGCCAGGTCCTCGAAGGGCGATCCGTCACCGGTGACGCTCAGGAGCTGATAGGTCAGCACGGTGAGGTCACCCAGAGTCCGCGGGTCGGCCGAGACGATCGCGTCTTCGGGGGCGAGCTTCCGTGCTTCCCGCAGCCATTGCTGGCGGATGGTGAGCGTCGGGGCGAGGACCAGCGTGCGGCGCCCCTCGCGCGCGGCCAGCAGCAGCCCGAGCAGGGTCTTGCCGGAACCGGGCGGCGCGACGATGTGCATCTTCTCGTCGGAGCTGACGGCGATGCGATCGAGCACCTCGGCCTGGTAGGTGCGGAGGGTCCCGGGGAACCGCCAGGCGGAGAGCGGGCGGGCGAGCGGATCCATGACCTGCACAGTCTCTCAAAGAGCGGAGGTGTCATCGCACCGGTCGGCGTCCGGTAGAGTGGACGATGGCTCTCCGCGTGGCGGCATCCAGGCCAATTCCCCCAGGGCGGAAACGCAGCAAGGGTAACCGGGCTCTGCTGGGTGCGCGGAGGGTCATTTCTTTTGCCCGCGTCCAGCCGGCCGCAGGGTGCGCCTGCGACAATCGAGCGGTGACCGTTCCTCCGCCGGCCAGATCCGAACACCCGCTGCGGCGATTCGCCTCGCCCGTGCTGCTGCTCGCCGCGATGTGGCTCGTGCAGTTCGCGGACGCCGTGCTCCCTGGCTCGTTCAGCGGCTTCGGCATCCGCTCGTGGGACCCGTCCGGCCTGCCGGGGATCGTCTTCGCGCCGCTGCTGCACGCGAGCTGGGCGCATCTCATCGCGAACTCCGTGCCGTTCCTCGTGCTCGGCTGCCTGGTGGCCGTCGAAGGGACGCGCCGGTTCTGGGCGGTCACCGGCATCGTCGCGGTCATCGGCGGGGCGGGAACCTGGCTCGTGAACGCGCCGGGAACGCTCACCGTCGGCGCGTCCGGGCTCGTGTTCGGCTACTTCGGCTACGTGGTGATGCGGGTGTTCGCTCCGGGCCGCGTGTCGCACCGCATCCTCTACGCGGTGATCGCGGTCGTCGTGGTCGGCCTGTACGGCGGCACCATGCTCGCGGGGGTGTTCGGGGTCGCGGACGGCGTCTCCTGGCAGGGGCATCTCTTCGGTGCGATCGGCGGCGGTGCGGCCGCGCTCGCCGGCCGTCGTCTTGACAGGCGCGGAGCCGTCCGGCGATGACGGCGCCGCGCACGAAGCGGACCGCGGCGAAGCGGAGCGTGCCCGCGCGACGCTCGACCGCGACGAGGGAGGCGGCCGCGCGCCGGCGTCGCGAAGCCCGTCGTCGCGCCGTCCGGCGCGCACGGCGCAAGCGGATCCTGCAGCGCGTCGCCGTCTCGGCCGCGGTGGTGTCCGCGGTGGCCGGCCTGCTGGTGCTCATCCCTCTCGGCCTCGCCAGGGATCCGGCCCCGGTCTGCCTCGACCGCCCTGACACCTTTCCGCAGGCGGGCGTCGCCGGATGGAGCGGCGAACAGCTCGAGAACGCCGCGACCATCATCCGCACCGCCGACGAGCTCGGGTTCGCACGGGACGGCCAGATCCTCGGCGTCATGACCGCGATGGGCGAGAGCAGCCTGCGCAACATCGACTACGGGGACTGGGAGACGCGCGGGTGGACGAATCCGGACGGCTCCCGCACGTCGAGCATCGGCCTCTTCCAGCAGCAGGACTGGTGGGGGAGCGCGGAGCAGCGGATGGATCCGGCCACCGCCGCCCGGCTCTTCTTCGAGCGCCTCGGACGCGTACCCGACTGGCCGTCGTTGGCGCCCTCGCACGCCATCCACCGGGTGCAGGTGAACACCGATCGGGACTACTACACGCGATACCAGGAGGACGCGACGGCGGTCGTCGACGTGCTCTCCGGCCCGTGCGAGTGACGTCGGCCTTTGTCACGGCATCGGCACGGCGCGGTGTCAGCGTGCCCGCCTAAGCTGGAGCCGTGTCGCGGAGCATCTACATCACCTCGGCCGAAGGCCACACCGGGAAGTCGACGATCGCCCTCGGGGTGCTCGATGCGCTGATGCGCGTGTCACCGCGCGTCGGGGTCTTCCGCCCGATCGCGCGGGCGGTCGCGGAGCGCGACGAGATCCTCGAGCTGCTGCTCGCCCATGACGGTGTCCAGCTCGACTACGAGGACTGCATCGGTGTCACCTACGACGACGTGCGCGCCGATCCGGACGGTGCGCTGTCGACGATCGTGGCCCGGTTCAAGGCCGTCGAAGCGCAGTGCGACGCCGTCGTGATCGTCGGCAGCGACTTCACCGACGTCGCGAGCCCCGCGGAGCTGGGCTTCAACGCGCGGATCGCGGCGAACCTCGGCGCCCCCGTCCTGCTCGTGCTGAGCGGACGCGACCAGCAGCGGCAGGCCGAGCAACTCGGCACCACGACCGCGCGGGAGCCCGCTGCCGTCGGCCAGATCGCCGCCCTGGCCCTCCCCGAGCTCGCCGAGGAGCGCGCGGAGCTGTTTGCGGTGGCCGTCAACAGGGCCGACCCGGACGGACTCGACGCCATCGTCGACGCGGTGCGGGCCGTCCTCCCCGATGGGACCCCGGTCTGGGCGCTGCCCGAGGACCGCGCGCTCGTCGCGCCGTCCATCCGCGGCATCGTCTCCGCCGTCGACGGGACGCTGCTCAAAGGCGACGGGGAGCGCCTGACGGCGGTCGCGCTGTCGATCGTCGTGGCCGGCATGTCGATGGTGAACGTCCTGCCCCGCCTGACCGACGAGGCCGTGGTCGTCATCCCCGCCGACCGCACCGAGGTGCTGCTCGCGGCCCTCCTCGCGGACTCCTCCGGCACGTTCCCGCGGATCGCCGGGATCATCCTCAACGGTCCGTTCCCCCTGCCCGATCCCATCCGGCAGCTCCTCGACGGCTTCTCCTCCTCGGTGCCGATCATCACCACCGACCTGGGCACCTACGACACGGCGGTGCGGGTCATGGGCGCCCGCGGCCGCATCTCCGCCGACTCCCGCGGACGCTACGACCGGGCGCTCGGACTCTTCCAGGCGCATGTCGACGTGGTCGAGCTCACCGAGCAGCTCGGGCTCGCGGAGTCACACGTCGTCACGCCGCTGATGTTCCAGTACGGCCTGATGGAGCGCGCGCGGTCCCGCCGTCGTCACATCGTCCTCCCCGAGGGAGACGACGACCGCATCCTCCGCGCGGCGGCGGCCCTGCTGTCCCGCGAGGTGGCGGAGCTGACGATCCTCGGCGACGACGGTGCGATCCGCGCGCGGGCGGCGGAGCTCGGGCTCGACATCGCCGGCGCCCAGGTGCTGAGTCCCACCGATCCTGCCCTCGTGGAGCGCTTCGCCGCCGAGTACGCCCGGTTGCGCGCCCACAAGGGGATCACGGTCGCGCAGGCGGCCGACACCGTCACGGACGTCTCCTACTTCGGGACGATGATGGTGCACCTCGGGCTCGCCGACGGCATGGTCTCCGGAGCGGCGCACACCACGGCGCACACGATCCGTCCGTCGTTCGAGATCATCAAGACCAAGCCGGGCGTGAACGTCGTCTCCAGCGTGTTCCTCATGGCCCTCGCCGACCGCGTGCTCGTGTACGGCGACTGCGCGGTCATCCCCGACCCGACGGCCGAGCAGCTCGCCGACATCGCGATCTCCTCCGCCACTACCGCCCGGCAGTTCGGCATCGACCCCCGCGTGGCGATGCTGTCGTACTCCACCGGCGAGTCCGGGTCGGGGGCCGACGTCGACAAGGTCAGGGCGGCGACGGCGCTCGTGCGCGAGCGCGCTCCCGAACTCCTCGTGGAGGGTCCCATCCAATACGACGCCGCGGCGGACGCGGCGGTCGCCAAGGCCAAGCTCCCCGACTCGGCCGTGGCGGGGCGCGCGACCGTGTTCGTCTTCCCCGACCTCAACACGGGCAACAACACCTACAAAGCCGTGCAGCGCTCCGCCGGCGCCGTGGCGATCGGCCCGGTGCTGCAGGGGCTCAACAAGCCGATCAACGATCTGTCCCGCGGCGCGCTCGTCGACGACATCGTGAACACGGTGGCCATCACGGCGATCCAGGCCCAGGGCACCGAGCGAGCGGAGGAGGAGGCGTGAGTGCGATCCTCGTCATCAACAGCGGGTCGTCCTCGCTGAAGTACAGCCTCATCGACACCGCGCACGAGGACGAGCTCGCCAGCGGGCTGATCGAGCGCATCGGGCAGGAGTCCAGCCCCGTCGCCCACACCGTCCGTCCCGAGCCGGGTGACGGACCGTCGACCACGATGCTCGACGCCACCTACCGCGACGAGCAGCCCATCCCCGACCACGCCGCGGCCTTCGAGGTCATGCGGGCGCAGTTCGCGGCGCACGGTCCCTCGCTCGACGCGCATCCGCCGGTCGCGGTCGGGCATCGCGTCGTGCACGGCGGTGCCCGCTTCTATGCGCCCACCCTGATCGACACCGACGTCGAGCGGCAGATCGACGAGCTCGCCGTGCTGGCGCCGCTGCACAATCCGGCGAACCTCGCCGGCATCCGGGCGGCCCGCGCCGTGTTCGACGCCGTTCCGCACGTCGCGGTCTTCGACACCGCGTTCCACCAGACGCTCCCGCCCGCGGCCTACACGTACGCGATCGACGCGAAGCTCGCCGCCGAGCACCGGGTCCGCCGGTACGGGTTCCACGGCACGAGCCACCAGTACGTCAGCGAGACCGCCGCGCGCTTCCTCGGACGCGACCTCGGGACGCTCCGGCAGCTCGTGTTCCACCTCGGCAACGGCGCCTCGGTCACCGCGATCGACGCGGGCCGCTCGGTCGAGACCTCGATGGGCCTCACGCCGCTCGAGGGCCTGGTCATGGGGACGCGGTCGGGCGACATCGACCCCGCCGCTCTCGTGCACCTGTCCCGTCGGGCCGGCTACACCATCGACGACCTCGACGCGCTGCTGAACACGCGCAGCGGGCTGGCCGGGCTTGCCGGTCGCAGCGACATGCGCGACATCCTCGCGGGCGTCGCCGCGGGGGAGGAGGCTGCGACGCTCGCCTTCGACGTGTACGTCCACCGGCTGCGAGCCTACGCGGGCGCCTACATCGCCCAGCTCGGCGGGGTCGACGTCGTGTCGTTCACCGCCGGGGTCGGCGAGAACGCGGCGCCCGTGCGGGCCGCGGCGATGGCGACGCTCGGCTTCGCGGGAATCGAGATCGACCCGGTTCGCAACGAGGCGAAGGAGCGCGGGGTGCGCGTCATCTCGACCGATGACTCCGCCGTGACGGTCCTCGTCGTCCCCACCGACGAGGAGCTCCAGATCGCCAGGCAGACCGCCGAACTGCTCTGATCGCGGTCCGGGGTTACCCCGCGCGCGCCACCGCCATTACGCTTGCACAGTGGCACGGAGAGGTGCCGACCCGACCCTCGTCCTTCTCCTGGAGGCTCTGTGCCAGACGCGCTGCCCGACCTGTTCCACGCCGACGGTGTGCTGTTCGACCTCGACGGCGTCCTCACGCCGACCGCCGAGGTGCACATGCGCGCCTGGAAGGCGGTCTTCGACGACGTCTTCGCCCGCTGGGAGATCACCCCGCCGTACACCGACGAGGACTACTTCGCCTATGTCGACGGCAAGAAGCGCTATGACGGCGTCGCGAGCCTGCTGCGCAGCCGCAACGTCGAGGTGCCGTGGGGCTCCGTGGACGACGACCCGTCGGCGGAGACCATCTGCGGGATCGGCAACCGCAAGAACGCCGCGTTCGCGACGTCCCTCCGCAGCCAGGGCATCGCGCCGTTCCCCGGGTCGCTCGCCGTCGTCGAGGCCCTGCACGCCGCCGGGATCCCGCTCGGTGTCGTCTCCAGCTCCAAGAACGCCGAGGAGGTGCTGGCGGCCGCCGGCATCCGCTCCTTCTTCCGCGTCGTGATCGACGGCGTCGTCGCCGAGCGCGAGCATCTCGCCTCCAAGCCCGCCGCCGACATGTTCGCCGCCGGCGCCACGGCCCTCGGTGTCGACCCGGCGCGCAGCATCGCCGTCGAGGACGCCACCTCCGGCGCCGCCTCCGCCGCCGCCGCCGGGTACGCCGTCGTCATCGGCGTCGACCGCGGAGCGGGCGCGGACGCCCTCCGCGCCGCCGGCGCCACCCACGTCGTCGACGACCTCGGCGTCCTGCTTCCCGACACCCGCATCGACACCCCGGAGACCGCATGATCGACCGCGACCGCTTCCCCGTCGACCCGTGGCGTCTCATCGAGACGCGCTATTCGGAGGAGGGCGTCGGCGAGACGCTGTTCTCGGTCGGCAACGGCTACCTCGGGCTCCGGGGCAACCACATCGAGGGGCGCGGCGCGCAGGAGCACGGCACGTTCATCAACGGCCTGCACGAGACGTGGCCCATCCGGCACGCCGAGCAGGCCTACGGCTTCGCCGAGGTCGGCCAGACGATCGTCAACGCCCCCGACGCCAAGGTGATGCGGCTCTACGTCGACGACGAGCCGATCTCCCTCGACGACGCGGACGTGCGAGAGTACGCCCGCACGCTCGACATGCGTACGGGTGTGCTGGAACGGCGCGTGGTCTGGGAGACCCCGTCCGGCAAGCGGGTGCGCATGCGGGATCAGCGCCTCGTGAGCTTCGAGGAGCGCCATCTCGCCGTGCTGCGGCTCGAGGTCGTCGTCGAGAACGCCAACGCCCCCGTCACGATCAGCTGCCAGCTGCTCAACCGTCAGGACGGGGCGGGCGTCTACGCCGGCTCCCCGATGACGACCAAGGGCGCCGCCTTCGACCCGCGCAAGGCCGAGCGCATCGCGGACCGCGTGCTGCAGCCCGCCGAGCACTGGCAGGACGGCCTGCGCTCCGCGCTGTCCTACCGGGTCGCCGCCTCCGGGATGACCGTCGCCGTCGTCGCCGATCACATCATCGAGACGGAGAACGACTACAACGTCCGGACGCTCATCGAGCCGGACATCGCCAAGAACGTCTTCCGGGTGCAGGCGAAGGCCGGCGTCCCGATCACCCTCACCAAGCTCGTCAGCTACCACTCCTCGCGGGGCGTGCCGCCGCGCGAGCTCGTCGACCGCTGCCGTCGGTCGCTCGACCGGGCCGCCGACG
Source organism: Zhihengliuella sp. ISTPL4 (assembly GCF_002848265.1). Classification (GTDB taxonomy): domain Bacteria; phylum Actinomycetota; class Actinomycetes; order Actinomycetales; family Microbacteriaceae; genus Microbacterium. The sequence goes on from NZ_CP025422.1 coordinate 3,413,074, forward strand.
AGGGCGTGGAGACGGTGTTCCGTCGCCAGCGCGAGTGGCTCGACGCGTTCTGGGAGCGCAGCGACGTGCAGATCGGCGGCCGCGACGACCTGCAGCAGGCCACGCGCTGGTGCCTGTTCCAGCTCGCCCAGGCCTCGGCCAGGGCGGACGGCGCGGGTGTGCCGGCCAAGGGACTCACCGGGTCCGGTTACAGCGGCCACTACTTCTGGGACACCGAGATCTACGTGCTCCCGTTCCTCACCTACACGACGCCGCGCTGGGCCTACAACGCGCTCCGGGCCCGAGTGAAGATGCTCCCCGCGGCGCGCCGCCGGGCCGCCCAGCTCAACGAAGCGGGCGCGCTCTTCCCGTGGCGCACGATCAACGGCGAGGAGGCTTCGGCGTACTACGCCGCCGGGACCGCGCAGTACCACATCAACGCCGACATCAGCTTCGCGCTGGGCAAGTACGTGCGGGCGACGGGGGATGAGGCGTTCCTCCGCCGAGAGGGCGCCGACGTCGCCATCGAGACCGCACGCCTCTGGGCCACCCTCGGCTTCTGGCGCGGCTCCCGGCTGGTGGAGCAGTCCGGCGCCGGCGACGGCCTCCAGACGTTCCACATCCACGGCGTCACCGGCCCGGACGAGTACACGACCGTCGTGAACGACAACCTGTACACGAACGTCATGGCGCGGTACAACCTCCGCTACGCGGCCAAGGTCGTGCGGGAGATCCGCGACAGCTACCCGGAGGATTACGCGGCTCTCGTCGAGCGGACAGGCCTCGGTTCCGGTGAGGCGGAGTCCTGGGAGCGCGCGGCGGAGGCGATGTACATCCCGTACAGCGAGAGCCTCGGCATCCACCCGCAGGATTCGCTGTTCCTGGAGCGGGAGGTCTGGGACCTCGCGAACACCCCGGCCGACCAGCGTCCGCTGCTGCTGCACTTCCACCCGCTCGTGATCTACCGCTTCCAGGTGCTCAAGCAGGCCGACGTCGTGCTGGCGCTCTTCCTGCAGGGGAACCACTTCTCGCCGGAGGAGAAGAAGGCCGACTTCGACTACTACGACCCGCTGACGACGGGTGATTCGACCCTCTCGGCGGTCGTGCAGTCGATCCTCGCGGCCGAGGTGGGCTACCAGGACCTCGCGCAGAAGTACTTCGAGCAGTCGCTGTTCGTCGACCTGCACGACCTGCACCACAACGCGGCGGACGGCGTGCACGTCGCCTCGGCCGGTGGCGTGTGGACGGCCCTCGTGTGCGGCTTCGGCGGCATGCGCGACTACGGCGGCGACCTCAGCTTCGATCCGCGGCTCCCGGAGTCCTGGCCGTCCCTGTCGTTCCCGCTGCAGTGGCAGGGGACCGCGATGCAGGTGACCGTGACGCGGCATGAGCTCCGCGTGCAGGTGCGCAGCGGACCCCCGGTGCCGTTCAGCGTGCGGGACAATGCGTACATCGCCACCCTGGAGGACGAGGTCATCGTCCCGCTCGCGAACCAGGGACCTGTGATCCCCGGGCGCCCGACGCTGCAGGAGTTCGCCGACGCCCGCCGCGACGACGGCACCCGCCTCTCGGCCTCGGTCCCGGTGATCACGAGCGCGATCCCCGTCATCGAGACCATCGACTGACCGCCGCCCCACCCCTTTGTGTGCCTCCCACCCCCTTGCGGACGTTCGCAAGGGGGTGGGTCGCGCGATAAGGGCCGGGTCGATCGCGAGGGGAGCAACGTCGGTGGCACGCCGTAGGCTGGAGGGGTGACCACAGCCCTCTACCGCCGCTACCGACCCGAGACGTTCGGCGAGATGATCGGGCAGTCGCAGGTGACCGATCCGCTCATGACCGCGCTGCGCGGCGACCGCGTGGGCCACGCCTACCTCTTCTCCGGTCCGCGCGGCTGCGGCAAGACCACCTCCGCGCGCATTCTCGCCCGCTGCCTGAACTGCGCGGAAGGGCCGACCGACACCCCCTGCGGCACGTGCCCGAGCTGCGTCGAGCTGTCCCGCGCGGGCGGCGGTTCGCTCGACGTCGTCGAGATCGACGCGGCGAGCCACAACGGCGTCGACGACGCCCGCGACCTCCGCGAGCGCGCGACCTTCGCCCCGAGCCGAGACCGCTTCAAGATCTTCATCCTCGACGAGGCGCACATGGTCACCCCGCAGGGGTTCAATGCGCTGCTGAAGCTGGTGGAGGAGCCCCCGCCGCACGTCAAATTCATCTTCGCCACGACGGAGCCCGAGAAGGTCCTCGGCACGATCCGCTCGCGCACCCATCACTACCCGTTCCGGCTGGTACCGCCCGCCGCGATGCTCGAGTACGTCGAGAAGCTGTGTGCGGAGGAGGGCGTCATCGTCGAGCAGGGCGTCCTGCCGCTGGTCGTCCGCGCCGGGGGAGGGTCGCCGCGTGACACCCTCTCGCTGCTGGATCAGCTCATCGCCGGCTCGGACGCCCCGGCCGGGTCGGAGACCGTCACCGTCGGCTATGCACGAGCGGTGGCGCTGCTCGGGTACACCCACGGTGCCCTCCTCGACGAGATCGTCGACGCGCTCGCCGCGGGCGACGCTGCGACCGCCTTCCCCGCCATCGACCGCGTCGTGCAGACCGGACAAGACCCGCGGCGCTTCGTCGACGACCTCTTGGAGCGTCTGCGCGACCTCATCGTGATCGCCGCCGTCGGTTCCGGCGCGTCCGCCGTGCTGCGCGGCATCGCGGAGGACGAGCTCGACCGGATGCGCCGGCAGGCCGAGTCGTTCGGCGCCGCGCGGCTCTCCCGCACGGCCGACGTGGTCAGCGCGGCGCTCGACGACATGTCCGGAGCGACCTCACCGCGTCTGCACCTCGAGCTGATGGTCGCTCGGGTGCTCGCCGCCGCGTCGGGTGGGGCGATGGCGTCCGGCTCGTCCGCATCGGGCGCGATGCACCCGCCGGCGACGACCCATCCTCCGGTGGTCCCGCCGGCGACTGTGACGCCGCCTGCGACCGTGACGCCTGACGCGCCGGCGACGCCCGCTCCGGCGACGCTCGTTCCGGCGACACCCGCCGCAGCTTCGCCCCCGCCGTCCGCGCCGACTGCCCCCAGCTCCGCGGACGCGGCTCCCGAGCCCGACCGCGCCCCGGAACCGAGGCCGACGCCGGAGCCGTCCGCTCCCGTCACATTCGACCGGGTCCGCGACGCCTGGCCCGCCGTGCTGAAGCGTCTCGAGGGCATCAGTCGCACCTCCTGGCTGCTCGCGACTGCCGTGCAGCCCCTCGCCTACGACGGCGATTCCGAGGTGCTGACCCTCGGATTCACGAGCCAGCACGACGTCTCGAAGTTCAAGGGGACCACGCCCGGCTCGGGGCCGTCCGACCACCTCCGTACCGCCATCGAGCAGGAGGTCGGGGTACGGGTCAAATACCTCCCGGCACCGATGCCGCCCGGTGGTGCGCCGCGGCAGCCGGCCTCGTCCGGATCCGCCGCGCCGGCTGACGCCGCCCCCGCATCGGAGCCTGCCTCAGCGCGTCCCTCCCGTTCGCAGACGCGCTCCGCCGCCGCCCCCGTGACAGAGTGGGCGGTCGCGCCGATCCCGACGACCGACACGGCGCCGCCCGCCGCACCGCTCGCCGTCGACGAGGAGCCGGAGGAGGTCGAGGCCGCCGCTGCCGCTCCCGCTCCGCCGGCCGACGGCAGGATCGACCGCGACGAGCCACCCCTGCCCGGTGACGACGAGGCTCCCGCCTTCGACGAGGAGCCGCCGTACGATCCGGCGTACGAGCCTCCGGCTCCGTACGACCGCCCTCCCTCCCCGCGAGCGACCCCGACCGCGGCCCCGCAGGCGGCCCCGCGCACGGCTCCCGCCGCCGCTCCACCGGTCGTCATCGAGCGCACCCCCGCCGGGGGCGTGCAGCGCTACGGTGAGGCCGTGATCCGCCAGGTGCTCGGCGCGACGTTCCTTCGCGAAGAGCCCTACGAGCCCCCCACGAGGTTCTCCTGATGTACGACGGCATCGTCCAAGAGCTGATCGACGAGTTCGGCCGCCTTCCCGGCATCGGCCCGAAGTCCGCGCAGCGCATCGCTTTCCACATCCTGCAGACGCCGACGTTCGACGTCGCCCGTCTCGCCGAACTGCTGACCGAGATCCGCATCCGGGTCCGGTTCTGCGAGATCTGCGGCAACGTCGCGGAGCAGGAGCGCTGCGCCATCTGCCGCGACCCGCGCCGCAACCAGGCGCTGATCTGCGTGGTCGAGGATGCGAAGGATGTCGCCGCGATCGAGCGCACCCGCGAGTTCCGCGGCCTGTACCACGTGCTCGGCGGCGCGATCAGCCCCATCGCGGGCATCGGTCCGGACGATCTGCGGATCGCTCAACTCATGACGCGCCTCGCCGACGGCACCGTGCAGGAGGTCATCATCGCCACGAACCCCAACCTGGAGGGGGAGGCGACGGCCAGCTACCTGAGTCGGCTGCTGACGACGATGCAGATCACGGTCTCCCGGCTCGCCTCCGGCCTCCCGGTCGGCGGTGACCTCGAGTACGCGGACGAGGTGACGCTCGGTCGAGCCTTCGAGGGCCGGCGCGTGCTGTGACCCCGCAGTCCGGCTTCTCGCGGCGGGGCTGGCTGCTCTTCGGCGCCATGGCCCTGCTGTGGGGTGTGCCCTACCTCTTCATCAGCGTGGCGGTGGAGTCGATCTCTCCGCCGGCGGTCGTCGCCGGACGCACCCTGATCGCCGCCCTCCTCCTGCTGCCGTTCGCCCTGCGGAGCGGCGCCCTCCGCGCGGCCCTGCGGCACTGGCCGTGGGTGCTGGCGTTCGGGGCGGTGGAGATGGCCGGTCCCTTCCTCCTCCTCGGCCACGCCGAGATGACGCTTCCCTCCGGCATGACAGGACTCCTCGTCGCGACGGTTCCGCTGTTCGCTGCCCTCATCGCGCTGGGCGGCGGAGACCGCGGCGTGCTGCGCCCCGCCCGCGGCATCGGTCTGCTCGTCGGCTTCGTCGGCGTGGCCGTCGTGGTGGCGGGACCGGGGCTCTTCGGGGGAGAGGTGAGCCTCCTCGCCGCCGGGGAGGTGCTGCTCGTCGCGGTGCTCTACGCGATCGCGCCGTTCATCGTGGCTCGCAAGCTGAACGACGTCCCTTCGCTCGGAACGATCACGCTGTCGCTGCTCATGATCGGCATCGTCTATCTCCCCATCGGCCTGCTCACGCAGCACGAGGTTCCGACGCTCCCGTCGCTCGGCGCCCTGCTCGCCCTCGCCGTCGTCTGCACGGCGGTGGCCTTCCTGGCGTTCTTCGCCCTCATCCGCGAGGTCGGACCGGTCAGGGCGCCGCTGTTCACCTACGTGAACCCGGTCGTGGCGATCGTGCTCGGGGCCATCGTGCTCGCCGAACCGCTGACCCCGGGTCTCCTCCTCGGATTCCCGCTGATCATCGTCGGCTGCTGGTTCGCGGCCACCGGAGGGCGGCTGCGTCCGATGACGCCCGTGCCGCCCGCGCCGGCCTGAGCCGTCACATGCGCGGGGTGGCATGCGCGCCGATCGTAGAATGACCGTGGGCGGATCCGCCCGACATCCCAGGGAGTGAACGTGGCCCTCATCGTGCAGAAGTACGGCGGCTCGTCGGTCGCCGACGCAGAGAGCATCAAGCGCGTCGCCAAGCGCATTGTCGACACGCGCCGCGCCGGTCACGACGTCGTCGTCGCCGTGAGCGCGATGGGCGACACCACCGATGAGCTGCTGGATCTGGCGAACGAGGTCGCGCCGATCCCCGCCCCACGCGAACTCGACATGCTGCTCTCCAGCGGCGAGCGGATCTCGATGGCGCTGCTGGCGATGGCGATCCACTCCATGGGCTTCGAGGCCCGGTCGTTCACCGGCAGCCAGGCCGGGATGATCACCGACTCGCAGCACGGCGCGGCGCGCATCGTCGACGTCACGCCCGTCCGGCTCCGCGAGGCGCTCGACGAGGGCGCGATCGTCATCGTCGCGGGCTTCCAGGGCTTCAACCGCGACACCCGCGATATCACCACGCTCGGCCGCGGTGGCTCGGACACGACGGCCGTCGCGCTGGCGGCCGCGCTGTCGGCCGACGTCTGCGAGATCTACAGCGACGTGGACGGCATCTTCACCGCCGACCCGCGGGTGATCCCGAAGGCGCAGAAGCTCGACCACGTCTCCAGCGAGGAGATGCTGGAGCTCGCCGCCAACGGCGCCAAGGTCCTCTACATCCGTGCCGTGGAGTACGCCCGCCGGCACGGCGTCCTCATCCACGCCCGGTCGACGTTCTCGTCGGCCGAGGGCACATACGTTCTGGGCGAGGGCATGAAGAACCCTCGCGAAGCCGAGGGAGCAGTCATGGAAGAACCGATCGTCGCCGGCGTCGCCACCGACTTCAGCCAGGCCAAGATCACCGTCGCCGGCGTGCCCGATGTTCCGGGCAAGGCGGCCGAGATCTTCAAGATCGTCGCGAAGTCCGGCGCCAACGTCGACATGATCGTGCAGAACGTGTCGGCGACGGGACGCACCGACATCTCCTTCACGGTCCCCAAGGCTGACGCCGCTGCCGCGCTCAAGGCCCTCGCCGGCGAGCAGACCGAGGTCGGCTTCCAGAACCTCATCCACGACGACCAGATCGGCAAGCTGTCCGTGGTCGGCGCGGGGATGCGCACGCACTCCGGCGTCTCGGCGACCCTGTTCGAGGCGCTGTCCGCCGGCGGCATCAACATCGAGATGATCTCCACCTCGGAGATCCGCATCTCGGTCGTGCTCCGCGACACCGACCTCACCGAGGCCGCCCGCACGGTGCACACCGCCTACGGCCTCGACGGCGACGCGGAGGCCACGGTCCACGCCGGCACCGGTCGCTGACCCCCACTCGCTTCCCCGTCCTCCGCGCCAACCCAGGCTTTCGCGCCGGTTCAGGCTGTCTTGTCCGTGCGCGCCTGTCCTCCCGCGTCCGCCTGTCCTCCCGCGTCCGCCTGTCCTCCCGCGTTCGCCTGTTCGCGCGGGTCCGCCTGTCCTCCCGAGCCCGCGGCTGTCCAGGCTTTCGCGCGAGCTCAGGCTGTCCTGGCCGCAGTTGCCTGCCCTCGCGCGAGCGCCTGGCCCCGCGGGTGACGCAAAGCACGCCGGCGGGCTCCGGGATGGCTGCGGCGCGATAGACTCGCCGAAACCCTGACACCGGCGCCAGGCGCAGCCTCAGCATCCCGACGCCGCGCCCGAAGCCTCGTACGCCGTACCGCACGAAGCCAAGGAACATCATGACCCGCATCTCCGAATCAGGACTCTCCGTCGCCATCGTCGGCGCCACCGGCCAGGTGGGCACTGTCATGCGCGAGATTCTCGCGGAGCGTTCGTTCCCGATTCGCGAGCTGCGCCTCTTCTCGTCCGCGCGCTCCGCGGGCACGGCCATCGAGTTCGGCGGGCAGACGGTGATCGTCGAGGACGTGGACGCCGCCGACCCGTCGGGCATCGACATCGCCCTGTTCTCCGCCGGTGCCACCGCCAGCCGGGCGTACGCGCCGCGCTTCGCCGAGGCCGGCGCCGTGGTCGTCGACAACTCCAGCGCCTGGCGGATGGATCCCGAGGTCCCGCTCGTCGTCAGCGAGGTCAACCCGCACGCGATCGACGACCGCCCCAAAGGCATCATCGCCAACCCGAACTGCACCACCATGGCCGCGATGCCCGTGCTGAAGGTCCTCGACGCCGAGGCCGGCCTCGAGCGGCTGATCGTGTCCACCTACCAGGCGGTGTCCGGTTCCGGACTCGCCGGTGCGCAGGAACTGCTCGGCCAGGTCGAGGGCGTGCTCGCCCAGGGAGACACCCTCCGGCTCGTGCACGACGGCTCCGCGGTCGACTTCCCCGAGCCCGAGAAGTACGTCGCCCCGATCGCCTTCGACGTGATCCCGCTCGCCGGCAACCTGGTGGACGACGGGGACAACGAGACCGACGAGGAGAAGAAGCTCCGCAACGAGAGCCGGAAGATCCTCGAACTCCCCGACCTCCGCGTCGCGGGCACGTGTGTCCGGGTGCCGGTCTTCACGGGCCACTCGCTGTCGATCCATGCCGAGTTCTCCCGCGACCTGACGCCGGAGCGTGCCAGGGAGGTGCTGAGCGCGGCGCCCGGCGTCGTGCTCGACGAGGTGCCGACCCCGCTGCAGGCCGCGGGCAAGGACCCGAGCTTCGTGGGGCGCATCCGCGCCGACCAGTCCGCGCCGGAGGGCAAGGGTCTCGTGCTCTTCATCAGCAACGACAACCTCCGCAAGGGCGCGGCGCTGAACGCGGTCCAGATCGCCGAGGTGCTCGCGGAGCGTCTTGCCCCGGTCTCCTGACCGACGCATGGTCTGTGGTGTCCTGCCCGCGAACTAGACTGGTCGGGTGACTGAAAACGTCGATGTCGTCCTGATCGGCGGTGGCATCATGAGCGCCACCCTGGGTACCCTGCTGCACGAGCTGCAGCCGGACTGGAAGATCGTCGCCTTCGAGCGGCTGTCGGACGTGGCGCAGGAGAGCTCGAACCCGTGGAACAACGCCGGGACCGGGCACGCCGCGCTGTGCGAGCTGAACTACATGCCGCAGCAGGGCGACGCTCCGCTCGACCCCGCCAAGGCGATCTCGATCAACGAGCAGTTCCAGCAGAGCCGCCAGTTCTGGTCCTCCCTCGTCGACAAGGGCGTGCTGGACGAGCCGTCGACCTTCATCAACGCGACGCCGCACATGACGTTCGTGCGCGGCGAGAAGGATGTCGCCTACCTCAAGAAGCGCTACGAGGTGCTCAAGGAGCAGCCCCTGTTCGCGGGTATCGAATACAGCGAGGACTCCCGCGTCATCAACCAGTGGGCGCCGCTGCTCATGCAGAAGCGCCGCAAGGGGGAGCCGTTCGCGGCCACCCGGGTGCCTGCCGGCACGGACGTCGACTTCGGTGCGCTCACGCATCAGCTCTTCGGTCATCTTCGCGCCTCGGGCGTCTCGGTGCGCACGAACCACGAGGTCAAGTCCCTCAAGCGTCAGAAGGACGGCACCTGGCTCATCAAGTACCGCACGACGGTCGGCCGCACTCCGAACGAGATCAAGGCGAAGTTCGTGTTCGTCGGCGCCGGCGGGTGGGCGCTGAAGCTCCTGCAGAATTCCGGCATCCCCGAGATCAAGGGCTACGGCGTCTTCCCGATCGGCGGCCAGTTCCTCAAGACGACGAACCCGAAGATCGTCGCGCAGCACAAGGCGAAGGTCTACTCGCAGGCCTCGGTCGGTGCGCCGCCGATGTCGGTCCCGCACCTCGACACCCGCGTCGTGGACGGCGAGGCCTCGCTGATGTTCGGACCGTTCGCGACGTTCAGCCCGAAGTTCCTCAAGAACGGCTCGATGCTCGACATCGTCACGCAGGTTCGCCCGCACAACTTGTGGCCGATGCTGCGGGTCGCGTTCGCCAACCCCGACCTCATCACGTACCTCATCAGCGAACTGATGAAGAACCACCGCAAGAAGGTCGACAGCCTCCGTACCTTCATGCCGACCGCCAAGGACGAGGACTGGACGCTCATCGACGCCGGTCAGCGTGCCCAGGTCATGAAGAAGGACCCGAAGAAGGGCGGCGTGCTGCAGTTCGGCACCGAGGTGGTCGCCTCGGGCGACGGTTCGATCGCCGGCCTCCTCGGTGCATCCCCCGGGGCTTCGACGGCCGTGCCGATCATGCTCGACCTGCTGAAGAAGTGCTTCCCCGGGGAGTACCCGGGTTGGGAGTCGCAGCTGCGCGAGCTCATCCCCACCTTCGGCCGGAAGCTCAACGGCGACGCGGAGCTCGCGGAGGAGTCGACCACCGCCACCGCCGCCGTCCTCGGCATCAACGCCTGACCCCGGACCGTGGCGAAGCTCTACTTCCGCTACGGCGCGATGAACTCGGGCAAGTCGACCGCGTTGCTGCAGGTCGCCTACAACTACGAGGAGCGCGGCCAGCACGTGCTCCTCGCCAAGCCTGCGATCGATACCAAGGGTGCTGGGCAGATCGAGAGTCGCCTCGGGGTCACGCGGCCGGTCGATTTCCTGATCGGCCCCGAAGACGATGCCCGGGTGCTCTTCGCCGTCCACCGGGAGCGCATGCGACGGTCGACGGAGGAGGAACTCCTTCCGACCGGCCCGGTGGACGTGGCCTGCCTCCTCATCGACGAGGCGCAGTTCCTCACTCCCGCGCAGATCGACGACCTCTTCCGGATCGCGGTGGAGGAGGGCATCCCGGTCATGGCCTACGGTATCCGCAACGACTTCCGCACCCAGGCGTTCCCCGGCTCCGCCCGGCTCCTCGCCATCGCGCACTCCCTCGAGGAGCTCAAGACCATCTGCCGCTGCGGGCGCAAGGCGGTGTTCAACGGCCGCGTGGTCGGCGGGCGCTTCGTCTTCGACGGCGACCAGGTCGCGATCGACGAGGGCGCCGACGGCTCCGCCTCGCCGGAGCTCACGACGTACGAGTCCCTGTGCGGCACCTGCTACCTGGAGGAGTCCGGCGGCCGTCTCGGCTGACCCTCCCGTCGACCCACCCCCTTCCAGTCGAGCCACCCCTGTGCGTGCGCCCGCACGGGGCCGGAGCGCGCGTAAAGGGGTGGGGCGAGTATCGGAGCGGCAGGGCTTTACGTGGTCTGACCACACGCGCTAGTCTGTGGTCAGACCACAGGAGGCGGGATGACGGAGCAGCCGGCGCGGGCGTGGCGGCTCGTGCTCGAGCACATCGAGCGCGATCTGCTCGAGGGGCGACTGGGGCCGGGCGACCGGCTGCCGTCGGAACGCGATCTCGCCGGCGACCTCGGTGTCGGACGATCGAGCGTGCGCGAGGCGTTCCGGGTGCTCGAAGTGCTCGGACTCATCCGCACCGCGACCGGCTCCGGGCCGCAGGCGGGCGCCATCGTCATCGCCACGCCCACCGGCGGCATGTCCGCGCTCCTGCGCCTCCAGGTGGCCGCACAGGGCTTCCCGCTCGATGACGTGGTCCGCACGCGTCTCGTGCTCGAGGACGCGGTCGTCGATGCCATGGCTGCCGCCGCGCACCGTGACACCGCCCGAGCACACGAGCTGCTCGCTGCGATGGACGACGAGGCCCTCGCCCCGGCCGAGTTCCTCGCCCTCGACGCGCAACTGCATCTCTCGCTCGCCGAGGGCAGCGGCAACACGGTCATCGCGGCGATGATGGCGGGGCTCCGGTCCGCCATCGAGTCGTACGTCCTCGCCGGGGCGGCGACCGTGGACGACTGGGGCCGCATGGCCGATCGCCTGCGGTCCGAGCACCGTGCGCTGGTCGCCGCGATCGACGACGGGGATGCGGACACCGCCCGCCGCCTCGTCCGTGCCCACATCACCGGCTACTACACCGCCGCGGGCCTCACCCGCGCCATCACCCCGCAGAACTGAGAGGCAGAACATGGTCCAGCGCCAGCTCCCCAATCCCGCCGAGCTCTTGGAGCTCATGAAGTTCAAGAAGCCCGAGCTCGACGGTCGCAAGCGCCGTCTCGACGCCGCGCTCACCATCGACGATCTGCGGAAGATCGCCAAACGCCGCACCCCCAAGGCCGCGTTCGACTACACCGACGGCGCCGCGGAGGGTGAGCTGTCGCTGAGCCGGGCCCGCCAGGCGTTCCAGGACGTCGAGTTCCACCCCGGCATCCTCAAGCCGGCGCCGGACGTCGACACGGCCGTCGAGATCCTCGGCGGTCCCTCCGCGCTCCCGTTCGGTATCGCGCCGACCGGGTTCACTCGGCTCATGCAGACCGAGGGCGAGATCGCCGGCGCCGGGGCCGCCGCCGCCGCCGGCATCCCGTTCACGCTGTCCACCCTCGGGACGACGTCCATCGAGGATGTCAAGGCGGCGGCGGTCCGGGAGCCTCAGGGCCCCGTACCCGCTCGGAACTGGTTCCAGCTGTACGTCATGCGCGACCGCGAGATCTCCTATGAACTCGCCCGTCGCGCCGCGGCCGCAGGGTTCGACACGCTGCAGTTCACCGTCGACACCCCGGTCGCCGGCGCCCGTCTCCGCGACAAGCGCAACGGCTTCAGCATCCCGCCGCAGCTCACCCTCGGCACGATCATCAACGCCATCCCACGACCCTGGTGGTGGTTCGACTTCCTGACCACCCCGAAGCTGGAGTTCGCGTCGCTGAGCACGACCGGCGGTACCGTGGGGGAGCTCCTCGACGCCGCGATGGACCCGACCATCAGCTACGACGACCTCGCCGTCATCCGCGACATCTGGCCCGGCAAGATCGTCATCAAGGGCGTGCAGAACGTCGAGGACTCTGTCCGCCTCCGGGATGCCGGCGTCGACGGTATCGTCCTCTCGAACCACGGTGGCCGGCAGCTCGACCGTGCGCCGATCCCCTTCCACCTCCTGCCCGAGGTGCGCCGAGCTGTCGGCGACGACTTCACGGTCATGATCGACACCGGCATCATGAACGGCGCGGACATCGTGGCGTCAGTCGCGCTCGGGGCCGACTTCACGCTGATCGGCCGCGCCTACCTCTATGGCCTGATGGCGGGCGGACGCCAGGGTGTGGACCGCACGATCGCCATTCTGCGCGGAGAGATCGAGCGCACGATGCGGCTGCTCGGCGTCGCCTCTCTGGCAGAACTCGAGCCCGCGCACGTGACCCAGCTCACGCGCCTGGTGCCCGTCTCCCGCGCCGCCGGGGTCGAGGTGCACTGACCGCTCAGCTGCACGACCGGGGCACGCCGGCACGACGAGTTCAACCCACCCGTCGTGCGGGCGTCCTCCGGTCGTGCAGGCGTGCCGAGCGGTCAGACCCGGGCGGTCAGCGTCGGCAGCAGTTCGCGCAGACGGGCGGCCGTGTCCTCCCAGCCTTCGACGGCCACGGAGGGGACTCCGAGCGCCAGGACCGGGTAGTCGTTGCCGCCCTCATCGAGGCGGTCGCCGTAGAAGAGCATCGCGGTCAGCTCGATGCCGGTGTGCGTGGCGAGCTGCTGCATGCCGAAGGCCTTGTCGATTCCGGCGCGGGTGATGTCGATCGACGTCGAGCCGCCCGAGCGCACCTCGAGGCCGGGGAGGCGAGCGGCCACGGCATCGCGCAGGGCACCGCGCTTCGCGCCCGTCGGATCCCAGGCGTGCTTGGCATCGCGCGGCGCCTGCTGACCGAGGGCCGAGAACGTGATCTGCGAGCCGCGGTCCTCGAGGATCTCACCCCAGGGCTCCGCCTCCCACAACCCGAGTCGCTCCGCCTCCTCGCGCAGCGCGGTGAGAGCGGCTGACTTCTCGCCCTCGCTCAGATCGTGGGCATACACGGCCACGAAGTCGGTGCCGTCATGGCGCAGGTACCGGGTCCCGCAGGTCGGCAGCAGGTGCAGGCGGGCGAGCGCCGTCGGGTCGGCGTCCCCGAGCTGCGCGACCACCTGCGTGCGGAACTGCGCCTCGTTGCCACCGGAGATGATCGCGACGTCCACCGACCTCAGAAGCTCGCCGAGCAGGATGGCGATCTGCGGGTCGATCGTGCCCTTGGACGGCGCGAGGGTGTCATCGAGGTCGAAGGCGATGAGAGAGGGCGATGTCATGATGCTTCCACTGTAGGCGTTCCTGTCCGTGAGAACGGTGCGGCTGCGAGCGCTACGCAGTGCGACGCGAGAACATTCGCGAGCACTTCGACGAGAGGGAGGCGTGACATCCCGATACGGAGAAGGCCGCCCTGCGGGCGGCCTTCTCGTGTTACTGGTCGGGGTGACAGGATTTGAACCTGCGACCTCTTCGTCCCGAACGAAGCGCGCTACCAAGCTGCGCCACACCCCGTTTTTGCAACCCTCCGAGTCTACAGCGAAATGTCTCCAGCGCCGAATCGAGCGCTCACGTCGGCCTGGGCGGCAGCGCGCCGCGCCAGCCCTGCCCCGCACGTCACAGGCGAGGACCGCCGTCTTCGGTCGTCCCTGCGCCGTGGTGCGTCATCGGGATCAGGTCCGGGCCGTGAGGGTGAGCAGCGTCGCCTCCGGCCGGCACGCGAAACGTACGGGCGCGTAGATCGAGTGGCCGCAGCCCGCACTCACGTTCAGCGGCACCGAACGTCCCTCGTGCGTCCAGGTGCTGAGTCCCTTCGCCTGCTTCAGCGGGATGTCGCAGTTCGCGACGAGCGCTCCGTATCCCGGGAGGCACACCTGCCCACCGTGCGTGTGCCCGCCGAGGATCGCATCCGCGCCGAGGTCGATGAAACCGTTGAGCACGCGCTGATACGGGGCATGCGTGACGCCGAGTACGGGCGTCTCGTCCGCCCGGGGGCCGAGAGCGTCGAGGGCGGCGGGGAGCAGGTCGAGGCGCTCCCAGTCGCGGTGCGCATCGTCGACGCCGAACAGATCCACCGTGGCGTCGCGGACGGTCAACCGCGCGGCGGTGTTGTTCAGGTCGGCCCACCCGAGCTCGTCCGTGAAGTACCGGTCCATCGCATCCGTGTCGAGCAGCGCCGGCTGCCGGACCTTCTGCGAGGGGCCGGCGAAGTAGCGCAGCGGATTTCGAGGCGACGGGGCGTTCACGTCGTTGGAGCCGTGCACGAACACACCGGGGATGCCCGCGAAGGGCGCGAAAGCGCGGCGGATGCCCTGTAGGCCGTCCTCATGCCCCAGATTGTCGCCGGTGTTGACGATGAGGTCGGGCTCGAGCTCGGCCAGTGAGGCGAGCCAGTCCTGCTTCCGGCGCTGCCACGGTGCCATGTGAGCGTCGGAGATGTGCAGGATCCGCAGCGGGGCCGCCCCTTCCGGAAGCGCCTTCGCCGTCGCGACGCGCACGGTGAACAGGTAGCGCTCGATTCCGAAGCCCCAGACTGCGGCCGCGGCACCGACGGCCCCCACCGCGCCGAGCGCGATGAGGGCCGGGTGCGCCGCGCGGGGCGCGCCTACTTGCACGTCACCCTGATCGGAGTGGACTTCGTCGCCGCGGTGTTCGCCGCGGGGTCGGTCGAGGTCACCGTGGCGTCCTCCGCGTTGCACGACCCTGCGCGCTCGACCGTGGTGAAACCGGCCGCGATGAGAGCGGCGTTGGCGGCGGTCGGACTCTTGCCGGTGACGTCGGGGACGGTCGCTCCGTTGCCGTTGCTGGGCGAGATCGTGATGGTGGAGCCGATCGCGGCCTGACCGCTGGGATCCTGCGCCACCACGATGTTGGTCGCCTGGTCGCTGTCGACGGGCTCGCCCACCGACACCGTGAAGCCGGCGCGATCGAGCGTGGCGGTGGCCTCCTCGACCGACTGTCCCACCACGTTCGGCACGTCGACGCGGACCTGACGGATGAGGTTGCCGTCCGGCTGAGGGAACGCATCGCCCCCGTACGCCATGTTCGCGGCATGCTGAGCGGTTCTCGCGAGCGGGTAGCGCACCTCGTTGAGGAGGTGGCTTCCGGTCCAGACGTTGAAGACGTTGTCGTGGTTGCCGTTCGAGCGTCCCGCCCACACCGCCGTGGCGACCTTCGTGCTCGATTCGATCATCATCGTCGACCAGAGGTCGTGGGTTCCGGTCTTGCCGATCAGCGGGGTTCCATCGAACGGGTTGGCCCGCGAACCGGTCCCTCCGCCGGCCATGACGCCTTGCAGCGCGTACGCCGCGGTCGCCGCGACCTCCTGGGACAGGACGCCCTCCGTGCAGGACGCCTTCGGGAGTTCCCGCTCCTTGCCCTCTGCGTCGATCACCTTGTCGATCGCGCGCGGAGTGCAGTACGTGCCGCCGCTGGCGACCGTCGCGTACGCGTTGGCCATCGCGATGGGCGAGATGTTCTTGGGGCCGAGCACGTCGTACGGCACGTTCTCCTCGGTGACCTTCTGACCGTTGGCCAGCGTGACGCCCATCTTGTCGGCGACCTTGTTGATGTCGCAGACGTCGAGCTTGGAGGCCATGGCGAAGTAGCCACTGTTGAGGGACTGCGCCGTGAAGGTCATGGGAGTCCCGGGATACCCGCGGCTGCGACCGAAGTTGCCGATCTCCGCCGTGTTCGTCGGCTGCGGGCTCCCGCAGACGGGGATCCTCAGGTTGGTCTGCACGGTGCCGTTGAGGTTCTCCCGCACCGAGTGACCCTTCTCGAGCCAGTCGATGAGGGTGAACAGCTTGTACGTCGACCCCACCTGGAATCCGCCGGACTTGCCGAACTTCTGGTCACCGGCGAACACGAGCGAGGAGTACGCCTGATCGGTGGTCGGCGTCTCGGAGAACATCGTGTTCTGGGTGATGGAGAGGATGCGTCCGGTGCCGACCTCGATGGAAACGCCGGCGGCGCCGAAGTACTTGTTGTCGAAGTTCGCCGGGACGACGTTGGCCATCTCCTGGGCCGCGGGGTCCTGCACGCGGAAGTCGAGCGAGGTGTAGATCTTCAGGCCGCCTCGGCGGAGCAGGTCGCGACGCTCCTGGATGTCGGCGCCGAAGGCCTCGTCGTTCTCGACGATCGACTTCACGTACTGGCAGAAGTAGGCGTTGCGGCCCGCCGCCGCGCAGCCCTGGACCGGCACGGTGATGGCGGGTTCGATCGCCGAGGCGATCGCCTCGTCGTACTGGGCCTTGGTGATCTTCTTGTCGGCGAGCATGCGGCCCAGCACGTAGTCGCGGCGGTCCTTCGCGTCCTTGTAGCCGTCCTCGGCGGAGTTGTGGGCGACGCCGTCGTCGGTCGTGTACGTCCCCTCCGGCTTGTCGATGCGGTAGGTGTTGGGGTTCTGCACGATACCGGCCAGCGTCGCGGCCTGAGGAACAGTGAGGTTCGCGGCGGTCGTGGAGAAGTAGTAGCGCGCCGCGGCTTCGATGCCGTAGACGGTGCCGCCGAAGTTCGCGATGTTCAGGTAGCCGAGAAGGATGTCGTTCTTCGAGTAGTCCTTCTCGATCTGGATGGCGTAGCGCATCTCCTGGAGCTTGCGCTCGATGCCGTCGACGCCGGACGCGTTCGTCGCGTCCTGCCAGCACTGCTGCAGGTCGTCGGCGTAGGTCTCGGAAGCGGTGTTCACGTTCTGCTCACACTGCTGGATGCGGACGTTCTTCACGAACTGCTGGCTGATCGTCGAGGCACCGCGGCTGGAGGTGCCGCGCACGTTGTCGACGAGCGCCTTGACGGTCGCGCCCAGGTTGACCCCGCCATGCGTGTAGAAGTTCTTGTCTTCGCTGGAGAGGATCGCGTCATAGAGGACAGGGGAGACCTGCTCGTAGGTGACCGGAACGCGGTTCTGCTCGTAGAAGGACGCCAGGACGACGGGCTGACCCTCGGGGCTCGTCGCGTAGATCGTGGACTGCTCCATCGGAGTGTCGACCTTCAGCACCTCGGGCAGCTCGTCGAAGATCGTCAATGCGGTGGTGCCGGCGACGCCGGTCATCGCGAGGACGGGGGTGACGCTGGCGGTGACCAGCAGACCGGCGATGGCGCTCAGTCCGACGAGCCCGACGAGACCGCCGAGCACGCCCTTCACCGTGCGGTTCTTTTGGGGCATACGCTTGATCGTAGGGGAGTTCCCTGAATACCGGCTTTGACGAGCGCGGCCCGGTCTGCCCTGGACGCGCCCTGATCGACAGGAGTGCCATGACCACGTGGGAGTACCTCACCACGCCGCTGCTGATCCACAACACCGCGGCCATCCTCAACAACTGGGGCAAGCAGGGCTGGGAGCTCGTCCAGGTGGTGCAGGGTCCCGAAGGCGGTCTGGTCGCCTACTTCAAGCGCCCCGTGACGACGGACGGCTCGACCAACGCCGGTCTCGCCGCCGCCGCCGAGGCTTCGCGCCAGTTCGAGGGAGGCCAGGCATGAGCATCGCCGCCCGTCTCTCCGAGCTCGGCATCGAACTGCCCGCCGTCGCCGCGCCGGTCGCCGCCTACGTGCCGGCCGTCGTGCACGGAGGCCTCGTCTACACCTCGGGCCAGCTCCCGTTCGTCGATGGCGCCCTCCCCACGACCGGCAAGGTCGGCGCTGAGGTGTCCGCGGAGGACGCGAAGGCCTACGCGCGCACGTGCGCGCTGAACGCGCTGGCCGCCGCCGCCGACGTCGCGGGCGGTGTCGACCGCATCGCGGGTGTCGTCCGCGTGGGCGGCTTCGTGGGCTCCGCGGAGGGCTTCACCGGACAGCCCGCCGTCATCAACGGTGCGAGTGAGGTGCTCGGTGAGATCTTCGGCGAAGAGGGCCGGCACGCCCGCGCGGCCGTCGGTGTGGCGGAGTTGCCGCTCGGCAGCCCCGTCGAGGTCGAGGTGACGTTCCGTCTCGCGTAGCCCCGAGACCCCGCATAATCGTCGAGACCCCCTGCTGCACGCATTCGCAGCAGGGGGTCTCGACGTGTAACCGGGGTCTCGCGCTACTTGACCTGCGCGGAGATGATGCTCATCACGGCGGTGTCGGCGAGCGTCGTGGTGTCGCCCACCTCGCGCCCCTCGGCGACGTCGCGCAGCAGTCGCCGCATGATCTTCCCGGAGCGGGTCTTCGGCAGCTCGCCGACGATGTAGACGTCCCGGGGACGGGCGATCGCGCCGATCTGCTCGCCCACCCAGAGCCGCAGCTGCTGCGCGAGTCCTGCGGGGTCGTGAGCGGAGAGGTAGCTCTCCTTGATGATCACGAACGCCACGACCGCCTGGCCGGTGGTCTCGTCCGAGGCGCCGACGACGGCTGCCTCCGCGGTGGCCTCGTGCGCGACGAGCGACGATTCGATCTCCGCGGTCGACAACCGGTGGCCGGAGACGTTCATGACGTCGTCGACCCGGCCGAGGAGCCAGAGGTCGCCGTCCTCGTCGAGCCGCGCCCCGTCGCCGGCGAAGTAGTAGCCCTGCTTCTCGAACTTCTCCCAGTACGTCTCGCGGAACCGCTCCGGGTCGCCCCAGATGCCGCGCAGCATGCTGGGCCAGGGTTCCGTGATGACGAGGAGGCCGCCGTTGCCGTTGCCGACCTCCTCACCCTGTTCGTCCACCACGTCGATCGAGATGCCGGGCAGCGGCACCTGCGCGGAGCCGGGCTTCGTCGCGGTGACGCCGGGAAGCGCCGACACCATGATCGCGCCGGTCTCGGTCTGCCACCAGGTGTCGACGATCGGGGTCGTGCCGGCGCCGATGACCTCGCGGTACCACATCCAGGCCTCGGGGTTGATGGGCTCGCCCACCGAGCCGAGCACGCGCAGCGACGACAGGTCGAACTTCTGCGGGACGCTGCGGCCGATCTTCATGAACGAGCGGATCGCGGTCGGGGCCGTGTAGAAGATCGAGACCTTGTACTTCTCGATGAGCTCCCACCAGCGGCCCGGGTGCGGGGTGTCCGGTGTGCCTTCGTAGAGCACCTGGGTCGCGCCGTTCGCGAGGGGGCCGTAGGTGACGTAGCTGTGACCGGTGATCCAGCCGATGTCGGCGGTGCACCAGTAGACGTCCGTCTCCGGTTTCAGATCGAAGACGTTCTTGTGCGAGTACGCCGCCTGGGTGAGGTAGCCCCCGGAGGTGTGCAGGATGCCCTTCGGCTTCCCCGTCGTGCCCGAGGTGTAGAGGATGAACAGCGGGTTCTCGGCGGGGAAGGCCTGTGCCGTGTGCTCGGCGGAGGCGGCCGGGACCACATCGTGCCACCAGAGGTCGCGGCCGTCGGTCCACTCCACCTCGTTCTCGCCGCGCCGGACCACGAGCACGTGCTCCACGGTCTGCTGTTCGCCTTCCCCGCGGTCGGCCAGGGCCTGGTCGACCGCCGGCTTCAGCGCTGAGACGCGGCCCTTGCGGTAGCCGCCGTCCGCCGTGATGACGAGCTTGGCGCCGGCGTCGTCGATCCGGGAGCGCAGGCTGTCCGCGCTGAAGCCGCCGAAGACGACCGAGTGGATCGCACCGACGCGCGCCACGGCGAGCATCGCGGCGATCGCCTCGGGGATCATCGGCAGGTAGATCGCGACGCGGTCGCCCTGACCGATGCCGAGCTCCTCGAGCACGTTCGCGACGCGCTTGACCTCGTCCGTCAGCTCGGCGTAGGTGATGCGGCGGCTGTCGCCGGGCTCGCCCTCCCAGAAGAGCGCGACGCGGTCGCCGTTCCCGGCGTCGACGTGCCGGTCGAGGCAGTTGTAAGCCACGTTGAGCTCGCCGTCGTCGAACCACTTGGCGAAGGGCGGGTTGCTCCAGTCGAGGACCTGGGTGAAGGGCTTGTGCCAGTGCACGAGCTCGCGGGACTGGTCGGCCCAGAAGCCCTCGCGGTCGGCCGCGGCGCGCTCGTAGAGCTCCTGCGAGGCGACGGATTGGGCGGCGAACTCCTCCGACGGCGCGAAGCGCCGGGTCTCGTCGAGAAGGTGATCGATCTGACTGCTCATCGGCAGGCGCTCCTTTGCGGCGTTCGGGTCGTGCAGGCGTGGTCGCAGGGGGACGCGACCAGGTCAGGGCGAATCTATCCCCGCCCCCTACGGCGGAGTACCGCCGAAAGTCGGTAGTGGAGCGGGTTTTGTCAGGACGGTCGCCTTGCGTACACTCGACGACAGCCGAAATCTCATTCCGGCCTTGGCGTGCCCGATTCCCCCGATCGAGAGCCGCCGTGGGCGGCATCTCATTCCCCCCGTGAGGTGCCGCCCTTTCTCGTGGGAGCGCTCCCTTCCTACGGCGCGCGATCGAGGCGTTCCTGCACCGTGGGACTGGGCGCTGGCTTGTGCACAGGATCCGAGCGACCGCACCGGCAGCCACCCGAGGTGCCGCACGTGCCGCCTAGCTTCGCCGTATGCCCGATCGATTCGTCATTCAGCCTCGGCTCTCCGGATCCGCCGAGGCGCCGCGGAGCCCACAGGAAAGGCTCCGGCGGGAGCCGGCCTTCGCTCCGCTCGCGCCGTTCCTCGACGATGAGGTCACGGACGTCTTCCTCAACGGCGCCGATGCGCTGTTCGTGGACAAGGGGAATGGTGCGTCCCGCGTGCCCTCCTGGCGGGCGACGGAACGCGAGATCCGCGAGCTCGCTGTCGCCCTCGTGGCGCTCGGTGGTCGGCATCTCGACGATCAGACGCCGTGCGTCGATGTGCGTCTCGGCTCAGGCGTTCGGGTGCACGCCGTCCTGGCGCCGGTGTCGACGCGGGGCACCGCCGTCTCCATCCGGATTCCCCGGGTGCAGGCGGCCGACCTCGACGCGCTGGCGAGGCGCCGAGCCTTCGACGCCCTGCAGCAGCGCTGGCTGCACACCCTCGTGCGGGACCGTGCCAACCTCCTCCTGACCGGTGGCACGGGCGCCGGGAAGACGACGCTGCTGTCGGCGCTGCTGTCCGCCGTTCCGCCCGATGAGCGGATCGTCACCATCGAGGACGTCGCGGAGCTGAGGCCCGAGCATCCGCACCACGTGGCGCTGGAGGTGCGGCAGGCCAACCTCGAGGGAGCGGGAGGAATCGATCTCGCGCGACTGGTCAGGGAGTCCCTCCGCATGCGCCCGGACCGTCTGGTCGTGGGGGAGTGCCGCGGCGAAGAGATCAGGGAGCTGCTCACCGCCCTCAACACCGGGCACGACGGCGGCGCCGGCACCCTGCACGCCAGTGGTCTTGCTGACGTCCCCGCCCGGTTGGAGGCGCTGGGCGCACTCGCCGGCATGGACGCGGTCGCACTCGCCCGCCAGGCGGTCAGCGCCTTCACGGTCGTGCTGCACCTCGAACGGACATCGGACGGGATGCGGAGGATCGCGAAGGCCGGCCGGTTCGTGATGGCGGCAGATCGCCTGGCGATCGAGGAGGTCGCGCCGTGGTGAGACTCTTCGCACGCACGTCGGCGCCGGGGGAGCAGCCTGACGCCGTGGATTCGGTCCTGACGCTCGCGGTGCTGCTGCAGGCCGGAGCCATACCGGTCGTCGCCTGGCGCCATCTCGCGTCGACGGGAGACCCCGTTGCGGCGGCCGTGCTCGCGCGGACAGATCAAGGCGTGCCGTTGGTCGCCGCGATCGAGGCGCAGGGCGGCATGTGGCGGGAACTGGCGGCGGCGTGGGAGATCGCCACGACCGTGGGCGCACCGCTGGCGGAGACGCTGCGCGCGATCGCCGAGGCGCTGCGCGATGCGGCGTCCGCGGCGGACGACGTGCAGGTGGCGCTGGCCGAGCCCGCGGGTACGGCTCGGCTCCTGCTCTGGATGCCGCTGGCCGGTCTGCTGCTCGGCGTCGCACTGGGGTTCGACGCTCTGGGCGTCATCGTCGGCAACCCGCTGGGGACCGCGTGCGTCGCCGCGGGCCTGCTGCTCGTCGTCGCCGCGCGGCTCTGGACAGGGCGGCTGCTGCGCCGCGCGCGTCCGGAACCCGGCACGCCAGGACTGGCGGCGGAACTCGTCGCGGTGGGACTCACCGGTGGCGCGCCGATCGATCGCGCGGTCGAACTCGCGTCCGAGACGGGGGTCGTCGATCCCGCGGGGCGTGGTCGCGTGCAGCAGGTGCTCGAGCTGTCTCGCGCGGCGGGCGTCCCGGCCGTGGAACTGCTCCGCGCGACGGCGGCGCAGGACCGGCATCGCGCGAGGGTCCGCGGTCGTCTCCGCGCCGCCCGACTCTCCACCCGCCTCCTGCTTCCGCTCGGCGTCTGCACACTGCCGGCGTTCCTCCTGCTCGGGGTCGCGCCCCTCCTGCTCAGCGTGCTCGCCGCCACACCGCTGCCCACGTGATTGCTCCGAAACCACCGAGAAGAAAGAGGAATGAAGATGAATGACACCCTCCCCACCTTGAACCGCCGTCGCGCTGTCGCGCTCTTCGGCGACGACACCGGTGCGGCGACCGCGGAGTACGCCATCACCACCATGGCCGCCGTGGCGTTCGCCGGGCTGCTGGTGGCCGTCATGCGCTCGGACGAGGTGCGCGGAATCCTCGCGGGCCTCGTCCGCCGCGCCCTGACCGTGTCATGACCCTGCCCCGTGAGCACGACCTTCGTCGTGGTGGTGCGGTGCGCCGACGGTGGCGCAGTGACGGGGGCGCGGTCGCCGCGGAACTCGCGCTGGCGCTCCCGGCCGTGGTGCTGGTGCTGCTGCTGGGCGTCGGGGCCCTCGCGGCGGGGTCTCGGCAGGTGGCACTGCAGGATGCGGCCGCCGACGCCGCACGGCTGCTCGGGCGCGGGGAGGATCCGTCCTCGGCTGCCCGGGTCGTGCACGGAGCGGTCCCCGGCGCCGGAGCCTCCTTCGGTCGCACGGACGATCTCGTGTGTGCAACGGCCACGCTTCAGGTCTCGGTCGGCGCCGTCATCAGCTTTCCGCTGCGCGCCTCGAGCTGCGCCTTGGACGGGGGACGCTGATGGCGGGCTCGGCGCTCGGGGCCACCCTCCTCGTTGTGTGCGCGACGCTCTCCGTCGGCCTCGCTGCGCTGGGCGGCGCGGCCGTCACCGCTCAGCGCGCGGCAGGGGCAGCGGACGCCGCCGCGCTCGCCGCCGCCGATTCCGCGAGCGGCGCTGTCCCGACCGGCGAGGAGCCGTGCACCCTCGCGGCGAGGGTCGCTGCCGCGACCGGGGCGACCCTCACGAGCTGTTCGCTGGAAGGGTACGTGGCGACCGTGTCGGTGGAGGCGGCGTACGCTGGACTCGCTGCCGTCTCCCGAGCCCGCGCCGGGCCACCCGAAGAACCATGACGGCGGCTCTACCCCTCGCCCGCTGTGAACGACCCTGGATAGCGGTGTGTATGGTGTGCTTCGAAGAAAGGACGCCCCTTGGCTGAAGGCAAGAAGCTCGTCATCGTCGAGTCCCCGACGAAGATGCGGTCTATTCAGGGATACCTCGGCGACGGTTACGAGGTGCTCAGCTCCGTCGGGCACATCCGCGACCTCGCCGACAAGAAGGACATCCCGGCCGAGGACAAGAAGGCGTACGGCAAGTACTCCATCGACATCGACAACGGCTTCGACCCCTACTACGTGGTCTCTGACCGCAAGACCAAGACGGTCGCCGAGCTCAAGCGCGCGCTCAAGCATGCCGACGAAGTCCTGCTCGCCACCGATGAGGACCGCGAGGGCGAAGCCATCGCCTGGCACCTGCTGGAGACGCTCAAGCCCAAGGTGCCGGTCAAGCGCATGGTCTTCCACGAGATCACCAAGGACGCGATCCAGGCCGCGGTCGGCAACACCCGGGAACTCGACCACGCCCTCGTCGACGCGCAGGAGACCCGGCGCATCCTCGACCGCCTCTACGGCTGGGACGTCTCGCCCGTGCTCTGGTACAAGGTCAAGACGGGGATCTCGGCAGGTCGCGTGCAGTCCGCCGCGACCCGCCTCATCGTCGACCGCGAGCGGGAGCGCATGGCCTTCGTCTCCGCGGAGTACTGGGACGTGGACGCCGATGCCGCTGCGACCGGTACGTCCTTCCGCATCCGCCTGGTGCGCGTGGACGGCGGGCAGCTCGCCCGCGGATCCGACTTCGACGACACCGGCAAGCTCAAGAAGGCGGTCGTCGTCCTCGACGAGGCCAAGGCATCGGCCCTGGCCCGCGCGGTGGACGCCGCAGGCGCGGGAACCGTCACCAAGGTCGAGGCGAAGCCCGGCACTCGCAGCCCCTACGCGCCGTTCACCACCTCCACGATGCAGCAGGAGGCGGGGCGCAAGCTCTCGATGAGCGCGAAGCAGGCGATGAGCGTCGCCCAGCGCCTCTACGAGAAGGGGTACATCACCTATATGCGAACCGACTCCACGGCGCTGAGCACCCAGGCGGTGCAGGCGGCGCGGAGCCAGGCCGTGGCTCTCTACGGCGACAACGCGGTGCCGCTCAAGCCGCGCGTCTACAAGTCCAAGAGCAAGAACGCCCAGGAGGCGCACGAGGCGATCCGTCCTTCGGGGGAGAACTTCCGCACACCGTCCTCGCTGTCCGGCGAGCTCGACCGCGAGGAGCAGCGGCTATACGACCTGATCTGGAAGCGCACCGTCGCGAGCCAGATGTCGGACGCCAAGTACGAGACGACGACCGTCACCATCGCGGTCGAGGCGGACGGCCAGACGGCGGAGTTCACCGCCTCCGGCACGGTCTACACGTTCAAGGGCTTCCTCGAGGCGTACGAGGAGGGTCGCGACGAGAAGCGCAGCGACGCCGACGCCGCGGAGAACCAGTCCCTGCCCGCCGTCTCCGTCGGCGACGAGCTGGCCGTGTCCGCCGCGGAGGCGAAGGGTCACCGCACCACGCCGAAGCCGCGCTACACCGAGGCCTCGCTGGTGAAGGTGCTCGAGGAGAAGGGCATCGGCCGTCCCTCGACCTTCGCCACGATCCCGGAGACCATCCTCGATCGCGGGTACGCGGTCAAGCGCGGCCAGGCCCTCGTGCCGACGTGGCTCGCGTTCAGCGTGGTGCGTCTGCTCGAGGAGCACTTCGCCGAGCTCGTCGACTATGACTTCACCGCGGCGCTCGAGGACGACCTCGACACCATCGCACGCGGCGAGCAGAACCGCGTGGAATGGCTGAAGTCGTTCTACTTCGGCTCCGACTCGCATGTGGGTCTTCGGCAGGTCGTCGACAACCTCGGGGAGATCGACGCCCGGGCGCTGAACTCGACGCGGATCACCGACACCGCGACGCTGCGCTTCGGCAAGTACGGCCCCTACCTCGAGGTGGCGGACCCGAAGGATCCGGAGGCCAAGCCGCGGATCGTCAACGTCCCCGAGGATCTCGCGCCCGACGAGCTCACGGCGGAGAAGGCCCAGGAGCTCATCGACGCGCCGGTCGCCGGCGACCGTGTCCTCGGGGTGAACCCGGAGAACGGCAAGGTCGTCGTCGTCAAGGACGGACGCTTCGGCCCCTACGTGCAGGAGAACGATCCGGTCTCCGACGATGCCGTCGTCGATGAGGCCACCGGTGAGGTCGTCGACCTTCGACAGGCTCAGGCGCCCAGCGCGAAGGGGAAGCGCGGCGCGAAGAAGGAAGCGGCGCCCAAGCCCCGCACCGCCTCGCTGTTCCGCTCGATGTCGGTGGACACGATCGACCTCGACACCGCGCTGCAGCTGCTGAGCCTGCCCCGCGTCGTCGGTGTCGACCCGGAGACGGGTGACGAGATCACCGCGCAGAACGGGCGCTTCGGTCCGTATCTGAAGAAGGGTGCCGACTCCCGATCGCTGGAGAGCGAGTCGCAGATCTTCGACGTGACTCTGGAGCAGGCGCTGGAGATCTACCAGCAGCCCAAGTACGGCGCCCGTCGGGCATCGAGCGCGCTGGCCGAGTTCGAGGCCGACCCGGTGAGCGGCAAGCCCATCCGTGTGCGGGACGGCCGGTTCGGGCCGTACGTCACCGACGGTGAGACGAACGTCACGATCCCGCGCGGACAGACCCCGGACGACATCACGTTCGAGATCGCCGTGCAGATGCTCGCCGACAAGCGCGCCAAGGGCCCGGCGCCCAAGCGCGGAGCGGCCAAGAAGGCCCCGGCGAAGAAGGCCCCGGCGAAGAAGGCTCCGGCGAAGAAAGCCGCCTCCACCGCGAAGAAGTCCACGGCGAAGACGTCGACCACCTCCGCATCCCGCTCGGCCGCGGCGAAGAAGGCGGCGGCGACCCGCGCAGCGAACGCGGCGGCGAAGGCGGCCGAGAAGGCGGACTCGTGACCGCAGGCCCCGGCCTCTGGATCACGCTGGAAGGCGGGGACGGCTCCGGGAAGACCACCCAGTCGAACCTCCTCGCCACCTGGCTGGAGCAGAGTGGCCGGAAGGTCGTACGCACCCGGGAGCCGGGCGGCTCCGAGGTCGGGCAGCTCATCCGCGACATCGTGCTCCACCACCGCGGCGACATCGCGCCGCGCGCGGAGGCGCTGCTGTACGCCGCCGATCGCGCGCACCACGTCGCGACCGTCGTCCGCCCGGCGCTCGCCCGTGGCGAGATCGTCCTGCAGGATCGCTATCTCGACTCCTCGGTCGCGTACCAGGGCGCCGGACGTGTGCTCGACGCCACGGAGATCCGCGATCTGTCCCTGTGGGCAGCGGAGGGCGCGCTCCCGGACCTGACCGTCCTCCTCGACCTCGATCCGGCGACGGCGCGCACGCGCCTCGACTCGGCCGACAAGCCGTTCGACCGGCTGGAGGCCGAGAAGGAGGCGTTCCATGCCCGGGTTCGCGACGCCTACCTCGAACTGGCCCGCGCCGAGCCGACGCGGTTCCTCGTGATCGACGCCGCGGCGGCACCGGAGCGCATCGCGGACCGCATACGCGCCCGCGTCTCCGCACTCTTCGACTGATCCGCCCCGGAGGCGCCGTCGTCCGGACGGAATGCACAGTCCGCCGGCGAGTGGTGGGAGCGTCGGCGGTCCCGATTAGGCTGAGTGCATGCCCTCGACCCTCGCCGCACCCTTCCCGTGGGCCGACGTGTGGGGGCAGGAGGCCGCCGTCGAGACGCTGCGCGCCGCCTCGTCCGATCCCGCGGCGCTCTCGCATGCCTGGCTGATCACCGGCCCTCCGGGGTCGGGGCGATCGACGCTCGCCTATGCCTTCGCCGCCGCGCTCATCGCCGAAGGGCCGGATGACGAGGCCACCATGCGGCAGGTGCTCGCCGGAACGCATCCCGACGTGACAGCGTTGCGCACCGACAAGGTGATCATCACGATCGCCGAAGCGCGTGCCCTCGTCGAACGCTCGTACTTCGCCCCGTCCGCCGGCCGCTATCGGGTCATCGTCGTGGAAGACGCCGACCGGATGGTCGAGCGCACCTCGAACGTGCTGCTCAAGGCACTGGAGGAGCCGCCGGAGCAGACCGTCTGGATCCTCTGCGCCCCGAGCGAAGCTGACCTCCTCCCGACGATCCGGTCGCGCGTGCGGTCGCTCCGTCTTCGCGAGCCCGATGTGGCTGACGTGTCCCGCCTCATCAGCCTCCGCACGGGAGTCGACGAGGCGGTGGCCGAGCAGGCCGCTCGCCACGCGCAGCGCCACATCGGCATGGCCCAGCGTCTCGCCACCGACGACGCCGCCCGGCGGCGCCGCGACGAGACCCTGCGCGCGGTGATGGGCGTTCGTGGGGTCAACGACGCCGTCGAGGTCGCAGGCCGCATCATCCAGGCGGCGACGGAGGACGCCAAGGCCCTGACCGCCGAACGGGACGCGTCAGAACGCGCCGCTCTCCTTCGCACCGTCGGAGTCGCCGAGGGGCAGGCGGTGCCTCCGGCGCTGCGTGCGCAGGTGTCGGCACTGGAGGACGAGCAGAAGAAGCGGGCGACCCGGAGTCTGCGGGACGGCATCGACCGTGTGCTCACCGACCTGCAGTCCCTTTTCCGCGATGTCGTGATGCTGCAGTACGGCCGCGGCGACGATCTCATCAATCGCGAACTTCACGCCGAGCTGGCCGGCCTCGCCGCCGCCTGGAACGTGGAGCGTACGCTCGTCGTGCTCGATCACCTGGCCGAGACCCGTGAGGCGCTGGAGCGCAACGTCGCCCCGCTGCTCGCGCTCGAGAGTTTGCTCGTGACCGTCACGAGCGGGAGGAAACCGTGAAGACTCGATCCCTGTCCCGCCTCCGTCGCACCGCGGCCATCGTCGCCGGCCTGGCTGCCGCTTCGGTCGCGCTCTCCGGGTGCCTGTACGCCATGATTCCGGAGCAGTCCTCGAAGCCGGCCGTGGAGAAGACCCCGGACACCGAGGGCGTCGCCGAAGACCTCCTGCCCTACTACTCCCAGGGCCTGGACTGGACCGAGTGCGGCCAGGGATTCGACTGCACCACCGTCACCGCCCCGCTCGACTGGGAAGACCCGAGTGCCGGGGAGATCGAACTCGCCGTGGTGCGGCACCGCGCCGAGGGCGAGGCGGTCGGCTCGCTGCTCACGAACCCCGGAGGGCCCGGTGCCAGCGGTGTCGATCTCATCCAGGGCAGCCTCGAGTACGCGGTGGGTCCGGCCCTCATCGAGCACTACGACGTCATCGGCTTCGATCCCCGCGGGGTCGGGGCCTCCACCGCCGTCACCTGTTACGACGCGAAGGAGATGGACGAGTATCTCTACGGCATTCCGTCGGCCTCACGGGGCACCCCGGAGTGGGAGTCCGAGCTGCTCGACTCGGCCCGTGCCTTCGGTGAGGCGTGCGATGCCAACAGCGAGGGGATCCTGCCCTACATCACGACGGTGAACGCGGCGCGCGACATGGACCTGCTCCGGGCCGTGCTGGGGGACAAGGAGCTCAACTACCTCGGCTACTCGTACGGCACGTTCCTCGGCGCGACCTATGCGAAGCTCTACCCGGAGAAGGCGGGCCGACTCGTGCTCGACGGCGCGATCGATCCCTCCGTTCCGGGTCTCGAGGTCGGTGCCACCCAGGCGCTCGGCTTCGAGTCGGCGCTGCGGGCGTACATGCAGAACTGTCTCGACTCCGGCTCGTGCCCCTTCAACGGCACGGTGGATGAGGCGATGGCCGATCTCGGCGCGCTGTTGGCGAGCGCCGATCGCACACCGCTGCAGAACGGCGACGGTCGCCTCATGGGCGCTGACGCCATGATGACGGCGATCATCGCGGCCCTGTATTCGCAGGACAGTTGGGAGATCCTCACCCAGGCGCTGGACGAGGCGCTGCAGGGCGACCCGACGACGGCGTTCCTGCTCGCAGACTTCTACAACGGCCGGGAGAACGGCACCTACATCGATAACTCGACCGAGGCGTTCCGTGCGTACAACTGCATGGACTACCCGGTCGAAGACGATCCCGCGGCCGAGGCCGCCACCGAGAAGAAGATCGCCGAGGGGGCTCCGACGATCGCGCCGTACTGGTCCGGACCCGACCCGTGCGAGGTGTGGCCGTATCCGCCCACCGGCACACGCGAGAAGATCGCGGCGGAGGGCGCCGGTCCCATCGTCGTCGTCGGCACCACCAACGACCCCGCGACGCCATACGAATGGTCGGAGTCGCTCGCCGACCAGCTCTCCGAGGGCGTCCTCATCACGCGCGTGGGCGAGGGCCACACCGGTTACAACAAGGGCAACGTCTGCGTCGACGAGGCGGTGGAGGCCTTCCTCCTCCAAGATGTGGTGCCGGAGGACGGCTTGCGCTGCGAGTGAGCGAGCCTCGATTCGCGAGCGAGCGCGAGACAGGGTAATATCGGTGATCGCGCCGCTCACGCGTCGCACGCCGCTTTAGCTCAGTCGGCAGAGCATTTCACTCGTAATGAAAAGGTCGTCAGTTCGATTCTGACAAGCGGCTCAGGAAAACCCCCGAGATCCTCGTGATCCCGGGGGTTTCCTCGTTCCCGGTCCGGCCGCGGGGCGTACGCTCGGAGGATGAGCAGAGCGCTTCTCATCGTCGATGTGCAGAACGATTTCACCGAGGAGGGCGCCCTCGCGGTCCCGGGCGGCGATGCGGTGGCCGCCGCGATCTCCGCCTACCTCGCGTCCCACGCCGCCGACTACGAGGTCGTCGTGGCCTCCCGGGACTGGCACGATGCCGACGGGGACAACGACGGGCACTTCTCCGCGGCTCCTGACTACTCCGACTCGTGGCCCGTGCACTGCGTCGCCGGCACGCCGGGGGCGGACTACGACCCGCTGCTCGTGACGGACAGCGTCACGCACCATGTGCGCAAGGGGCAGGGGCGGCCGGCGTATTCGATGTTCGAGGGAACCACCGACGACGGTGCGACCGTCGCCGCGGTGCTGAGCGCAGCCGGCGTCGTCACGGCCGACGTCGTCGGCATCGCCACGGATCACTGCGTCCGTGCCTCCGCGCTCGATGCCATCGCCCACGGCGTGCGCGTCCGGGTCCTCACCGACCTCATCGCCGGGGTCGCGCCCGGGCCCAGCGCCGCAGCCCTCGCCGAACTCGCGCATGCCGGTGCCGAGCTCCTCGAGAGCGCAGAGGCGTGAGCCACAGCGTCCTCCTCCTCCGCGCGGTCAACGTCAGCGGACGCAGCAGCGTACCCATGACCCGGCTGCGGGAAGCCCTCGGCGCCAAGACCGACCTGGAGGACGTCTCCACCTACATCGCAAGCGGAAACATCGTCTGCGCGACACCGGCGGAACCGGCGGCGTCCTGCGCGACGGTGCGGGCGCTGATCGCGCGTGAGTTCGGCGTCGACACCCCGGTCATCCACCGCACGCACGCCGAGTTGGCGGCGTCCGAGACGGCTCAGCCCTTCCCGGAGGGAGATCTGAAGCTTGTGCATGCGATGTTCCTCGAGGGGACTCCGGCATCCGGCGCCCTCGAGGCCCTGCACGAGCGTCTCGTGCCGGGGGAGCGGCTCGCGCTGGTCGGCGACGATCTGTGGATCGACTACGCCGCCGGGGGAGTGCACTCGACGAAACTCACGAAGGCGGTGCTCGACCGCGCGCTCGGGGTGGCCGGGACGGCCCGTAACCTGCGCACCGTGCGGAAGCTCATCGCCCTGACGGCATGACCACCGCGCGGCTCAGCGCGGCCGGTGGCACCCGGGCATGCACGGCGACGTCGACGCGGCGAGAATCGCACTCGACGCAGCGGACGTACAGCACGATGCCCTCGCTGGTGGGATGGCGCGACTCGACGAGCCAGGCGTGCTCGTGGGTGTCGGTGGGGGAGGCGAGCCGGGGGATCGGATGGGTGTCGGGGGAGGTCATGGGACCAGCGTGATGTAATGGTCTTATGCATCTCAACCCTTACGGCGAGTATGCCGTCCTCCTCGCCGCGTCCCTCGCGAACGACTGGCCGACGGATCGCGCCGGCATCGAGGAGCGCACGCTCGCGCTGGGGATGACGCAGACCTTTCCTCCCGCGCCGGACGACCACGCGCAGGTGCGTGCCGTGATCGACGACTGGCTGGCCATCGTCGACGAACCGGACGCCGACGCGCGAGCCAGCCTGCTCAACGATCAGCTCGCCGCCGCTGGTGCCTACCCCCGGCTCACGAACCACGATGACGAGGGCTGGCATCTGCACTATCGGGACGACGTGCGATCGCTGCCCTTCGTCCTGCGCGCGATCATCAACCTCGGCACCGCGCTGCACCTCGTGACGAGAGGGATGAACCGCCTCGGACGCTGCGATGCCGCGCCCTGCACGAACGTCGTCGCGGATGTGACGCGCAACGGCCGCCAGCGGTTCTGCTCCGTGAGGTGCGCGAACCGGGCGGCCGTGCGGCGCCATCGGGCGCGCGTCAGCTGAGCGTCAGGCGGTCTGTCCCGCGTGCTTGCCCTCGCCGATCTCCTCGACGAGCTTCGCGTTGAACGCCGGGAGGTCATCAGGGGTCCGGCTCGACACGAGGCCCTCGTCGACGACGACCTCCTCGTCCACCCAGCTCGCGCCGGCGTTGCGGAGGTCGGTCTTCAGGCTCGGGTAGCTCGTGATCGTCCGGCCGTCCACGACGCCGGCCTCGATGAGGATCCAGGCGCCGTGGCAGATCACGCCGACGGGCTTGTGCTGCTCGAAGAACGCGCGGGCCAGGTCGATGGAGGCCTGATCCATGCGGAGGTGGTCGGCGTTCACCACGCCGCCGGGAAGCACGAGGGCGTCGAACTGGTCGGCGGAGGCGTCGGCGGCCTTCAGGTCGACGGCCTGCTCGTGGCCGTTCTTGCCGGTGATGGCCGCGCCGTCGGGGGCGATGAGCGTGGCGCTCGCGCCTTCCGTCGTCACGGCATCCCAGGGGCTCGTGAGCTCGCTGTCCTCGAAGCCGTCCGTCGCCAGGAATGCCACGCGGTTTCCGGTGAGAGTCATGGTCCGTCCTTTCCATGGGAAGTCGCCCTGTTTCGGGGACTCTTCGACCCTCTCGCGGCGCTCAGAGCCCCGCCAGGGGGTGGCCAGTGGAGGGCGACGGTGATACAGGGTGGCGGTGCGGGGCGGAACAGCGCGGGCGAGTCGATACGATCCGGACATGCGCCTCCGTCCCGCTTTCCTCCTCCTGCCGGTGCTGGTCGTCCTCGCCGGCTGCACGCCGTCTCCGGAACCGACGCCGACCGCGACGTCCAGCGCCTCGGCGACGCCGTCGACTTCGCCGGGGCCCACCCCGACCCCGGCACCCACGGAGACGTCGTCGCCGCCCGCCGCCGGTGCCTTCACGAAGGGGCAGCTGGTCTCCCTCTGCACCGACAAGATCCGCACGATCTCGCCGGATGCGACGTTCTTCGCCGACATGGCGACCGCCGAGTGGCTGGAGGAGACGGCGGTGTGGTTCGTGGCCGTCCCGGAGACGATCGACGGCCAGGACAACGTCGCGGTCTGCGGTGTCGGGGGGAGCCCGGACGCTCCCGACTTCGTGCTGCACGGCGAGACGCTGCCGGACGGCGTCGCCGGGATCCGCGACGACCTGCTCTCCGGGAACGCGGGTGGCGACGACTGAGGATGCGGTGGGCCCCGTGGGGCTCGAACCCACGACCCGCGGATTAAAAGTCCGATGCTCTGCCAACTGAGCTAGAGGCCCGTGCTCCCAGTCTAGGGGGCGCACGACGAGGGGCCGTCGGCGCTACAGCCGCCGACGGCCCCTTCACCTGCCCCGTGTCCCTCCTGACAACCGGGGAGGCCGTGTGCCGGTCGGGTCGCCGGCACCGTCCCTGGCTTACTCAGCCGGGGGCATCAGGACCGAGTCGATGAGGTACACGGTCGCGTTCGCGGTCTGCACGCCGCCGCAGATGACGTTGGCATCGTTGACCATCCACTCGTCACCGCTGCCGGTCACCTCGACGTCGGCGCCCTGGACGGTCGTGTGCATGCCCTCGATGTCCGACGGCTCGATCTGGCCGGGGACCACGTGGTACGTGAGGATCGACGTGAGCAGGTCGCTGTCGGTCTTCAGGGTCTCGATCGTCGCGGCGTCGATCTTCGCGAACGCGTCGTCGACCGGTGCGAAGACGGTGAACTCATCGCCGTTGAGCGTGTCGACGAGGTTCACGTCCGGGTTGAGCTCACCGCTCACCGCCGAGACGAGTGTCGTCAGCATGGGGTTGTTCGAGGCGGCGACCGCCACCGGGTCCTGGGACATGCCCTGGATGGAGCCGGCGCCGTCCGGGACCTCTTCCGCATAAGCCGCGCAGCCCGGGCCGACCAGGTTGGCCGCGGGGTCCATCTCCATCGGCGTCGACTCCGACGACTCCGGCGTCGTCGGCTCCGACGACTCCTCCGTGCTCGTTCCGCTGCCCATGGAACATGCCGAGAGCAGGAATGCGCTCGCCAGACCCAGGGTGACTGCTGCGGTGACCTTCTTCTTGGTGCTGAACATGTCGAGCTCCTTCGAAACTCCGGCCACGGCCTCTCCGTGGCGTCGAGGGCTGTTCGGAAGCCTTCCGGAATCGGATGGGAGGAATTTCGAGATTCCTCGAAATCCGATCCGATCCAATCCGTTGCGGGGGGTCGGCGCGAACAGCACCCGACAGAGACGAGGACCTCATGGACCTGATCATCATCGGCCTGCTCGGCGGGCTCATCACCGGCATCTCGCCGTGCATCCTGCCCGTGCTCCCGGTGATCTTCCTCACCGGCGGCGCCCAGTCGGCGTCCTACGAGGGGGAGGCGGTGCCGGCGAAACGCAGCCGCCCCTACTTCGTCATCGCGGGTCTCGTGCTGAGCTTCACGCTCGTGACGCTCGCCGGCTCGCTCCTCCTGGGTCTGCTGAACCTCCCGCAGGACATCATCCGCTGGGTGGGCATCGCGGTGCTGGTCATCATCGGAGTGGGACTCATCGTGCCGCGGTTCCAGCACATCCTGGAGCGGCCGTTCCAGCGCTTCGGCCAGCGCGAGGTCAAGAACCGCGGCAACGGGTTCGGCGTCGGTCTCGCCCTCGGAGCGGTGTTCGTCCCGTGCGCGGGCCCGGTGCTCGCGGCCATCATCGTCGCGGGCTCCACGGGGCAGATCGGCGTCGGCACCGTGCTGCTCACCGTCTCCTTCGCGATCGGCGTCGCCGTACCCCTGCTGATCTTCGCGCTCGCCGGCCGCAGCGTCATCGAGCGCATCCGCGCCTTCCGGACGAAGGAGCGGGCGCTCCGGATCGCCGCCGGGGTGGCGATGATCGCGCTCGCCGTGGGTCTCGTGTTCAACGTCCCCCAGGCGCTGCAGCGGTTGCTTCCGGATTACACCGCCCCGCTGCAGGAGCAGATCGCGGACTCGGAGCAGGTGCAGGACGCGCTCGACCTCGGCGGCCTGGTCAACGAGGAGAACAAGGACCTCGACCAGTGCACGAACGGCGCGACCGAGCTGGAGTCGTGCGGGACGGCGCCGTCCATCAAGGGGATCCAGCAGTGGCTCAACACCCCGGACGGGGAGGGGATCGACCTGAAGGACCTGCGCGGACAGGTCGTGCTCATCGACTTCTGGGCGTACTCCTGCATCAACTGCCAGCGCTCCATCCCGCACGTCGTGGCCTGGGATGAGGCCTACCGGGACGCGGGACTGCAGGTGATCGGCATCCACTCGCCCGAGTACGCGTTCGAGAAGGATCCGGGGAACGTCGCGGCCGGCGCGCGCGACTTCGGCATCGAGTACCCCGTCGCTCTCGACAACACCCTCTCCACCTGGACCAACTACCGCAACCGGTACTGGCCCGCGCACTACCTCATCGACGCGGAGGGCACTGTGCGTCACATCTCCTTCGGTGAGGGCAACTATGCCGCGACGGAGGCGATGATCCGGGAGCTGCTGCAGGACGCGGACCCGGACGTCGATCTCCCCGCCGCCACGGACGTGAAGGACGAGACCCCGGACGTGGGAGCCACGACCCGGGAGACCTTCCTCGGCTCCTCGAAGGACGTCAACTACGGCGGCGGTGACGAGTACCGCCGAGGTGAGGGCAGCTTCCGCTTCCCGGACGACCAGCCGGACGACAGCTTCGCTCTGGACGGCGACTGGACGGTGGAGACCCAGTACGTCACGCCGACGGCTGAGGGCGCGCGGATCCGGTTGCAGTATCGCGGGGCCGAGGTGCGCATGGTCGTCGCCGGGTCGGGTGAGGTGGTGGTCACCGACGCCGACGGGAACGAGCAGACGATCCGGATCGACGGGACGCCACGCTCCTACGGCCTGCTCGAGCAGGACGACATCGAGAAGGGCACGTTCACGCTCGAGGTCCCCTCCGGCGTCGAGGTGTATTCGTTCACGTTCGGGTGACGTCTGCACGGGAAGAGGGAGGAGATACGGCATGCTTATGGAGATGGTCATCGATGGGATGGACGTCCCCGAGGACGGGACGGCGCCGCAGGATGCTGTCGCCGACCTCCTCGTCCGCGTCGCCTCCGGTGATCAGGCTGCCTTCGCGACGCTGTACGACTCCCTCTCCTCCCGCGTCTTCGGGCTCATCCTCCGCGTGCTCGTGAACCGCGCGCAGAGCGAGGAAGTGCTGCAGGAGGTCTTCCTCGAGATCTGGCAATCCGCTTCCCGGTTCGCTCCGAACAAGGGACAGGGACGAACCTGGGTGATGACGATCGCGCATCGCCGGGCCGTGGATCGAGTGCGGGCTTCGCAGTCGAGTGCGGACCGGGACGTGCGTGCCGGCTACAAAGACCTCGGCGTCGCGCACGACAGCGTGGCGGAACGGGTCGAGCTGGGGATCGAGGGAGAGCGAGTCGTCGCGGCGCTGACGGGGCTTCCCGAGGCGCAGCGGGAGGCGCTCGTCCTCGCCTACTACGGCGGTTACAGTCAGAACGAGATCGCGGCGCTCGTGGGAGCACCGCTGGGCACGATCAAGACACGGATGAGAGACGGGCTGACCCGGCTCCGCACGGCGATGGGGGTGACGGCATGAACGAGAAGGACTTCGCAGAGCTCGCGGCAGGTGCCGCGCTCCACGCGCTGACGGCAGAGGAGGAGCGCCGTTACCGGCGCGCCCTCGCCGAGCACCCGGAGTGGGCGGCGCAGCACGACGCTGATGCGAAGGCGGCCGCACTCCTCGCCGACGGTGTGGCTCCGGTCGCTCCGCCCGCCGGCATCCGTGCGGCTCTGCTCGCGCAGATCGCCCAGGCTCCGCAGGGCGCCGCCGCGGACTCCGCGTCCGACTCGGGCGAGTCCGACGGACCCGCGGACGAGAGCCCTGCCTCCGGCGCCGCCGCTCCCGCTCCGGCTCGCCGCTGGACCCGGCTCGCTTTCGCGCTCGCCGCGTGCCTCGCGCTCCTCGTGGGGGTCGGGATCGGTGCGGTCGCCCTGAACGACCAGCTGAACCGCCCGGCGAGTGTCGTCGCCCTGCAGGAGATCGAATCCGCGGGCGACGCGCAGAAGGCGACGGTCGAGCTCGACGACGGCGCGACGGCGACGGCGCACTGGTCGGGCTCGGTCGGCAAGGCCGTGCTCGTCACGGACGGACTGCCCGAGGTGGCGGACGGCAAGACCTACGAGCTGTGGTTCGTGCGGGGAGAGGATCCGATCGCCGCGGGTGTGTTCGACGTCGACGACGGAGAGGCCACCGCTCTCCTCGAGGGTGAGATGCAGGCGGGCGATGCGATCGCCGTGACGGTCGAGCAGGAGGGCGGATCGCCGTCCGGGCTCCCCACGACCGACCCGGTCATCGTCATCCCCACGGCCTGATCGGCGGCGGTCGGGCGTACCCTGGAGGGATGCCCGAGCAGCACCACCGTCCCGTGCGTCGTCCGACGAGCGCCTTCGACAACATCGTCGGCGCCCATGACCCTGCCGAGGAGACGCGCGTCGCGCACGCCACCGCCTCCGCGCTGCTGACCCGCGTCCGTGAGGACGAGAGCGGGGCGAGCGTCGAGCGGCTCATCGCCTTCACGAGCGAGCACGGTATCGACGAGATCGCGGAGCTGTGGTCGAAGGCGCCATCGCGCACCCTGCCCGGATCCCTGTGGCGGCTGTACGTCCTTCAGCTCGCCATCCACGGCGATCCGGCCACGGCGGCGCTCCTCTACGACCGGGGGAGGGTCGAGCTGCCGTCGGCCGATGCCGTGGTCGCCGGGGCGCCGGTGCCCGCGAGCCCGGA
The DNA here is from genome assembly GCF_002848265.1 of Zhihengliuella sp. ISTPL4. Lineage (GTDB taxonomy): Bacteria > Actinomycetota > Actinomycetes > Actinomycetales > Microbacteriaceae > Microbacterium. The sequence goes on from NZ_CP025422.1 coordinate 3,450,696, forward strand.
CGAGCTCGTGGCGCTCATCGACACGATCCTGCGCGGCGCCTTCCGCGGAGACTTCGCCGTGGCCCTGGAGCGCGCGGCGGCGTTCTGCCGCGTCCAGGCCTCCGGCGCGACGCACACCGCCGACGACTACGAGCCGACGGAGCCCGCCCGTGCCAGCGAGCTGACGACACGGGCTCTGCGGCTGAGCAGCTATGCGCAGGACCTCGCGGCGTCGGCGGCGCTGTGGCGCACCGGAGCGCTGGCCTGAGCCGCATCCGGAGACGGCGTCCGGACAGAGAAAGACCGGGCCGCAAGAACGCCTCTCGGCGGAAGGCCGCTCACAGCGGCGAAAATTGGAGCCCGGGGTTATGCGGCCCGGCCACTCCAGTGTAACGCGAGGACGCGGTGGGTATTCCCCGCGGCCTAGGCTCGTCACATGACCCGTCGCTTCGCCCTCATGATCGATCCCGTCGCCGCCGACGAGCAGCGCGCCGACTACGCCGGCACTTTCACCCAGGTGGACGCCGCGGCCCCGGCGCTCAGCGTGGGCGAGCTGAGCACACAACGGGGCGACGGGGTGTTCGAATCCATCGGCGTGATCGACGGGCACGCGCAGGAGGTCGTCCCGCATCTGGAGCGCCTTGCGCACTCGGCGCGGCTCTGCGACCTGCCGGTGCCCAACCAGGAGCAGTGGCGGCAGGCGATCCAGCAGGCCGCGGCGCAGCTCGACGCGGGGGAGTCGGTCATCAAGCTCATCCTCAGCCGCGGCGTCGAGCACGGGCCGACGCCGACCGCGTGGGTCACGGCGGCTCCGGCAGCGGACTTCGCGGCGGTGCGGCGGAACGGCGTGAAGGTCGTCACCCTCGACCGCGGGTACGACCTCGGCGCCGCCGAGCGGGCGCCCTGGTTGCTCCTCGGGGCGAAGACGCTGTCCTACGCCGTGAACATGGCGGCCCTGCGCGAGGCCAAGCGCCGCGGAGCCGACGACGCCATCTTCCTGTCGAGCGACGGCTTCGTGCTGGAGGCCCCGACGGCCTCCCTCATCCTGCGCTTCGGCGACCGGTTCACGACCCCGGCCCCGAACGGCGGCATCCTGCACGGCACCACGCAGCTCAGCGTCTACGATCACCTCCTCGCGCGCGGCTTCGAGGTCGGGTACGACCGCATCCCCGCTGCCGACCTGACGCGAGCCGATGCCGCCTGGCTCGTGTCGAGCGTGCGACTCGCCACCGCCATCACCGCGATCGACGGCACGCCGGTTCCCGTCGACGCCGCCCTCACGGAGGATCTCAACACCTACCTCCTCTCCCCGCGCGACTGAGGTCTTCCGGCTCCGCGGGCACGACTCCGGAGATGCCGCACCACACGCCGACACTCACCGCCCGATACCGGCGTGTCCTCGGTGATCTCCGAAGCTGTGCACGGCACAGGGCGGCAGGATGCTGGGCCGGGGTCAGGGGCGGCGACGCATGGTCTCGAGGATGGCGCGCTCGACGAGGGGCCAGTCGTGGAGGACCATCGCGTAGTCGAAGCGGAGCGTGGGGTGACCCCAGCCGGCGGCGGTCGCATCGCGGACCAGATCGCGGTGCCGGAGCGAGCTCTCCTCGTGGTTGGCGCGTCCGTCGGTCTCGATGATGAGCCAGCCGTCGATGAGGAGGTCCACCCGGCCGGTCCCGACCACGCCGACCTGCGTCCGCACGCGCCACCCATACCGCCGGATCCGCAGCCGCACCAGAGACTCCAGCCCGCTGTCGGCGTCGGCCCGCGAAAACGCGATGAGGTCGCGTCCCTCGGCTCCGAGCCGGTCACCGAGCCGGCGCAGCCCGGCCTCGTCGATGAGTCCGAGCCGGCGCGCGGACTCCAGCGCGACGAAGAACGCCTCTGGCCCTCGGCAGCCGTAGATCTGCCGGAGCACGAGGGGCACCCCCGGCTGCTCGAAGGCACTGCTCGACGTCGCAGCATCCCAGTGCGTCACGCACCGGCAGTCCTCGTGCGGATACTGATGGCGGTCGTGATGCATCCAGACGTGGAGGGCCGGCTCGTCGAGCACCCAGAGCCCGAGATGCCGCGCTGCGGACCCGCAGCCGAGGACCCCGCCGTGGGCGGCGGCGGTCACGACCTCCACGCACGCGCCGTCCGTCGCATAGACCCCGCGCCGCGCCCGGACGAGTGTGCCGCCGCGCACCCGACGCTCGATCTGCCGTCGTCCGTGCCGGGCGCGGAGCGCGGCATACGTCCACACCTGCGTCCCTCGCCCCGTGCACATCCCGCCATCATTCGCGCCGTCTCGGCCTCCCCGGCCGCGACTCGCCTCGGTAGCGCACCGTCTGTGGACGATCCTCCCGACTCGCGATCTGTGCAGGAGTCACGACCCGTGCACAGCTTCGGAGATCGAAGGAGACACGCCGTGGCCGGAGCCCGGGCGACGGCGTGTCGCGCGGCATCTCCGAAGTTGTGCCCGGCAACAGGTCCGGGGACGGGCGGGAGACGGGAAAGGCCCGGACGCGAGGCGTCCGGGCCCGAAGACCGAAGAGAGGGTGGGTCAGCCGAAGCGGCCGGAGACGTAGTCCTCGGTGGCCTGCACGGACGGGGTCGTGAAGATGCTCGTCGTGTCGTCGTACTCGATGAGCTTGCCGGGCTTCCCGGTGCCGGCGATGTTGAAGAAGGCGGTCTTGTCGGAGACGCGGCTCGCCTGCTGCATGTTGTGCGTCACGATGACGATCGTGAACTCGTTCTTCAGCTCGCCGATCAGCTCCTCGATCGCGTAGGTCGAGATGGGGTCGAGGGCCGAGCACGGCTCGTCCATCAGCAGCACCTCGGGCGACACGGCGATCGCGCGGGCGATGCAGAGACGCTGCTGCTGGCCGCCCGAGAGCCCGGAACCCGGACGGTCGAGGCGGTCCTTGACCTCGTTCCACAGGTTCGCGCCGGTGAGGGACTTCTCGACGAGGTCGTCCTGCTCGCTCTTCGACATCCGCTTGTTGTTGAGCTTCACACCCGCGAGCACGTTCTCCTTGATGGACATCGTGGGGAACGGGTTCGGTCGCTGGAACACCATGCCGACCTGACGGCGCACGAGCACCGGGTCGACGCCGGCGCCGTACAGGTCCTTGCCGTCGAGCAGCACCTCGCCCTCGACGCGGGCGCCGGGGATGACCTCGTGCATGCGGTTGAGGGTGCGGAGGAAGGTGGACTTGCCACAGCCCGACGGGCCGATGAAGGCCGTGACGCTGCGCGGCTGGATGTCGAGGGAGACGCCTTCGACCGCGAGGAAGTTGCCGTAGTAGACGTTGAGGTCGTTGACTTCGATGCTCTTGGACACGTGGATTCCTATTCTGAGTGGTCGGGCGCTCAGCGGCCGTTGACCTTCGGGGCGAACAGCTTCGCGATCAGGCGGGCGAGCAGGTTCAGCACCATGACGATGAGGATGAGGGTGAGGGCAGCGGCCCAGGCGCGCTCGACAGCGGCGTCCGGGTTCGTGCCCTGGTTCATGTACTGGTTGTAGGCGAACACCGGAAGGGTCATCATCTGACCGTCGAAGATGTTCGTGTTGAGGCTCTGCGTGAAGCCGGCGGTGAGCAGCAACGGGGCCGTCTCGCCGATCACACGGGAGATCGCCAGCATGACAGAGGTCATGATGCCGGCGATGGACGTGGGCAGGACGACCTTGAGGATCGTGAGCCACTTCGGCACGCCCAGGGCGTAGGAGGCCTCGCGCAGTTCGTTCGGGACGATGCGGAGCAGCTCCTCGCTCCCGCGGACGACGACCGGGGTCATCAGCACCGCCAGCGCGAGCGCGCCCATGAAGCCCATCGAGATGCCGGGACGGATCAGGAGCGCGAAGACGGCGTAGATGAACAGACCGGCGACGATCGACGGGATGCCCGTCATGACGTCGACGAAGAACGTGATGGCCTTCGCGATCCTCCCGCGGCCGTATTCGACGAGGTAGATGGAGGTCATCAGACCGACCGGCACGGAGATGATCGTCGCCGTCAGCGTGATGAGGACGGTGCCCCAGATCGCGTGCACGATGCCGCCGCCATCGCCGACGACGTTGCGCATCGAGTAGGAGAAGAACTCGGCGTCGAAGCGCTCGATGCCGTTCGCCACCACGGTCCACAGCAGCGAGATCAGCGGAAGCAGGGCGATGAGGAAGGCCGTCGCGACGAGGGCCGTCATCAGCCGGTCCACGGCTTTGCGGCGGCTCTCCGCGATCGACGAGATCACGGTGATGATCACCATGTAGAGCAGGATGCCGACGATGACGGTACCGGCGATGTTGAAGTCGGCGAGCGGGGTGTCGGAGCCCGCGGCGGCGACACCGAAGACGGCGGCCGAGACCACGAACGAGACCCCGAGGAGGGCCCACGGCGCCCACTTCGGCAGACGTCCGGAGGTGAGGGCGGTGGTGCTTGCGGCGGGCGGCGCGCTGGTGAGGACGGTCATGTCAGTTCGCTCCCGAGAACTCGGCGCGGCGGGCGACGATCCAGCGCGCCAGCGCGTTGACCGCGAAGGTCACGACGAAGAGGATGAGGCCGGTCGCGATCAGGGTGTTCACGCCGGTGCCGTGCGCCTCCGGGAAGGCGAGGGCGATGTTCGCAGGGATCGGTGTGGGGTTCGTGGCGGTGAGCACGAGGAAGCTCACGACCGCCGAGGGCGAGAGGACCATGGTGACGGCCATGGTCTCACCGAGCGCGCGACCGAGGGCGAGCATCGCGGCCGACACCATGCCGCCGCGGGCGAAGGGGAGGACGGCCATCCGGACCATCTCCCAGCGCGTGGAGCCGAGGGCCAGGGCCGCCTCCTCGTGGAGCTTCGGGGTCTGCAGGAAGACCTCGCGGCAGATGGCGGTCATGATCGGGATGCACATGACGGCGAGGACGAGCGCGGCGGTGAGGATGGTCTTCCCGGTCGCGGAGACCTGTCCGCCGAAGAACGGCACCCACGAGGCGTTCTCGTTGAGCCAGACGTAGATCGGCTGCAGCATGGGGGCGAGCACGAGGCCGCCCCAGAGGCCGAAGACCACGGAGGGCACCGCGGCGAGGAGATCGATGATGTAGCCGAGGAAGGCGGCAAGCCGACGGTGTGCGTAGTGCGAGATGAAGAGCGCGATGCCGATGGCGATGGGCGCGGCGATCAGCAGGGCCATGAACGAGGCCCACAGGGTGCCGAAGACGAGCGGCCACACGTACTCCCAGAATGACTGGCCTCGGAGGATGTGGTTGTCCGTGGTGTCCAGTTGGAAGGCCGGCAGGCTCTGGATGATGAGGAAGGCGGCGACGAGCGCCAGCACGATCAGGATGATGATGCCGGACGCCAGCGCGGTGCCGGAGAAGACCCGGTCGCCGAGGCGCTGCTTGGCCTTGATCGGTGTAGGCGGCGCCGGGGTCGGTGCCGGTGCCGTTGTCGGCTCCTGCGCTGTCGTGCTCATGATCTCCCTGTTTCGGGCCGGGTGGAGATGGATCGGGTGCTGACCTGGCGGAGCCCCCGCGCCCGCTCGGGGACGCGGGGGCACCGTCGTCAGTGGATCGGCAGGATCAGCCGACCTGGATCAGGTCGATCGCGGCCTGGACCTGCTCGCGCAGGCCGTCCGAGATCGGGGCGCTGCCGGCGTTCTCCGCGGCGGCGTCCTGGCCCTCGGCGCTCGCGACGTACGAGAAGTACTCCTTCACGAGCTCCGCGACGTTGCTGTCCTCGTACTGCTCGCAGCCGATGAGGTAGCTGACCAGGGCGATCGGGTAGGCGCCGTCCGCGGCGGCGGCCGGGTCGACGTCGAAGACGAGGTCGCCTTCGCCACGGCCCTCGGCGAGCGGCGAGCCCTCGACGAGCTTGGCGGCGGCCTCAGCCGAGTAGGCGACGAAGTCCTCGCCGACGCCCACGGCGACCTGGCCGAGGCCGTCCGCCTGGGAGGCGTCGAGGAAGCCGATGGCGCCGTTGCCGGCGGTGAGGGCCTGCTTCACACCCGAGGTGCCCTGAGCGGCCTCGCCGCCCTGGATCGGCCACTCGTCCGAGACCTCGTAGGTCCAGACGTCGGGGGCCGTCGCGCTGAGGTACTCGGCGAAGGTCTCCTGCGTGCCCGAGGGGTCGGAGCGGTGCACCGGCGAGATCGCCAGGTCGGGCAGCTCGACGCCGTCGTTGAGGGCTGCGATGGCCTCGTCGCTCCAGTTGGTGATCGTGCCGGCGAAGATGCCCGCGATCGTGGGGGCGTCGAGGTTCAGGGTGTCGATGCCCTCGAGGTTGAAGGCGACCGCAACGGGGGAGATGTAGAGGGGGACCTCGACGATGTCGTCGGTCGTGCAGGCGCCGAAGCCGCCGGCGGCGATCTCCTCGTCGTTGAATGCGCGGTCGGAGCCGATGAAGTTGCTGCCGCCCTCGAGGAAGTTCTCGCGGCCGGTGCCGGAGCCGGTGGGCTCGTAGTTGACCGTCACGTCGGGGTTTGCCGTCTGGAAAGCGGCGACCCAGGCCTCCTGGGCTGCGGTCTGCGAGGACGCGCCGGTCGCGTCGATCGTGCCGGAGAGCGTGGACTCCGAGGGCTCTTCGCTGGAGCCGCCGGTTCCGCCTTCGTTCGCGGCACAGCCGGCGAGGGCGAGAGCGGCGACGGCGCCGATGGCGCCGATTCGTGCGATTCGGGAGATCTTCACTGTGGATCCTTCGATCTTGGAGGGGTGGGGCCCGGTGCAGGGCACACAGTGACGCTAGGGGCGACGGTTAACGAGACTCTCCCGAGCAGGTGAACGGCAGGTGAACGACCGGCGACTCTCTGGGGGCGATCCCCGTCGTTGTGCGGGTCCCGGGGGCGACGCCTCCCGTCCGCATCCCTCACATGGCGCCCGTCCCGGCCGAGAACCGGCGAAGTGCGCGACTCGAACGAGGGGGAGCGTCAGACCTTCGGCGCGTGCGTCTCGATGGAGATGATGCCGGAGCCGGGGTTGGTCGCCGAGACGTGCACGACGGAGAACGCACCGGTCTCCAGATCGGCGGCGCTGCTGACGTACGAACCGTGCACGGTGCCGGTCGCGAGGGCGATCTCCGAGAGGAGACCGGGGAGCACAGGGCCGTGACTGCACAGCACAGCGGGCTTTCCGGAGCGGATGCGACGGCCGACGACCGCGCGCAGATCGGCGACGCCCTCTTCCCACGCGTCCTGGCTGATCTTCTCGGTGAGGACCGGCTTCCGGTCCAGAGCCTTCGCGAGCGGTGCGACGGTCTGCACGCAGCGCACCGCGTCGCTGCTGACGATCTTGCGCACGCCGAACGCGCGGAGCGGACCGACGATGGCTTTCGCCTGCCGCTTTCCTCGGTCGGTGAGGGGCCGCGCGGCGTCGGCCTTGTCCCACTCGGACCGGGGCAGGGCCTTCGCGTGCCGGAGGGCGATCACCGGGAACGTCCGCAGCACGCCGTCATCCACGAGCGCGGCGAACGCATCCAGGATCTCGAGGTCGACGGGATAGCTCAGCGCGGTGCGGGCCTTCTTGACACTGACCCACTCCAGCGCGGCGATCTCGCGGTTGGGTACGAAGGTCGAGGCGCGGATCGCCGCGTCCGTCGCCTCGGCGGCCCAGTAATGCACGACCTTCTGCTTGCGGGACGCGAGGTGGTAGCGGCTGATCCCGACCGGGACCCCGAGCGCGACGCGGATGCCGGTCTCCTCGTGCACCTCGCGCACCGCCGTCTCGGCGAGCATCTCGCCCGGGTCGACCTTGCCCTTCGGAAGGGTGACGTCCCGGTACTTGGTGCGGTGGATGAGCAGGATGCGCAGCTTGCCGTCGATCAGCCGCCACACGACGGCCCCGGCCGCGTACACGGCCTTGCTCGCCCACTTCGCGTCGGTGGCGGGCTCCGGGAGCTGGACCTGCCGCGCCGTCATCGAACCGCCCGCGCCCGACGACGTCGCTGGATCATCCCCATGGTCTTATCCTGCAGGTCGACGAGCGGCTTGCCGTCGGCATCCACGGCGTGGCGCTCCCACACGCCGTCGCGGCCGAGGTGCCACGAGGACGTGCGGTCGTCCATCGCCAGATCGAAGAATGCGGTGAGCTCCTTGAGGTGCGCGCTGTCGGTGACCCGCACGAGGGCCTCGACGCGACGGTCGAGGTTGCGGTGCATCATGTCGGCGCTGCCGATGTACACCTGCGGGTCGCCGTCGTTCTCGAACGTGAAGATGCGGGAGTGCTCGAGGTAGCGACCCAGGATGCTGCGGACCGTGATGTTGTCGCTGATCCCGTCGAGGTCGGTCCGCAGGCTGCAGATGCCGCGCACCCAGACGTCGACCTTCACGCCGGCGGCGCTGGCCCGGTAGAGCGCATCGATGATCTCCTCGTCGACCATCGAGTTGACCTTGATGCGGATGTGCGCGGGCTTGCCCGACTCGGCGATCCGTCGTTCGGCGTCGATCAGCCGGACGAGGCCCTTGCGGAGGTGCAGCGGGGCGACGAGGAGGCGCTTGAACTTCTTCTCGATCGCGTAGCCGCTGAGCTCGTTGAACAGCCGCGTGAGGTCCTTGCCGACCTGGGCGTCGGCGGTGAACAGCCCGAAGTCCTCGTAGATGCGGCTCGTCTTCGGGTTGTAGTTGCCGGTGCCGACGTGGGAGTAGTGACGGAGCATGCCGTCCTCTTCGCGGATCACGAGGGCGAGCTTGCAGTGCGTCTTGAGTCCGACGAGACCGTACACCACGTGCACGCCCGCCTTCTCCAGCTTGCGCGCCCACACGATGTTGTTGGCCTCGTCGAAGCGGGCCTTCACCTCGACGAGCGCGAGCACCTGCTTGCCGGCCTCGGCGGCGTCGATGAGGGCCTGCACGACGGGGCTGTCGCCAGAGGTCCGGTACAACGTCTGCTTGATGGCGAGCACGTGCGGGTCGCGGGCGGCCTGCTCGAGGAATGCCTGCACGCTCGTGGTGAACGACTCGTACGGGTGGTGCACGAGGACGTCGGACTTGCGGATCGCCTTGAAGATGTCGGCACGCGTGTTGGAGCCGGTCGGCTGGAACGCGACAGCTGTCGTGGGCAGGTGCGGCGGGTACCGCAGGTCCGGGCGATCGATGCGTGACAGGTCGAAGAGCCCGCGCAGATCGAGCGGCCCGGGGAGGCGGTAGACCTCCTGGTCGGTGATGTCGAGTTCGCGCACGAGGAGGTCCATCGTGACCTCGTCCATGTCGTCGGTGATCTCGAGCCGGATGGGTGGACCGAACCGGCGGCGCAGCAGCTCGGCTTCCAGCGCCTGGATGAGGTTCTCGCTCTCGTCCTCCTCGATCTCCACGTCCTCGTTCCGGGTGAGGCGGAACGCGTGGTGGTCGAGCACCTCCATGCCGGGGAAGAGATCACCGAGGTGGTTGGCGATGAGCTCCTCGAGGCGGAGGAAGCGCTTGATCTCGCCTGCCGACGGCACCTCGACGAAGCGCGGCAGCATGGGCGGCACCTTGAGGCGGGCGAACTCCTGCCGACCGGTCCGCGCATTGCGGATGCGGATGGCGAGGTTCAGGGAGAGTCCGGAGATGTAGGGGAACGGGTGCGCCGGGTCGACGGCCAACGGCATGAGCACCGGGAAGACCTGCGCGCCGAAGTAGTCGGACAGCGCGCGGCGTTCGTCGTCGGTCAGATCCGCCCACTCGGTGATCTCGATACCGGAGTCGGCGAGGGCGGGACGGACGAGCTTCGTCCAGGCATCCGCGTGGCGGAGCTGGAGCGCGTGGGCCTCCCGCGAGATGTCGGCGAGGGCGTCGACGGGGGAGCGCCCGATGTTGGTCGGCACGGCGAGGCCGGTCATGATGCGCCGCTTGAGTCCGGCCACGCGCACCATGAAGAACTCGTCGAGGTTGCTGGCGAAGATCGCCAGGAAGTTCGCCCGCTCCAGCTCCGGCAGCGACGGATCCTCCGCGAGCTCCAGCACGCGCTGGTTGAACGCGAGCCAGCTCAGCTCGCGGTCCAGATAGCGGTGGTCGGGGAGCTGCGAGTCCGGCGCCTCGACGGCGTCGTCGAAGTCGTCGTCTTCGGCGTCACCGAGTCCGGCGTCGGCGAGTGCGGGATCGATCATGGGGTACATCTAAGCACCGGCAGGTGTCGAGCGTGTGAACGGCGGTCAGCGCGAGCCGACCAGGGTGTCGTCCTCGTAGACGTTGAAGCGGTAGCCGACGTTGCGCACGGTGCCGATGATCTGCTCCTGATCGCCGAGCTTCGCGCGGAGTCGCCGGACATGCACGTCCACGGTCCTGGTGCCGCCGAAGTAGTCATAGCCCCACACCTCGCTGAGGAGCTGCTCGCGGGTGAACACCCGGGAAGGGTGCGTGGCGAGGAAGTGCAGGAGCTGGAACTCCTTGTAGGTGAGATCGAGCGGTCGTCCGTGCAGCTTCGCGGAGTAGGACTGCTCATCGATCGTGACGCCGGAGGCCTGGACGCGTGCCGGCTCCGCGACCTCGTCCCGCCGGGCGAGCGCGAGGCGCACTCGGGCATCGATCTCGGCGGGGCCGGCGGTGGCGAGCAGGACGTCGTCGATGCCCCACTCGCCCGACAGCGCACTCATGCCGCCCTCCGTCACGACGAGCAGGAGCGGTGCGTCCTGTCCGGTGGCCCGCAGCAGGCGGCACAGCGACTTCGCCCCGACGAGGTCGTGACGGCCGTCGACGATCACGATGTCGTACTCCGGAGCGTTGATCAGCTGGGCGGGCTCCGCGGGGATCTGCCGTGTCCGATGGCTCAACAGTTCGAGGGCGGGCAGCACCTGCTCCGAGAGCGGAGCATTGGTCAGAACCAGCACCAGGGCCACGCGCACTCCTCACCGGCGGGGGGATCGTCGCCGTGCCGCCATGATAGCGGCCGCCGATGCGCAAGAATGGAGACATGTCAGAACCGGCACTCGCGCCCCGCAACGCCTTCACCGGCGTCATCGCGGTCTGGGCGACCGCGTTCGTCGGCAGCGTCGTCATCGGGATCTTCACTCCGGAGGAGTGGCGTATCCCTTGGATGCTGGTGGGCTTCGGAGCCGTGGTGCTGCTCTCCTTCGCGGTGCAGCTCTGGTACGGACGCACGCAGGGATTCATCTTCCGCGTCGCGAGCAGCGTGACCGGCTCCCTCCTCCTGATGGGGCTCATCTCCGTCGGCTTCGGTCTCGCGGCCCTCGTCCCCGCCTGACCGCGATCCTCGGGGGTAAGGTGGAGGTCATGGACATCATGGCGCTCGAAATCTTCTTCATCGGCCTGCTGGGCCTGGCGAGCCTCGCGATCGTTTTCGTCTCGGCCGTGGTGCTGCGCAACCTCTTCCGCGGCCAGCGCTGACGACATCGTGATCGAGCTCCCCACCGACCTTCCCGCCGACCTCGCCCCGCTGGCGTGGTTGATCGGCGTGTGGGAGGGCACAGGGGTGATCGACTACCCGGTCGGCGACGAGCGCCTGCAGGGCGAGTTCACCCATCGCGTCAGCTTCAGTCATGACGGCGGACCGTTCCTCAACTACGCGGCCACCGCCACCTTCGTGGGGGACGACAGCGCGCCTGCCGTTCCGCTGACCGCCGAGTCCGGGTTCTGGCGGCTCGCGCGTCCGGCGGCGGCGACCGATGCCGGTCCGGCCCTGCTCCCACCGACGGCGGCACCCGTCACCCGCACGGTGGACGACGTGGAGACGCTCCGGGCGCCCAACGGTGCGTTCCCGCTCGAGGTGTCGCTGGCACGCTCGGACGGCATGCTCGAGTACTACCTCGGTGAGATCAACGGACCCCGTGTCGACCTCACGTCCGACGCCATCGTGCGCGGCGCCGGCGCCAAGGACTACGGCTCCGCCTCGCGGATGTACGGACTCGTCGACGGGCACCTTCTGTGGGCGTGGGACATCGCTGCCCTCGGAACACCGCTGCGGGCGCACGCCTCAGCGCGGCTCGCCCGCGTCTGAACAGGAGGACACCGTGAGCAGCAGCCTCTTCGATGCCGTGCCCGGCGCGACCGCGGCCGACGACGGGATCGCCCACTTCGGGGATCCGTTCCGTGAGCAGCGCCGCCTGGCCGCCGGGACCGCGATCGCGCCGCTCGACGACCGCACGATCATCGAGGTCTCCGGCCCGGAACGCCTCCCCTGGCTCGACTCGATCACGTCGCAGGCGGTGGGTCATCTGCGCGCGGGGGAGAGCACCGAGCTCCTCGTCCTCGATCCGCAAGGGCGGGTGGAGCACGCGGCGGGCGTGCTCGACGACGGCACGTCCACCTGGCTCCTCGCCGACGCCGGGGATGCGGAAGCCCTGGCCACCTGGTTGACGCGGATGAAGTTCCGCACGCAGGCCACGGTCGAGCTGCGACCCGATCTCGCGCTGCTCGGCTTCGTCGACGGCGGTCCCGCGGCCGAGCGCGTGCGCGGCCTCGACGACGCGCGGATCTGGGTCGACCCGTGGCAGCAGGTCGCCGTCGGCGGCCATCAGTACGCCGACGTGGCCGCGCACCCCGGGGCGGAATTGGCTTGGCGGATCGGCATCGTTCCCGAGACGGCGGCGCGCGCGCTCGCCGCGGAGCTCGATCGGGAGGAAGCCGCCGGACTCCTCGCCGCTGAGGCCCTGCGCATCGCCGCTTGGCGTCCGCGGTGGGCGGCCGAGGTGGATGAGCGGTCGCTGCCGCACGAGTCGGACTGGCTCCGCAGTGCTGTGCATCTGAACAAGGGCTGCTATCGCGGACAGGAGACCGTCGCGAAGGTGCACAACCTCGGGCATCCGCCGCGGCGGCTCGCCCTGCTCCACCTCGACGGCAGCGACGCGGTGCTTCCGGAGCCGGGCTCCCCGGTGTTCGCGGGTGAAGACGAGGTGGGGCACGTCACCTCGTCCGCGCGGCATCACGAGGACGGGCCCATCGCGCTCGCTCTGCTCTCCCGCCGGGCTCCGGTCGGCGACCTCGTCGTCCGGGCCGAGGGCATCGACATCGCCGCGTCGCAGCAGATCATCGTGCCCGCAGACGCGGGCGCCACGGCGGATGTGCCGCGGCTGACGCGGCTGTCCCGCCGCCCCACGGCGCCGGACCCCCGCGACGCGGGAGCGTGAGACGCCCGACCAGGGTCAGGCCGGAGCCACCGTGTCCCACGGCAGGGTGAGCTCGCCCAGCCGCCACCGGCTCCGTCCGCCCTGCACAGGCCAGCCCTGATCGCGCAGCGCGGTCACCGCGGCGAGGAAGCGCTGCGTGGCCCCGAACGTCGAGAGGGGAGCGGCGCGCTCCCACTCGCGATCCAGATCGACGAGCAGCGCGTGGATGCGCTCACCGGGGACGTTCCGATGGATGAGGGCTTTGGGCAGGCGCTCGGCGACGATGCTCGGAAGCTCGAGTCCGCGTAGCCGGAGGGACAGGGTGAAGCGGAGCGGGACACCCCCGGGATCGACATCCACCCAGCTCGCGACGCGTCCGATCTCGTCGCAGGTCCCCTCCACCAGCACCCCGTCGGGCCGGAGACGGCCCGCCATCGTCTGCCACGCGCTCGCGACCTCGGCCTCGTCGTACTGCCGCAGCACGTTCATCGCGCGGATGACGGCGGGGCGGCGACCGCCGGGGAGGGGCACCTCGAACCCGCCGCGGGCGAAGGAGACGGCGAGGTCCGTCGGGAAGGAGGTCCGGCCGGCGCGGACCTCCGCGAGCTGCTGCTCGGCGATGGCCACCCGCGCGGGATCGAGTTCGAGCCCGCGGACCTGGGCGTCCGCGCGCACCCGTCGCAGCCGTGCGGCGAGCTCGAACGCGGTCACCCCGCTGGCTCCGAAGCCGAGGTCGACGACGAGCGGGTCCGCGGCGCGTCGGAAAGCGGCTGAGGCGGCGATCCAGCGGTCGTTGCGACGGAGCCGGTTCGTCCCGGTCGTGCCGCGGGTCGGCCGACCGAGGGGAGATGACGCCATGCGTCCATCCTCCCTCCTCCGCCGCTGTGCCTGCTCCGCGCCCCGGATAAACTGGCGGCATGACTGCGAAGCGCACCCTGATCCTGCTCCGCCACGGCCAGAGCGAGTGGAACGAACTGAACCTCTTCACCGGCTGGGTGGACGTCCGCCTGACCGAGCAGGGCAAGGGCGAGGCCCGTCGCGGCGGTGAGCTGCTCGCCGAGTCCGGCATCTTGCCCGACGTGCTGCACACGTCGCTGCTGAGCCGCGCGATCCAGACCGCCGACATCGCGCTGGATGCGGCCGACCGGCTGTGGATCCCGGTGAAGCGGTCGTGGCGCCTCAACGAGCGTCACTACGGCGCGCTGCAGGGCAAGGACAAGGCGCAGACCCTCGAGGAGTTCGGCCCCGAGCAGTTCCAGCTCTGGCGCCGCTCCTTCGACGTCCCGCCGCCCCCGCTGGACGACGCGAGCGAGTTCAGCCAGGTCGGCGACGCCCGGTACGAGGGCATCGACGGTGAGGTTCCGCGCACGGAGTCGCTCAAGCTCGTCATCGACCGTCTGCTGCCGTACTGGGACGCGGAGATCGTCCCCGACCTGGAAGCCGGCAAGACCGTCCTCGTGACCGCGCACGGCAACTCGCTGCGCGGCCTCGTCAAGCACCTCGAGGGGATCAGCGACGACGACATCGCCGGGCTCAACATCCCGACCGGCATCCCGCTCGTGTACGAGCTCGACGAGAACAACGCGCCGACCGGTCCCGGCCGCTACCTCGACCCGGAGGCCGCCGCCGCCGGTGCCGCGGCCGTGGCCGCCCAGGGCAAGAAGTAACCGAGACCCCGGTTTCACGCCGAGACCCCCTGCTGCAGGCGACTGCAGCAGGGGGTCTCGGCGATAAGACGGGGTTTCGGGTCAGGCGTGACCGAGCTGCTCCTGCTGCTCGACCGCGAGGGCGATGTCCTCCTCTTCGACGTGCCAGTCGCCCGTCGCGAGGTAGACGACCTTCTTGGCGACGGCGACCGCGTGGTCCGCGAAGCGCTCGTGGTACCGGCTGGCGAGCGTCGCGTCGACCGTGGCGACGGCCTCGCCCTTCCAGTTGTCGCTGAGTACCTTCTCGAAGACGCTGGCGTGCAGCTCGTCGACGTCGTCATCGGCGTTGCGGATGGCGTCCGCGAACTTGAGGTCCTGCGTACGGAGGAGCTCGGTGAGCGTGCGGGAGATCTCGACGTCCAGCTCGCCCATCTTCACGAACGTGCCCTTGAGGCCCTTGGGGATCGCACGCTCCGGGAAGCGCAGTCGTGCGAGCTGGGCGATGTGCTCGGACATGTCGCCCATCCGCTCCAGGGACGCGCTGACGCGCAGTGCGGTGACGACGATGCGGAGGTCGCGCGCGACCGGCTGCTGCCGGGCGAGGATCTCGATGGCCTGCTCGTCCAGCGCGACAGCGAGCTCGTCGATCTTGGCGTCGTCGGCGATGACCTCCTCGGCCAGCGCGACGTCGCTCGTGGCGAAGGCGCGGGTGGCCTTGTCGATGGAGACGGTGACGAGCTCGGCGATCTCGACGAGGCGGGACTGCAGGTCCTCGAGGGACTGGTGGAAGACTTCGCGCATGGTGGGCGCAACCTTTCGTTCGGATCCCGGCTGACGGTCCAGCGCGGGGCGGCGGGGCGTCCGCATGGGGGAGGACTGCGCGCGCGCAGGCCTGAAGCGATTGTCTGCTCCGAAGGTTAACGAACGGTGCCCAGCGAGTGAATAGTACGTCTCCGCTCCCCGTGATGGCGCGGAAACCCGCCGGATCGACGGTGAACGCGCTCTACGCTGGAGTCATGACCCTGCCGCAGCTCGCGCTGTCCTCCCTCGCCATCGGGTTGGCGATCGGCGTGGGCCTTTCGCTCCTCGTCGTCTGGGCCTACCGGGCACGGGCGCGGGCGGAGGAGGAGACGTCGATGGCGATCCCGGCCGGGATCACCGATGTGCTGCGCAGCATGGACGACGCCGCGTGCGTCGTGGATGTCTCGGGCCTCGTCCTCGCCACGTCCAAGACCGCGGCGCGGTTCGGGATCGAGGTCGGTTCGACGCTCGACAATCCGGAGCTCCGACAGCTCGTGCGCGGCGTGCGCTCGACGGGGGAGACGGCGACCGCCTCGATGCGGATCACCCGCGGCGGCCTCAGTCTGGACCCGCGTCTCGTGTCGGCCAGGGCGAGCGCGATCGGCGCGCGCCTCGTGCTCCTCATCATCCGCGATGTGACGGAGCAGGAGCGTCTCGACCAGATGCGCCGCGACTTCGTGGCCAACACGAGCCACGAGCTCAAGACGCCGGTCGGTGCGGTGAGTCTGCTCGCCGAGGCCATCGAGTCCGCCGCCGACGACCCCGCGCAGGTGCGGGCCTTCGCGTCCCGGATCTCGGCGGAGGCGGGCCGTCTCGGGCAGCTCACCGGCCGCATCATGAGCCTGTCCCGGCTGCAAGCGGAAGACGGCCTGACGGAGGTCGCGCCGGTCTCGATCGACGAGGTCATCGCCTCCTCGATCGAGGCCCACGTCGTGCAGGCCGACTCCGCGGGCGTCGAGCTGGCGCGTGGCGGGGACCGCGGCGTGTGGGTCCGCGGTGACGCGCAGATCCTCATCGAGGCCGTCGGCAACCTCATCGCGAACGCCATCGTCTACTCGCCCCGCGGCTCTCGCGTGGGCGTCGGCGTGAAGGCCGACGACGACGTCGTGGAGATCGCCGTGTCCGATCAGGGCATCGGGATCGCGGAGGCCGATCGAGAGCGCATCTTCGAACGGTTCTACCGCGCCGACGAGGCCCGCTCCCGGCGCACCGGCGGGACGGGGCTCGGCCTCTCCATCGTCAAGCACGCCACGCAGCGGCACGGGGGAGAGGTGCGACTGTGGTCGCGCCCCGGTCGCGGATCCACGTTCACCATCCGGCTGCCCCGCATCGACGCCCCCGCGAACGCCGGGCAGGACAAGAAGAGCAAGAAGAAGCGCACGCGCAAGGCCGCTCCCGTCACCGGGGCGACGCGCGTCCGAAACGGAGAGACCGCATGACCCGCATCCTTCTCGTCGAAGACGAGCCCGACCTCGCCGACCCCCTCGCGTACCTGCTGCGCCGGGAGGGCTACGAGGTGGAGATCGCCGAGGACGGCCCCGGCGCGCTGACGGCGTTCCGGGAGCGCGGAGCCGACATCGTCCTGCTCGACCTCATGCTGCCCGGCATGCCGGGGACCGAGGTGTGCCGGCAGATCCGCTCCGCGTCGGCCGTGCCCATCATCATGCTGACCGCCAAGGACTCCGAGGTCGACATCGTCGTGGGGCTCGAACTCGGAGCGGACGACTACATCACCAAGCCGTACTCCTCGCGGGAGCTGCTCGCGCGGATGCGGGCGGTCCTGCGGCGCGTGGTGCAGGCCGAGGGTGAACTGGACGAGCGGGTGCTGGAAGGCGGGCGGGTCTCGCTCGACATCGACCGGCACACGGTGTCGGTCGCCGGTGAGCAGATCAACATGCCCCTGAAGGAGTTCGAACTCCTGGAGGTCCTCATGCGCAACTCCGGACGGGTGCTCACGCGGGGCCAGCTCATCGATCGGGTATGGGGGAGCGACTACTTCGGCGACACCAAGACACTCGACGTCCACATCAAGCGCATCCGCTCCCGCATCGAGGAGAACCCGAGTGAGCCGGTGATGCTCGTGACGGTCCGCGGGCTGGGATACCGCTTCGAAGGCTGAGCGCAGACGAGAAGAGGCCGGCACCCGCGGGGTGCCGGCCTCTTCTCGTCTCTGGGGACTCAGTCCTGGGGAGCGAGGTCCGCGTAGTACGGCAGCGTGCCGTCGAGCACGGGGATCTCCGTGGTCACGCCGGCGGAGTCGCCGGACTGGAAGTGCATCGGGATCGTCGCGCCGGGCATCGTGTCGAGGCCGACGATCTCCACGGGCTCCTCGTCCGCGCCGAAGCTGATGGTTCCGCCGGCGGGCACCGTGATCTTGAAGGGTTCGCCGCCCTCCAGCGACACCGTCAGGGTCGCACGATCCTGCGTCGGGTTGACGACGGCACCGACGAAGTTGCCCGCCGTGCCGTCCTCGTTGGCGATGATCAGGGCGTTGCGCACGGCGATGGGGCCGTCCTGGTCGGAGACGTTGACGCCGTCGGAGGCCGCGTACTCGATCTTCGTCGACTGCGGCGTGATGAACGTGCACCCGGTCGCGCCGAGCAGAACGAGGGCGCTGATGGCGGCAGACGCGACAAGGCGCGATTTCACGGGTCCTCCTGAGGTCCGACGGGATATCCGTCCCCATTCTATGGGTAAGTCGCGCCGGCGCAGGGACCGGGGAGCGCGAACCTTAGCGCATATCCCCTGTGGTATCCTTGAGGTTGCCGAAAGGACATGTTTTTATGCTTTTTGAGGTTGGCGAGACCGTCGTCTATCCGCACCATGGCGCTGCGACCATCATCGAGGTCAAGGAGCGCATCATCAAGGGCGAGACGAAGAAGTACCTGAAGCTCAACGTCACGCAGGGTGATCTCATCATCGAGGTTCCGGCCGAGAACGTCGACCTCGTCGGCGTCCGCGACGTGATCGGCAAGGAGGGCCTCGACCACGTGTTCGAGGTGCTGCGCGCCCCGTTCACGGAGGAGCCCACCAACTGGTCGCGCCGCTACAAGGCGAACCTGGAGAAGCTCGCGTCCGGTGATGTCATCAAGGTGAGCGAGGTCGTGCGCGACCTCTGGCGCCGTGACCAGGACCGCGGCCTGTCCGCGGGTGAGAAGCGGATGCTGGCCAAGGCCCGGCAGATCCTCATCTCCGAGCTGGCGCTGGCCGAGAAGATCGATGAGGACAAGGCGGGCGCGCTGCTCGACGAGGTCCTCGCGTCCTGAGACGTCCTTCACGAAAGGCGGGTGCTGCGGCACCCGCCTTTCGTCGTTCCCGCGGGTAACGTGAAGCTGTGAGCATCCTCCCCGTCCCGCGTACCGCGATCATCGTCGTCGCTGCCGGCTCCGGCACCCGTCTTGAGGCCGGGGCGCCCAAGGCGTTCGTCGGCATCGACGCTCGCACCATCCTCCGGCACGCCCTCGACGGCGTCTTCGCGGCGGAGCCGATGCAGGTCGTGGTCGTGGCTCCGGCAGGCTACGAGGGCGACGCCGAGACGGAACTGCGGGCGGCCGCCGCGGAGCGTGTCGACCTGGGCCGTGTGGTCACGGGAGGCGCGACGCGGCAGGAATCCGTCGCCGCCGGGCTCGCCGCGCTGTGGGGGGATGTGACGACGGTCCTCGTGCATGATGCGGCTCGCGCTCTGACCCCGCCCGCGGTGATCGACGCCGTGGCGGCGGCCGTGGTCGGTGAGGCCGGCGCCGTGCCGAGCCTGCCCGTGGTCGACACCCTCAAGCGCGTCGAGGACGGTCTCGTGGCCGGTGCCGTGGATCGGTCGGAGCTCGCGGCGGCGCAGACGCCCCAGGGGTTCCCGCGCACGTTGCTGGAGGCGGCCTACGAGATCGCCCGCGCGGATGGGGCGGAGTACACCGACGACGCGGCGCTCTTCGCGGCCGCAGGCCATCCGGTGCGGCTCGTGCCGGGGTCGGAGCGGTCGTTCAAGATCACCACGCCCGCCGACCTGGAACGTGCTCGCCTGCTCCTCGCGGCAGCACCGGCGCCCTCCCCGTCGTCGATCTCGGCGGCGGTCACGGGCGCCCCCCGGGTCGGTGTCGGCACGGACGTGCACGCCTTCGGCGGCGACGGATCGCTGTGGCTGGCCGGCCTCGAGTGGCCGGGGGAGGCCGCGCTCTCCGGACACTCCGACGGCGACGCCGTCGCGCACGCCATCGTCGACGCGCTGCTGGGAGCCGCCGGGCTCGGTGACATCGGGCAGCACTTCGGCACGGCCCATCCCGAGTACGCGGGCGCGCACGCCGACGTCTTCCTCTCCCGCACCGCGGAGATGCTGGCCGAAGCGGGCTTCGCGATCGGCAATGTGTCCGTCCAGTTCCAGGGCAATCGTCCGCGGTTCAGCGGGCGCCGCGCGGAGGCCGAGGCGGCGCTGTCGGCGGCGCTCGGGGGCGCGGCGGTGTCGGTGGCGGCCACGACGACGGACGGGTTGGGGTTCCCCGGACGCGGCGAAGGGATCGCGGTCACGGCCGTCGCCCTCGTCATCCCGCGACCGGAGCGGGGTCTCCCAGCGCCCGCCGAGTAGGCTTGAGCGGTGACTCTCCGCCTCTACGACACCCGCGCACAGCTGCTGCGCGACTTCGTGCCTCTCGATCCCGAGAACATCACGATGTACGTGTGCGGACCCACGGTGCAGTCCGGACCCCATATCGGTCACGTTCGGGCGGCCCTCAGCTTCGACATCCTGCGCCGCTGGCTGACTCACCGGTACGGACGGGTCACCTTCGTGCGCAACGTCACCGACATCGACGACAAGGTGCTCGCGAACGCTACGCCGTCCGAGCCGTGGTGGGCGCTCGCCTATCGCATGGAGCAGGAGTTCGCAGCGGCCTACGCCGGCATCGGCATCCTGCCGCCGACGTACGAGCCGCGGGCGACGGCCTCCGTCCCGCAGATGCAGGAGCTCATCGCGCTGCTCATCGACCGCGGTCACGCGTACCCCGCCCCCGACGGTTCCGGGGACGTGTACTTCGACGTGCGCTCCTGGTCGTCCTACGGCGATCTCACCCATCAGTCCGTGGACGCGATGGAGGCGGCGCAGGACGCCGACCCGCGCGGCAAGCGCAACCCGCAGGACTTCGCCCTCTGGAAGGGGGCGAAGGCCGACGAGCCCGCCGACGCGACCTGGACCTCGCCGTGGGGAGCCGGACGTCCGGGCTGGCACATCGAGTGCTCGGCCATGGCGAAGCGGTACCTGGGCGCGGAGTTCGACATCCACGGCGGGGGACTGGATCTGCGGTTCCCGCACCACGAAAACGAGCTCGCGCAGTCGACCGCGGCGGGTGACGGCTTCGCGCGCTACTGGGTGCACAACGGCCTCGTGACGGTCGACGGGCAGAAGATGTCGAAGTCCCTCGGCAACTTCACGCTGGCGCGGGACGTGCTCGATGCGCGGGACCCGCTCGTCGTGCGCTATGCCCTCGCCGCCGCGCACTACCGGTCGAGCCTCGACCTGTCAGAGTCGTCCTGGGCGGAGGCGGAAGCGGCTCTCGGCCGCATCCGCTCCTTCCTGGAGCGGGCGTTCCGCATGAAAGGCGCGCGGATCGGCGCGGACGACGCGCAGATCCTCCCCGCCGCCTTCGTCGAGGCGATGGACGACGACCTCGGCGTGCCGCAGGCGCTGGCTGTCGTGCACGAGAGCGTGCGGGCCGGGAACTCGGCACTGGACGCGGGCGACACGTCAGCAGCGCTGGACGCGGCGCGGGCGGTGCTCGCCATGACCGGGATCCTCGGTCTGGACCCGAGCACGGAAGCTGGAACGGCCGGGGGCGGGCAGGCAGCGGCGCTTGATGCGCTGGTGCAGGAGATGATTGCGCAGCGCGCAGCCGCGCGTGCGAACAAGGACTGGGCGGCGGCCGATCGCATCCGTGACGCGATCGCCGCCGCAGGAATCACGCTGGAGGACACTCCGGCCGGAACTCATTGGAGTATCGATGGCTAAGCCAGGGCGCCCCGGCGCGAGCAAGGGAAACAAGAAGGGCCCCACGAAGGGCACCGGCGGGCTCGGGCGCAAGGCGCTCGAGGGGCGTGGCCCCACGCCGAAGGCGGAGGACCGCGCATGGCACCCCGCCGGCAAGCGCAAGGCCGCGGCCGAGCGCTACGCGGCGGCCGGGGGCAAGGGGAAGCCGGGTGGACGTCCGGCCTCCGGCGGCAACCCGAACCGCACGGCCCGTTCGAAGGACAACACGAACGACACCGAGACGGTCACCGGGCGCAACTCGGTGCTCGAGGCGCTGCGGGCGAAGATCCCGGCGACCGCGATGTATGTCGCGCAGCGCGTGGAGATGGACGACCGCGTCAAGGAGATGCTGTCGATCGCGACCCACCGCGACATCCCGGTGCTCGAGGTCACGCGTCAGGAGCTCGACCGGATGGCCGGCTTCGACGGCGTGCACCAGGGCGTGGCCCTCAAGGTGCCGCCGTACGAGTACGCCCACCCGCAGGACCTGCTGGAAGAGGTCATCGACCGCGGCGAGACGCCGCTGTTCGTCGCTCTCGACGGCATCACCGACCCCCGCAACCTCGGCGCGATCATCCGGTCGACCGCGGCGTTCGGCGGTCACGGGATCATCCTGCCGCAGCGTCGTTCCGCGGGCGTGAACTCCGCCGCGTGGAAGACGAGTGCGGGCGCGGCGGCGCGGATCCCGGTCGCCCTCGCCTCCAACCTCACCACGCAGCTCAAGGAGTTCAAGAAGCAGGGCGTGTTCGTGCTCGGGCTCGACGGCGACGGCGACGTCTCGCTGCCGGCGCTGGAGCTGGCCGATCGCCCCGTCGTCATCGTCGTGGGCTCGGAGGGCAAGGGCCTGTCCCGCCTCGTGACCGAGACCTGCGACCAGATCGTCTCCATCCCCATCTCCGCGGCGACCGAGTCGCTGAACGCCGGCATCGCGGCCTCGGTCGCGCTGTACCAGGTCGCGACCGTCCGCGCCGCGGACTGACCGAGAGGAACACGCATGGCCCGCATCATCGTCCTGGGAGGAACCGGCTACGCCGGACGCCACATCGTCGCGGAGGCGGTGAGCCGCGATCATGCGGTCGTCGCCATCTCGCGCTCGACCCCCGCGGATCCGGTCGCGGGTGCGGCCTACGTGCAGGGGTCCGCGCTCGACCCCGCATCGCTGACCGAGGCGTTCACGGGAGCCGACGCCGTGGTCTCCGCGCTCTCCCCGCGCGGCGACATGGAGGATCGCGTCCTCGAGGCGCTGACGAACGTGGTCGGACTGCTCGACGGCACCGAGACCCGGCTGGGCGTCGTGGGCGGTGCGGGCGGCAGCCTCGTGGCGCCCGGCGGCCCGCGGCTGTTCGACCAGGATTTCCCCGAGGAGTACAAGCACGAGGCGCAGGTCGGCATCGACTCGCTCGCCCTCCTGGAGCACACGCCGGAGAGCCTGGACTGGTTCTTCGTGCACCCGGCCGAGGTCTTCGGGCCGTGGGCCGAGGGGGAGCGCACCGGACGCTATCGGGACGGCGGCGACGTGCTCGTCCGCGACGAGGACGGCAAGTCCTACATCTCGGGGGCGGACTTCGCCGTCGCGATCGTCGACGAGATCGAGCAGGGCAATCACCACCGGCAGCGGTTCACCGTCGGCTACTGACGCCGTCGGGAGTCAGACGAGGTCGCGCCAGTCCACCTCGTCGTCGTCGCCGAGCGACAGCGTGCCGGTGACGACGGGGAGGCCCATCGTCTCCGTCGGCGGTCCCATGATGGTGGCTTCGTCGCGGCGGTGGCGGAGCACGTCGTTGATGTAGCTCGTCAGCACCTCTGCGAGGGCGACCGAGCGCCCCTGTGCCTGGGACAGGTACCAGCGGTGCTCCAGCACCTGGTGGAACACCTCCGCCGGCTCGAGCTTGGCGCGCAGGTCGTAAGGGATCGCACGGACGACCGGCTCGAAGACGCGCGTGAGCCACTCGTGCGCGTACATCTCCTCGTCCGCCCACTGCTTGGTGGAGCGGGCGCGGAACTCGTCGAGGTCGTTGAGGAGTCGCCGGGCCTGGTTCTCCTCGACGTCGAGGCCGGTGAGGCGGATGAGCCGCCGCTGGTGATGCCCCGCGTCGACGACCTTGGGCTGGATCTCCACCACGGTGCCGTCCGCGGTCGTCGACATCGACATCTCGTCGATGTCGAAGCCCAGGGCGTTCAGACGCTCGACGCGTTCCGTGATGCGCCAGGTCTCTGCCGCGGAGAAGGACTCCTGCGCGGTGAGCTCGGCCCACAGCGAGCGGTAGGAGGACACGATGCCGTCCGCGATGGCGACGGCGTCGACGCCGTGCTCCAGACGCCCGCCCGCGGCGAGGTCCATGATCTCGCCGGCGATGTTCGTCCGAGCGAGGTCGAGATCGTAGGCGCGCTGGCCGTCCGTCAGCCCTTCCTCGTGCAGCTCGCCGGTCTCCGCGTCGACGAGGTACGCCGCGAACGCTCCGGCATCCCGACGGAACAGGGTGTTGGAGAGCGAGACGTCGCCCCAGTAGAAGCCGACGTTGTGCAGGCGGACGAGCAGGAGGGCCAGGGCGTCGACGAGACGGGTGGCCGTGTCCGGGCGGAGCACCCGGGTGAAGAGCGCCCGATACGGCATCGAGAAGCGCAGGTGTGAGGTGACCAGAGCCGCGGGCAACGGGTCACCCGACGAATCCGTCCGCCCGGCGATCACCGCGACCCGCTCCACGCACGGCACGTCGAGGCGCGCGAGGTTGCCGAGCATCTCGTACTCCCGCCGTGCCATCTCCGTCGTCGTCTCCTTGACGGCCACCACGCGACCCGAGAGGTCCGCGAAGCGGACGAGGTGGCGCGAGAGGCCCTTGGGGAGGGAGACGATGTGCTCGGACGGCCACTTCTCCAGGGGCGTCGACCAGGGCAGGGCGAGCAGCCCGGGGTCGACCGTCTTGGCGGTGATCCGGAGGGATTCCTGCATGGGGGCTCCTGAGGTGCCGGGGGAAAAGACGCGGCGCGGGCGACCGAAGTCAGCCCGCGCCGCGGTGGAGGTGTCCGATCAGGCCGAGACGACCGGCTTGTCGTTCAGGCGGTCGCCGGTCTCGAGGTCGAACGCGTGCACGTGACCCGGGTTCGCGGCGAGGGTGACGGTCTCACCGGCGTTCGGGTGGTTGCGGCCGTCGACGCGGGCGACGAGGTCGGTGCGCTTGCCGTTGATCTCCGTGTGGCCGTAGAGGTAGCCGTCGGCGCCGAGCTCCTCGACGAGGTCGACGACGACCGAGAGGCCCTGGCCGTCGGCCGGGCCGACGGTGATGTCCTCGGGACGGACGCCCACGGTGACCTGCGAGCCGTTGGCGCGGCCAACGGTGTCGCGGTCGAGCGGGACGACCTCGGTGCCGAAGCGCACGCCACCGTCGGCCAGGTCGGCCGAGAACAGGTTCATGGCCGGCGAGCCGATGAAGCCGGCGACGAAGACGTTCTCCGGCTTCTCATACAGATCGCGCGGCGAGCCGACCTGCTGGAGCAGGCCGTCCTTCAGCACGGCGATGCGGTCGCCCATGGTGAGCGCCTCGGTCTGGTCGTGCGTGACGTAGACCGTGGTGACGCCGAGGCGGCGCTGCAGCGACGCGATCTGCGTACGGGTCTGGACGCGGAGCTTGGCGTCGAGGTTCGACAGCGGCTCGTCCATGAGGAACACCTGGGGCTGACGGACGATCGCGCGACCCATGGCGACACGCTGCCGCTGACCACCGGAGAGCGCCTTCGGCTTACGGGTGAGGTACTGCTCCAGGTCGAGGAGCTTCGCGGCCTCGAGGACGCGGGCGGCGCGCTCCTCCTTGCCGACACCGGCGATCTTGAGCGCGAAGCCCATGTTCTCGGCGACGGTCATGTGCGGGTACAGCGCGTAGTTCTGGAACACCATCGCGATGTCGCGGTCCTTCGGCGGCACGTCGGTGACGTCGCGGTCGCCGATGAGGATGCGGCCGGAGTTGACCTCTTCGAGGCCGGCGAGCATGCGGAGGGAGGTGGACTTACCGCAACCGGAGGGACCGACCAGGACGAGGAACTCGCCGTCTCCCACCTCGAGGTTGAGCTTGTCGACAGCCGGACGAGTGCCGCCGGGGTACAGGCGGGTGGCCTCGTCGAAAGTCACAGATGCCATCGTGTTTCTCCTTCACCGGCAGGTACGTGCCGGACGATCCGTAGTGAATGAAGCGGCGGAGCGACCCGCCGTGACCCTCCATCGGGTCGGGATCAGTATGGCACGAACGGCCGCACCTGGGTATTTCTCAGCCTCACTCGTTAGCATCGAACCCGGCCGTGCGCAGCGGCGATCGCCGCCCGACGGCGATCGGGGCCAACCCGGACCCCCTGAGACTCAAGAGGAACGATGTCGAGCGACGAAACGCCGAACGTCCCCGCCCCTCGCAATTCGCGCGAGGCCGTGCGGGAGAAGGCACAGAAGGTGCACGCCCAGCAGTCGCGGGCGCGTCTCATGCGACGGATCATCATCGGCGCGGTCGCGATCATCGCGGTCGGCGCGATCGGGACCGCCGTGACGCTCGCCGTGACCTCGCAGACCTCCAAGCCCCAGCTCAGCCCGAGTGGCATGGAGGCCGATGGTGTCGTGGTGACGGACGTCGCGTCCGCCGCGATCGCCGGCTCGGCCTCGGCCACGCCCGATCCCGAGCCCAGCGAGGCCGCCACCACGGAGACGCCGTCTCCCGAGCCCTCCGCGGCCGGCGCCGTCGAGGTGCACGTGTACGTCGACTACCTCTCGCCGGACGCGGGCAAGTTCGAGCGTGCCAACGCCCGTCTGCTCTCACAGTGGATCGAGGACGGCGCCGCCACCGTCAGCTACCACCCGGTCGCGCTGCTGACCGCCAGCTCCAACGGCACGAAGTACTCGCTGCGCTCCGCCGCCGCGGCCGCCTGCGTTGCGACGCACTCGCCGGACCAGTTCTACGCGTTCAACCACGATCTGCTCGACGACCAGCCCGAGGTGGGCAGCGACGGGATGTCGGATGAGGAGCTCGCCAACCTCGCGGGCGCCGTCGGCGTGGACAACGTCAAGACCGTGCGCTCCTGCATCCAGGACGGCGACTATGTCAGCTGGGCGAAGGAAGCGACCACCAGGGCACTCGAGGGGCCGCTCCCCGGCTCCGACGACCTCGTCCTCACCGCCGCCCCGATGATCGTCGTGAACGGCGAGGCGTACGTCGGCGCGCTGGACGACCCGCAGGAGCTGTCGACGTTCGTCATGTCCGTCGCGAGCGAGGCGTACTACGAGTCGGCGACCCCGACGCCGAGCCCGACCGCCACCTCGGCGCCGGCCGAGTAGTCCGTCACACGCCCCCGCCATCGCTAAGCTGTGATGGCATCCGCCGACTTGGCGCAATTGGTAGCGCACCGTACTTGTAATTCAGATCGGGCGAATCTCAGGGGTTTGCGCGGGGTATCGCGAGGTGGACGTAGTCGAGGATCGTCTACTCACTGGGTTGCTGAGGGTATCGCTCGACCGCGCGTAATGTGCGGGGTATATGCGGGGTTTATCGCGAGGCTCTGCGAACCGTTTGGGGAGGTCACTGCCCGAAGGTCTGCGATGCGAGTTCTCCCTCGTACACGGAGCGGTTACCTGCCGGCCACGCTCCGAGGTGGAAGTAGCGAGTCCAAAGAGCCCAGATGAGTTGCCACGACTCGGACTCCGGATCCACCGTGGTGACGGGCAGCCCGAGAGAGCGGGCCGCGTCGGGGCCCACTGTCGCCCCGTGCATCGTGGCATCGTCGACAAGCGGCCCTTTGAGCTTCTCCGCAATCTGGGATCGCGAATCCTCGTCGAGACCGGAACAGGAGAGGGCCTCTTCGATGAGCGTGTAACTACGAGCCATCGCGGAACGCGCCTGTTCCACCATCAGCATGTTCACGTCGGCGAGTAGGCCCGAGTAGAGAGGGAACGTATCGGGGGCCTCGGCAACGCGCGCCTCAGCGTCCTTGACCGCCTGCTCGATCTCCTTCGCCCCTACCAGGCGGCCGTTGATGGGAAACTGCGGGTCGACGGGGCCGAGGTCGCTCGAAGCTGTCATCAGGATCTCGTGGGCCCCAAGGGCCATGATCGTCGCGGCGGACTTCGCCATATCCGGGATGATGATGGTCAGGCGGCTGCACCGAGCCTGCATGGCTCGCACGAGACGCACTGCAACCTCACCATCCCCTCCAGGGCTGGATAAGAGCAGGTGAAGCTCCTGCTCGGGACTAGCCCCGGACAGGAGTTCCTCAAGGAGCGTTACTGAGTGATGGAACACCTGGTCCACCATCACGATCAGGCGTGCGCGGGTCAGCTCCTGATAACGCCGGATCAGCTGCTGCCGGTCGTAACGATCGGCGTGTTGAGCGGAGAAAAGATGCGTCCGCTGACGGGGCGCCCCGTCGGTCACGAGGCGATCCGGCCAACCTGGCCCCTGAAGCTGGACGGCTTGCCCGCACGGGCGACGCTTGCTGCGTCTCGTGCCCGCCGAGCGACGGCGGCCTTCTCCTGCCAGCTGTTGTCCGCTCCGCGCGGTGCGGAGATCACGTTCTGCGAGTTGCGCTTCTGCCGAGTCGCCACCGCACTCACCCCCATCGATTCTGATGGGTAATTATGCGCACAGGGTACGGACATCGCACAAGATGACACGCTCCGCGTGGAGATGCGGCGTGAGCATTCGTCGTGAATGTCGGTGGTTGGTGGGACATTGACCGGGCGGGGAACAGGGCCTCGCAGGAAGCAGGGTTGCTATGTCTGGGTTCAGTCAGACGCCCGCGCAGAAGCGGGCGATGGAGAAGCTGCTGCAGGACGCCGCAGCGAGGGTGCAGACCGACGCGAACGCGAAGGTGCAGAACATCCTCCGGGAGGTTGACGACGCGTTCAGGGGGCGGCCAGTGGGTGAGGTTCGGCGGGAGCTTGAACGCCGCCTGATCGCGTTGGGCGCCCGGCCCGGTCGCGACCTGCCGGAGTATGCGCAGGCGATCAGCGACGGGACTCTCGAACGATGAGCCGCGAGTTCGAGCTGAAGATCCCCGAGCATGCGACGCCCGAGGAAGAAGAGCGGCTGGTTGACGAAGCAACGGACCGAGAGATCGCCAAGATGCTGGACGGGCTCGGCCTCTAGCGCATCACACCCGTAGAAGGCCCTCACCCGGTTGCTCGGGTGAGGGTCTCCTGTGTCAGCGACCGGGGGATGATGCGAGTTCTTTCCCGCGGGCTTTGATCGCGGCGGCAGTGTCTTCGTAGTCGGCGAAGCGGTGGACCCGCTGCACGAGGATCGCGCCGCGGGTGAGAGGGGTCGCGAACAGCTCGCCGCCGATCGTGACTGTGTCAGGAGCATGGCCGTTTCCGTTCTCCGCCCGAATCCGCGTCGCGAGCTCGATCCACTCTTGCCATTCACCTGACTCGGTGAGCGTGAACGTCTTCGGCTGTGGCATCGCATAGAAGCCGGCACGCTGTGACCGGTCTGAGTGGAACAGACGGTTCAGGTCGGCGTCGGCAAGTGGCGTGCGCGTACACGGTATCGATTCGATGACGGGAAGCTGCGCCAGGTCGAGCGGTTCGCCCGGTCCCGCGCGAAGGCCGAGGCGGCGCTCAAGCAGGCGCTGACGACGATCCAGGCCGGCACCGCGACCGAGGTGAAGCGGGAGACGCGGATCCGCGATCTCGGCGAGCGGTTCCTGCTCTCGAAGGCCGATAGGGCGCCTCGGACGCTCGAAACGTACAGGCACAGCGTGCGGAAGGTGCTCGTCCCGCGCATCGGTGACCTCACGGTGTCCGAAGCCAGTCCTGAGCGGCTGCAGCGCACCTCGACGCGATCGCGAAGGAGAACGGCCCCGGGGAGGCGAAGAAGGCCCGCGCGGTGTTGTCCGGCATGCTGGGCCTCGCCGCGCGCTCGGACGCGGTGAAGGCGAATTCCGTCCGCGAGCTCGCGCCGATCCAGGCGAAGGCCGTGGGTGCTACCGCCGTCCCTCTTGACGTGCTCCCTGTTCTGCTCAGCACGCTCGCCACAGACGAAGCCGCGAGCGAATCGGGGCTCTCCGACCTCGTGACGTTCATCGCCGGCACAGGCGTCCGAATCAGCGAGGCGCTCGACCTGAACGTCGGCGACGTCGACGGCAATGTGGTGACGATCCGGAAGTCAAAGACGACGGCGGGTGAGCGACGAATCACCGTGCCCGCGGCTGTCGCCGACATGCTCGAGCGGCGAACCCGATCAAACTTGAGCGGGTTGCCGCTGTTTCCCACAGTGCTCGGCAAGCGCCGCGATCGCCGGAACACCTCGGGGGAGTGGCAGGCAGCCCGGGAGCGTCTCGGGCTCGGCGACTACACGTTTCACTCGTTTCGGAAGACGGTGGCGACAGCCCTCGACCAGGCAGGCCTCTCTGCGCGTGACATCGCCGAGTATCTCGGCCACGCGAACCCGTCGCTCACGATGAACACCTACATGAGCAAGACCGTCGGCGGCCGGAGGGCAGCGGACGCTCTCGATCCGGCGCTCGGATAGACTCAGATCCAGCGCTTACCCAGCGCAAATGTGCGGGGTTTGTGCGGGATCGGGTACCACCGAACTCGCTAACACCCTGCAAGGTCCGCGGAATTTCGCGGTTCGCCGACTTGGCGCAATTGGTAGCGCACCGTACTTGTAATACGGGGGTTACGGGTTCGAGTCCCGTAGTCGGCTCCACACGCGAAGGCCTGCATCCCTTGGAAACACGGGGATTGCGGGCCCTTTGCGTATCCAGGCGAGGAGCGCTGCCCACGTGTGCGCCCTCAGGGCCCAGCTCGCGCTCGCACCACTCGCCGTCGCCCCTCGGGCCCAGCGCTAGGCTCTGCGCATGAGCGAACCCGCGGACGAGTCCGGCCCGTCGCTGAGTCAGCAGCGGCTCGCACTGCAGCGACGGAAGACATGGGCGATCGTGCTCGCCGTGTTCTGGACGGTGAGCGCCGTCTGGTGGCTGAGCTCTGGTCTTCTGACGGACGCACGCGCCCTCGACGTGATGCGGGTGGCCGTCGGGGCGGTGAGCGTGGTGTTGGCGATCGCGCACGTGCTCACGTTGAGGCGCGCGCTCCGGGACATCCGAGATTTCGAAGCGCGACACGGCGCGGACGCGGGCGGCCGATAGCTGGCCGGTGCTCATCGCACACCCCCAGCAGCAAGCAGTGCGGCGTCGGCGGCACCTCGGGGTTCCAGAGCAGGCCCGTCGTTGGCTCGGGCTCGCGCCCCGCATATCACGTGTCACGTCGGAGGGTGTTATGTTACTGGGGTGCAGGTGGCCGGCACCCCGCCCCGGCCACCTGCGCATCTTTCCGTTCCGTCGCGGGAATTCTCGCGCCGCTCGCGGTGGTTGTCCCGAACATGACCCGCATCGGCTCCAGTGACCTCGACGTCTTCCCCCTCGCCCTCGGCGGCAACGTGTTCGGCTGGACCGCCGACCGTGACGCCTCCTTCGCCGTCCTCGACGCTTTCCTCGACGGGGGCGGTGACTTCATCGACACGGCGGATTCCTACAGCTCATGGGCTCCCGGCAACGAGGGCGGCGAGAGCGAGACGATCATCGGAACGTGGCTCGCGGCGCGGAAGCCCCAGGGCGTGGTCGTGGCGACCAAGGTCAGCCAGCACCCCGCCTTCCGCGGTCTCTCGGCCGGCAACGTCCGCCGGGCGGCGGAGGCGTCGCTTGCCCGCCTCGGCGTGGACGAGATCGACCTCTACTACGCGCACTTCGACGACGAGTCCGTGCCGCTGGAGGAGACCGTGGCGGCGTTCGGCGCCCTCGTCACGGACGGTCTCGTGCGCCACGTGGCGGTGTCGAACTACACGGCCGACCGCATCCGCGAGTGGATCGACATCGCGGACCGCCTCGGCGTCGCGCGTCCCGTCGCCATCCAGCCGCACTACAACCTCGTGCACCGCAACGACGTCGAGGACACCATCATCCCCGTCGCCGAGGAGTTCGGGTTGAGCCTCGTGCCGTACTACGCGCTGGCCAGCGGCTTCCTGACGGGGAAGTACCGCTCGACGGACGCCGGGGGGGCGGGCTCGCCGCGGGCCGCCGGCGCCGCGAAGTACGCGACCGACGCGGGACTGCGGATCATCGACGAGCTGGAGGAGATCGGCGGCGCGCACGGCGCCTCGGTCGCCGCGACGGCTCTGGCCTGGCTGCGCGCGCAGCCGACCGTGGTCGCGCCCATCGCGAGCGCCCGGACGGTGGAGCAGGTGCCGGATCTGCTCGCCGGAGCGCGGCTCGAGTTGTCGTCCGCGGAGGTCGAGCGCCTGAACCGCGTCTCCGCCTGGACGCCGCCGCAGGGCTGACCCGCCCTCACCGGCCGACGAGACCGAGCCGGTGCGCGAGGATCACGGCATGGATCCGGTCTCGCGCCCCGAGCTTGGCCAGGATGCGACCCACGTGCGTCTTGACCGTGGATTCGCCGACGTAGAGGGATGCGGCGATCTCGGCGTTGGTGAGTCCCCGTCCGATCGCGACGAAGACCTCCTGCTCGCGCTCGGTCAGGGAACGGTATCCGGCGTCTTCGATCTCGTCGACGACGCCGGTGGCGCCTCCGAACTGCGGCCCGACGTGTTCCAGCAGCATGCGGGTCACCCGCGGAGCCAGGGCCGCGTCGCCGCGGTGCACGGCGCGGAGGGCGGAGAGCATCTCGTGGCGCTGGGCGTCCTTCAGGAGGAAACCGCTCGCACCGGCGCGGATCGCCCCGAACGCGTATTCGTCGAGGTCGAATGTCGTGAGGACGAGCACCCGGGTCTCGGGGTGCGCGCGGACGATGGCCGTCGTCGCGGCGATCCCGTCGAGCTCCGGCATCCGGATGTCCATGAGCACGAGGTCGGGGGCGAGGGCGGCGCTCTGCGCGATGGCTGCTTTCCCGTCCGCCGCCTCGCCGATGACGACGATGTCAGGCTCCGCTTCCAGGACCATGCGGAAGCCCAGCCGGATCAGCTCCTGGTCATCGACCAGAAGCACGCGGATCGGCGACGTCATGTTCTCTCCTCTCCGTCCGGCACCGCGGCCGGAGCTTCGGGCGTGGACGGCAGCACGGCTCGCAGGATCCATCGGCCCGCGCCGTCCGGCCGCGATTCCAGTGTGCCGCGAACATGGGCGGCGCGCTCCATGAGGCCTCGGACGCCGAAGCCTCCTTCACCGGGCGACCCGGCGACGCCGTCGTTGACGATCTCGACGATCACGGTATCGGGTGCGTATGCCAGCCGCACCGACGCGATCGTCGCGGCCGGGGCATGCCGCATCGCGTTCGTCAGTCCCTCCTGCACGATCCGGCCCAGGGCGTGCGCGACGTCGGCCGACACCTCGGGCTGACCGGTCGTCGCGAGGGTGACCGGATACCCCGTCTGCTGCGCGGCCGCCACGGTCTCGGACGGGGGAGCGGGGGAAACCGGTGTCAGGGGAAGTGGGGCGTCGTCGTCCCGCAGCACGCCGAGCATGGCGCGCATCTGGGTGAGCGCGCTGCGGGCGGTGTCGGCAGCGGAGGTGGCGGCCGCGCGGGCCTGCACGCGGTCTGCGGTGGCGGCGGCCCCCTCGGACAGTGCCACGACCACCGTGAGGGAGTGCGACACGATATCGTGCATCTCCCTGGCGATCCGCGCCCGCTCCGCGGCGGCGGCGAGCTGCGCCTGCTGGTCGCGCTCCACGAGCAACTGCCGGGAGCGGTCGATGACGGCGTCCAGGTAGCGTTTGCGGTTGCCCACGTTCGCGCCGATCAGGGTGCCGATGAGCCCGAGCACGACCGTCCCGAGGAGAGCGTTCACTGCGTCCTGCAGGGTGAAGACCCCGGCCCAGAGGAGGAGTCCGGCCCCCGAGGCGGTCGTCGCGACACTCACGCCGAAGGCGATCCACGCGGCGCGCACGGAACGGTAGACGGCGAGGGAGTATCCGGCGAACAGCAGCAGCGGGCTGCTACCCGGGAGGGCGGTGAACAGCAGGAAAGCTTCGAGCAGGATCGCCGCGACCGCGGGGAGCCAGGGCCTCCGCCGGCGGCAGAGCAGGGTTGCGCACGCGGCGACCACGCACACGGGCAGCAGGGCGGCGAGCACGACGGCGACAGGCCCGAGGTCGGTCTCGTCGATCCGCGCGGCGGGGGTGATCGTGAGGACGATGCAGAGCAGCGTGAGCAGGACGTCCGCGAGCACGGGATGGCGTGCCCAGAAGCGCCGGAACACGCCGGGAGGACGAGGGAGCCGTAGCCCCTCGTCCTCCCGGACCGTGTCCGGTCCGCGTCGCTTCGCCGGCACCGGACCGCCTACGCGTCGCGAGTGCGCAGGACGGCCCAGGCCGCCAGCAGTCCGCCGACCACCCAGCAGCCCAGGGTGAGGAAGGCGACCGGAGCCTCCAGAGTGGCGGTGTCACCGGGGAGGATGGCGTTCTGCGCGGCGGAGACCGGCAGGTAGGCCGAGGCGTCGATCACCCACGCCCACGCCTCTCCTGCCATCGAGAAGAAGCTCGCGACGATCGGAAGGACGAACAGCACCCCGACGGTCGCGGCGATGGCGCCGGCGCCCGACCGCAGGATGAAACCGAACGCCACGCCGATGAGGGCGAAGACGGCCATGGAGAGCGAGGCGACCACGATCGGCAGGACGGAGGCCGAGGGGTCCGCCCAGTCGATGCCCTGCTCGCGTCCCGCGACCACGGCGGAGACGGCCGCCGCGGCGGCGCCGAAGATGACCAGCGACGACACGAACAGGAAGACCGCGAGCACGAGCGCCTTCGCCAGCAGCACGGACCCGCGGATCGGGTCGGCCGTCAGCGTCGAGCGGATCATGCCGGTGGAGTACTCCCCGGTCACCGAGATGGCACCGATGATGCCGGCCAGCAGCATCGTGAACTGGATCGGCATGACGACGGCCTGGATCGGGTCGAAGCCCGGGGCGTCGATCGCCTGCGCGATGAGCACGGTGATGCCGATCGTGAGCACCGCGGCGATCGCGATGGACCACCACGTCGAGCGGAGGGTGGTGAGCTTGATCGCCTCACCGCGCACGGCGCGCGCGAACGTGAGGCGGTGGCCCGAGTCGACCGCGGGCGGCGCGGCGGCCGGCGTCGTCACGGCGGGGGCGGCGGTCATGAGAGCTCCTTCGTGCGGTACTCGACGGCCTCGCCGGTGAGGGCGAGGTAGGCCTCTTCGAGGGATCCGGTGGTCGGGGTGAGTTCGTGCAGCGGAATCCCGCGCTCCGCGGCGAGGTCGCCGATGCGGGCCGCAGGGAGCCCGGCGATGTCGAGCAGATCGGGAGCGGCACTGACGATCTCCACGTCGGGACCGCCCACGGCGGCCACGAGGTCGGTCGGGCGAGGCGTCCGCACACGCACGCGGTTCGTCGTCCAGGAGCGGACGAGCTCGGCGAGCGGAGCGTCGGCGAGGACCTTGCCACGCCCCATCACGATGACGTGGTCGGCCGTCTGTGCCATCTCGCTCATGAGGTGGCTGGACAGCAGCACCGTCCGGCCCTCGGAGGCGGCATGGCGGACGAACTGCCGCACCCAGCGGACGCCTTCCGGGTCGAGGCCGTTGACCGGCTCGTCGAGGATGAGGGTGTGCGGGTCGCCGAGCAGTGCGGAGGCGATCCCCAGACGCTGCCCCATCCCGAGGGAGAACTTCCCGGCGCGCTTGCGGGCGACCGAGCCGATGCCGGCGAGCTCGATGACCTCGTCGACCCGTGAGGTGGGGATGCCGTGGGTGGCGGCCATCGCGCGGAGGTGGTCCCGCGCGGTCCGTCCGGTGTGCACGGCCTTCGCGTCGAGGAGCACGCCCACCTCGGTGAGCGGTGCGCGGAGCTTGCGGTACTCGCGCCCGGACACGGTCGCCTTCCCTGCCGTCGGACGGTCCAGCCCGACGATCATGCGCATGGTCGTCGACTTCCCTGCGCCGTTCGGTCCGAGGAAGCCGGTGACGCTGCCGGGCTGCACGGTGAAGGACACGCCGTCCACGGCGGTCTTGTCCCCGAATCTCTTGGTGAGGCCTTCTGCGGTGATCATGGTCTCCACGCTACGGATCGCCGGGCCGCGGCGCGTCCTCCCGTCGGACGATTCCCGACAGCGGTGTGGTCGTCCCGCAGGAGGACGCCGTGGTGGAGGAGGGGCCGCGCGCCCTGCTCCGATAGTGTCGACAGGTGACCCCCACCCGCCGACTCCCCGCTCCTCTGGCGCTCGGCGGAGCCGTCGCGATCGGGGTGATGACCGCGATCCAGGCCCGTATCAACGGGGTCCTCGGCGTGCGCGTCGACAACGGCATCGTCGCCGGGTTCCTGTCCTTCGCCGTCGGGCTCGTAGCGCTCACCGTGGTCATCTCGTTCCTGCCCTCCGCCCGGCGTGGCGCGATGCGGCTGGCTCACGGGGTCCGGGAGAGGAGCATCCCGTTCTGGATGCTCCTCGGCGGTGCCTGCGGTGCGCTCACGGTCTCCACCCAGGGGCTGACCGCAGGAATCCTCGGCGTCTCCCTCTTCACGGTCGGCGTCGTGGCGGGGCAGACGCTGCACGGCCTCGTCCTCGACCGTATCGGCTTCGGCCCGGCCGGCGTCGTGGCGGTGACTCCCGGGCGGGTGATGGGCGGCGTACTCGCGCTCGCCGCGGTCGGTATCTCCCTCTCCGGTGACGTGCTGGCGACCGCGCCGCTGTGG
This sequence comes from Zhihengliuella sp. ISTPL4, assembly GCF_002848265.1. GTDB lineage: Bacteria > Actinomycetota > Actinomycetes > Actinomycetales > Microbacteriaceae > Microbacterium. The sequence goes on from NZ_CP025422.1 coordinate 3,486,758, forward strand.
ATGCTGCTGCTGCCCTTCGCCGCCGGCGTCGGGATCGCGTGGCAGGCGGCGACGAACGGCCGGCTGGCCCAGCGCGTGCAGTCGCCGATCGCCGCCACGCTCATGAGCTTCATCGCGGGCACCCTGGTGCTCGCGCTCGCCGCAGGCACCAGCATCGTTGTGCGGGGGTGGCCGGCGGCCCTGCCGACCGAGCCGTGGCTCTATATCGGCGGATTCCTCGGGGCGGGGTACATCCTGCTCGGCGCGTTCATCGTCGCGCACACCGGCGTGCTGCTGATGGGTCTCGGCTCGGTCCTCGGGCAGCTCGTGACGTCCGTCGTGATCGACCTGCTCTGGCCGGCGCAGGCGGGGCCGGCGTTGTGGCAGGTGATCGCGATGGTCATCGTCGCGGTCGGCTCGGTCCTCGTCGCGGTGCCCTGGCGCCGTCGACGCCTCTAGGCGTCGTTCCTCTTCGCCGCCTTCTCGGCCTTCTTGCGGGCTTTCTTCTCGGCCTTCTCGCGAGCCTTCTTCGCGGCCTTCTCGGCCTTCTTCTTCTCGGCTTCCTGCGCCGCCGCTTCCGCGGCCGCCCGGGCCTCCGCGGTGAGCTTCGGCGGGCGGGTCAGCAGGGCGCGGGCGTCGACGGTCTTGCGACGACCCGGGCTCTTGCCCTCGGGCTTCGCGCCGACGTAGAGCCAGCCGAGCAGCTCCTCGTCCGGCCCCAGGCCGTGCATGCGCGCGACCGGCTCCGAGCGTGTGTAGTGCCCGGTACGCCAGATGACACCCCACCCCGCTTCGTCGAGCAGCAGGCTCAGCACATGGGCGACACCGGAGGCCACCGCCTCCTGCTCCCAGCGCGGCACCTTCTCGCTCGGGCGGTAGCTCGCGACCACGGCGATGAGGAGCGGGGCCCGCAGCGGCTTCGTCGACGGCTCCGCGTCCCCTTGCGCTTCGGCGATCGCGGCGCCGAGCGCCTCACGGTCTGCGCCGCGCAACTCGATGAGACGCCAGGGACGCAGCGACGAGTGGTCGGCGACGCGACCGGCGGCGCCGACGAGCGTCACCAGCTCCTCGCGCCCGGGGGCGGTGTCCCCGACCTTCGACCAGGACTGCCGGGCGCGGACGGCGTCGAGCGCGGTCACGACTCGTCGGGCGTGAAGTTCAGCGCGATCGAGTTCATGCAGTAGCGGTCGCCGGTGGGGGTGCCGAAGCCGTCGGGGAAGACATGGCCGAGGTGCGAGCCGCAGGACGCGCAGCGGACCTCGGTGCGGACCATGCCGAGGCTGTCGTCCTCGAGCAGCTCGACCGCGTCCGGGCGGACCGATTCGTAGAAGCTCGGCCATCCGCAGCCGGAGTCGAACTTGGTGCCGCTCTTGAACAGCTCGGCGCCGCAGGCGCCGCAGGTGTAGAGGCCGGCGCGCTCCTCGTCGAGCAGCTCACCGGTCCAGGCGCGCTCGGTCGCCGCCTGGCGCAGCACGGCGTACTGCTCTTCGCCGAGCTCTTCGCGCCACTCGTCTTCGGTCTTGTTCACGCTGTAGGGCATCGTGTCCTCCTGAGTCCCCTCCATTCTCCCTGGTCCGGAGCCCTCGGGGCGCTTCGCGTCAGAATGGACGCATGACCGACGCCGTGCGAGAGCGCTATGCCCGATTCGCGGCCGAGGAGGCGCCAGGACGCAGCGCCCTGTACGCCGACTGGGCTGCGGGGATCGCGGAGGATGAGGAGCTGGGCGATCTGCTCGGCCGCCTCCCCGCGAACCGACGCCAGCCACCGCTCGTCTTCGCCGTCTCCCGCCTGATCGGCGCGGGTCACGGTCCGTATCGGGAGTGGCGCCGCTTCGTCCTCGCGCACGCCGACCGGCTGGTCGAGGAGTGCACGAGGCGCGCGCTCCAGACCAACGAGCCCCTCCGCACCGCGGCGCTGCTCCCGGCGCTCTCCGAGATCCGGGAGCCGATCGCCCTGCTGGAGATCGGGGCGTCCGCCGGGCTGTGCCTCTACCCGGACCGTTACTCGTATCGCTTCACCGACGAGAACGGACTCCTCCGCCGCGCCCTCGACCCCGTCGACGGCCCATCGACGGTGGTGCTGGAGAGCGTCGTGACCGGCGATCTCCCCCCGCTGCGGATGCCGGAGGTGGTCTGGCGCTCCGGTATCGATCTCGCGCCTCTGGATGCCGCAGACGACGAGGATCGGCGCTGGCTGCGCGCACTCGTGTGGCCGGGTGAGGCCGGGAGGGAGCAACGCATCACGGCGGCTCTCGACATCGTGGCGGCCGACCCGCCTCTGCTCATCGCGGGCGACGCTGCCGGACGGCTGCAGGAGCTGGCGGCAGCCGCTCCGGCGGACGCCACGCTGGTGATCACGACGCCCGGTGTTCTCGTGCACATCCCGCGCGCGCAGCGGGAGGCGCTGGTGGCGAGGATCGCGGCGCTTCCCGCGCGCTGGGTCACGATCGACCCGCCGGCGATCCTCGACGTGTGGGATCCACCGGTCGACCCGGCCGCGTGGCCCGGTTTCGTGGTCGCGCTGGATGGAAGGGTACGTGCCGCGGCCGACCCGCTCGGCGCCCGATGGGAGTGGCGCGCAGGGGATCAGGCATCGACGACCTAATCTGAGGGCATGTCCGCAGACCCCCTCACGGAGCGCGACCGCGCGATCCTCGCCCTGGAGGCCGCCTGGCCGCGCCACGGCGGTATGAAGGAGGAGGCCATCCGCGCTCGGCTGGGCATGAGCGCGGCCCGGTACTACCAGCTGCTCGGCCGCCTGATCGACTCCGAGGCGGCCCTCGCTTTCGACCCGATGCTCGTCCGGCGGTTGCGTCGGCTCCGCGACGCCCGTGGCGCGAGAAGATCGGCGCGGATCCCGGGCTTCACCGGGTGAGCGGGCACCGCACGGCGGCGTCGGGCTCGTCGCAGGACGGATTGCCAGGCGCCTGCCGCTAGCATCGAGGGGTGTCCAAGCCCCCCCGTGACCGTTTCGACGAGGTCCCCCGTTCCACCGGGCGTGTAGGAGCGCACCGCGCCGAAGCTCCGGGCATGAACGGCTGGGTCGTCCTGCTGTGGTCGTTCGTCGCCGCCCTCGTGCTCGTCATCGCCGGGATCTTCGGTGCCCTGGCGGTCATGGGGCGGATCGAGCTCTTCCCCGAGGCGGCGCCGTCCGCCGCTCCCACGCCGGAGCAGACCGGCGTGATCGACCCGACGTACTCGGTGCTCATCCTGAATGCGACGCCGGACAACGGGCTGGACGACCAGATGCGCGACACCCTCATCAACGCCGGATGGGCAGCGGAGACCGTGCTCGCCAGCGACAGCGCCAGCGACGACTTCCAGACCACGACCGTCTACTACGTCAGCGCCGAGGACGAAGAGGCGGCGACGGGCCTCGCCGGTGTCATCGGTGGCGCCGAGGTGCAGCAGAGCGACTACTACGCGGGCCAGACCGAGGACGGGCAGAAGCAGCTCACCATCGTGATCGGGGTCGACAGGGCCGCGTCGGTGCCCGAGACTCCCGCGCCCTGACGCCCTTCTCGCCGTCGGACGGCACAGCTTGCACTCGATGGTGTCGAGTGCCAGAATGGCGTTAGCACTCTCTCACTCTGAGTGCTAAACCCACCGTCTACGTCCAGGAGGGACGACAAAACTCATGGCAAAGATCATCGCCTTCGATGAGGAGGCCCGCCGCGGCCTCGAGCGTGGCCTCAACATCCTCGCCGACGCGGTCAAGGTGACCCTCGGCCCGCGTGGTCGCAACGTCGTGCTCGAGAAGAAGTGGGGCGCCCCCACGATCACGAACGACGGTGTCTCCATCGCCAAGGAGATCGAGCTGGACGACCCGTACGAGAAGATCGGCGCGGAGCTCGTCAAGGAGGTCGCCAAGAAGACCGACGACGTCGCCGGTGACGGCACGACGACCGCCACGGTGCTCGCCCAGGCCCTGGTCCGCGAGGGTCTGCGCAACGTCGCGGCCGGCGCCGACCCCATCTCGCTCAAGCGCGGCATCGAGAAGGCCGTCGCCGCGATCACCGAGGAGCTGCTGAGCACGGCGAAGGAGATCGACTCCAAGGAGCAGATCGCCGCGACCGCGTCCATCTCGGCCGCTGACCCCGCGATCGGAGAGCTGATCGCCGAGGCCATCGACAAGGTCGGCAAGGAGGGCGTCGTCACCGTCGAGGAGTCGCAGACCTTCGGCACCGAGCTCGAGCTCACCGAGGGCATGCGCTTCGACAAGGGCTACCTCAACCCGTACTTCGTCACGGACCCGGAGCGCCAGGAGGCTGTCTTCGAGGACCCGTACATCCTCATCGCGAACCAGAAGGTCTCCAACATCAAGGACCTCCTGCCCATCGTCGACAAGGTGATCCAGGACGGCAAGGAGCTCGTCATCATCGCCGAGGACGTCGAGGGCGAGGCTCTCGCGACGCTCGTGCTGAACAAGCTCAAGGGCATCTTCAAGTCGGTCGCCGTCAAGGCCCCCGGCTTCGGCGACCGTCGCAAGGCGCAGCTGCAGGACATCGCGATCCTCACGGGTGGCCAGGTCATCACCGAAGAGGTGGGCCTCAAGCTCGAGAACGCCACGCTCGACCTGCTCGGCCGTGCGCGCAAGGTCATCGTCACCAAGGACGAGACCACGATCGTCGAGGGTGCCGGCGAGGCCGACCAGATCGAGGGTCGCGTCACGCAGATCCGTCGCGAGATCGAGAACACCGACAGCGACTACGACCGTGAGAAGCTGCAGGAGCGCCTGGCGAAGCTCGCCGGTGGCGTCGCCGTCATCAAGGCGGGTGCTGCGACCGAGGTCGAGCTCAAGGAGCGCAAGCACCGCATCGAGGACGCCGTCCGCAACGCGAAGGCGGCCGTCGAGGAGGGCATCGTCCCCGGTGGTGGCGTCGCGCTGATCCAGTCCGGCACGAAGGCGCTCGACGCACTCACGCTCGAGGGCGACGAGGCGACCGGTGCGAACATCGTGCGCGTCGCGATCGAGGCTCCGCTGAAGCAGATCGCGCTGAACGCCGGTCTCGAGCCGGGCGTCGTCGCCAACAAGGTCTCCGAGCTCCCCGCGGGCCAGGGCCTGAACGCCGCCAGCGGCGAGTACGGCGACATGTTCGCACAGGGCATCATCGACCCGGCGAAGGTCACGCGCTCCGCGCTGCAGAACGCCGCGTCGATCGCCGGCCTGTTCCTGACGACGGAGGCCGTCGTCGCCGACAAGCCGGAGAAGGCTGCTGCTCCCGCGGGCGACCCCACGGGCGGCATGGACTTCTGACCCTTCGACAGGATCAGAGACACCGTCTCACCACAGAAAGCCCCCGGCTCCGGCCGGGGGCTTTCTGCGTGCCGTCAGCGGAACAGGCTCGCCGAGTACTGGTCGGCTTCGGCGTATTGGGTGGCCACGGCGCCGAGGGAGGTGCCGATGCCGTCCAGGACGAGCTCGACGTGCTGCTGTGCGCCCTGCCACTGCTCGGCGCATCCCTGGAACGCGGTGGACGCCGCGCCCACCCACACGGTCTGCAGCTGTCTGAGCTGCGACATGAGCGTGGCGGATTCGGAGCGCAGGCGCTCGATGGTCGCGCGGGTTGCGGATTCCGCCGCGTGAACGGCGTCGGTGTCGACGGTGAAGACGGTCATGGGAACTCCCTTCGAGGAAGCACCGACGCTACGCCGGGCGGCGTCGTGCGACGGCCGGAGCCCGCCCCCGTCGCGGGAGGGAGGAGAACGGCCAGGAGACCCCGCCTCGTGCAGGAGGGGTGATTCGCTATGGCAGGTCGAGCGGATCGATCGGCTGCGTGTCCTCGAGAAGATGCTCGGGCGTCGAACGAGCCGGAGCGAGCGGCAGCGTCACGGTGAAGGTGGCTCCGCCGCCCGGGCTCTCGGACACCGCGATGTCGCCGTGGAGAGCCTTGAGGATGGAGGCGACGATGGCGAGGCCGAGTCCGGAACCGCCGGTCTCGCGTGCGCGGGACGTATCGGCACGCCAGAACCGCTCGAAGATCTGCTCGCGGATCTGCGGGGGAACGCCCTCGCCGTGGTCGACGATCGAGATGCTCGCGGTTCCCGCGACGCGGTCGGAGTCCACCACGATCTCGATCGGGCTGTCTTCGGGCGAGAAGCGGCGTGCGTTGCCCAGGAGGTTCGTGACCACCTGGCGGACCTTGTTCTCCTCGCCGAGCACGATCGGCGGCGTCCGGACCGGGATGTCCGCCACCTCGGTGAAGTCGATGGCGGGGGGCTGCTCCGGCGTGCGCGGGCGACGTCGCAGGCGCGACAGCGTGGCGCGAGGGCGGGTCTTCGGCGCGGGCTCCGGGGCGATCGGCACGACGGGCATCCGGACGGGGGCGGTCGGAACGTTCTCCAGCGTGCGGTCGATCACGGAGATCACCCGGCCGGGGGCGGCGGCGCGCACGTCGAGGGCGGCGTCGCGGGCGATGGGGCGGAGGTCGAGAGGGACGATCTGCGGCTCGCGCTCTTCGTCGAGGCGGGCGAGCGCGAGGAGGTCCTCGACGAGGACGCCCATCCGGATCGCCTCTTTCTCGATGCGCTCCATCGCCCGGGCGGTGTCCTCCTCGCCCTTGATCGCCCCCATGCGGTACAGCTCGGCGTACCCGCGGACGCTGACGAGCGGTGTCCGCAGCTCGTGACTGGCGTCGCCGATGAACCGGCGCATGTGCTGCACGGTCCGGTCGCGCTGCGCCAGGGAGCGGTCGACCCGGTCGAGCATCGTGTTGATGGCGGCGTTCAGGCGGCCGACCTCCGTGGTCGGCTCGAGGTCGGTGAGCCGCTGCCGGAAGTCGCCGGCGGCGATCGACATGGCGGTCTGTTCCACTTGCCCGAGCCGACGGAAGGTCAGGGTCACGAGGCCGCGGGTGAGCAGGGCCGCGACGAAGATCGTGATGAGCGCGATGGTGATGTAGATGCCGAAGTACTGGCTGATGATGCGATCGGCTTCGGCGAGGGGGAGCGCCACCATCTGAATGCTGAGCGGGTCGCCCTCCTGCTGCACGACCGCGGCGGCGGCGTGGTAGACGCCACCGTTCGCATCTTCGAGTGCGAGAACCTTCTCCTCATTGGCCTGGGCGTCGGACAGCGAATACTCGGCGGGGAAGACCGGAGCCCGTCCGGACGCGCTGGGCGCGGTCGCGCGGAGGACGCCCTCCGCGTCGTAGACCGCGAACGAGAAGTCCCGCGGCTTCTCGTCTCTCGGCGTGTACGTGGTGACGCCGTCGATCGTCGTCGTGTCGAAGTAGCGGTTGACGAGGTCGCTGGTCACCAGTGCGGGGAGCTGCGCGTTGATGTTCTCCACGAGGGCGTTGCGCAGCAGCGGGACGGTGCCGATCCCCGCGACGAGCAGGCCGAGGGCCAGGACGGCCACGGTGACGCCGGTGACCTTGGCGCGAAGGCTGATCCGCCGCCACCACGCGGTGACCGCATCCGGCTTGTGCGCCATGCGGTCCTCCCTGCTGCGACGGCGGTGCCGTCGATGGACGGCGGGTGCGGGCTCGGCGGTCTCAGACCGTCTTGCCCACCTTGAGCATGTACCCGAAGCCGCGCTTTGTCTGGATCAGCGACTCCTCGGTGTGCGGGTCGATCTTGCGACGAAGGTACGAGATGTAGCTCTCGACGATCCCGGCGTCGCCGTTGAAGTCGTACTCCCAGACGTGGTCGAGGATCTGCGCCTTCGACAGCACCCGGTTCGGGTTCAGCATGAGGTACCGGAGCAGCTTGAACTCGGTGGGGCTCAGGTCGATCGGCTCCTTGCCGACGTGCACATCGTGCGTGTCCTGGTCCATCGAGAGCTCGCCCGCCCGGATGATCGATTCCTCGTCGGCCTGCATCGTCCGGCGGAGGATGGCCTGGGCCCGTGCGACGATCTCGTCCAGGCTGAACGGCTTGGTCACGTAGTCGTCGCCGCCGGCGTTGAGGCCCTCGATCTTGTCCTCGGTGCCGTCCTTGGCGGTGAGGAAGAGGATGGGGGCCGTGAACCCGGCGCCGCGGAGGCGCTTGGTCACGCTGAACCCGTTCATGTCGGGGAGCATGACGTCGAGGATGATGAGGTCCGGCTCCTCTTCGAGGACGGCGGAGATCGTGGCGGCGCCGTTGGCCACCGTCTTCACCTGGAACCCGGCGAAGCTGAGACCCGTGGAGAGCAGGTCGCGGATGTTGGGCTCGTCGTCGACGACCAGGATGCGCGCAGCAGTCATGACCCCATTATGGTGACTCCGGCCATGCGCGGGCTGATTATCCTGCGGAACGGCGTGGAGTCGGCGGATCCGTCGGCAGGTGGATGCGCCGCAGAGGTGGCCAGGGGAGGATCGAGTCATGAGTTCGATCGCGGACGCCACCGCCGCCCCCGCCTCCCCGTCCGCGCCGCCGTCGGAGGTGCCGGAGGGCGGACTCGAGTATCACCGTCTGGCGCTCCTCCGCCCGCGCCCGCGGTGGTGGAAGCCGCTGCTCACCGGGCTCCTCGGCATCGCCTTCTATCTGGCGATCCTCGTGGTCGTGATCGTGCCGCTCGTGATGATCTCGGCGGTCAACCCCGGCTGGGGAGCCGAGCTGCAGATGCTGTTCCGGACCACCGCCTTCTTCCAGCTCGATCGCCCGTGGCTCCTCGTCGCGCTCGTGCTGCCGCTCATCCTCATGATCCCCGCTCTGCTGCTGGCCTCGCGGGTGGTCCAGGGCCGGGGCGTCGGTCTGCTGTCCTCGGTCTCCGGGCGGCTGCGGATGGGGTGGCTCGGCCGGACCTTCCTCCTGGCGCTCGCGGTGTTCGTGGTCTACTTCGCCGTGGTGCTCGGCTGGTCGGCCACGGCGGGCGACGCGGTGACGCCGGACTTCTCCCACCCGGGGCTGCTGCTCATGGTGGTGCTCCTGCTCGTGCTGATCCCGTTCCAGGCCGCCGCGGAGGAGTACGTTTTCCGCGGCTACCTCATGCAACTCGTCGGGAGCTGGCTCCGGCACCCCGCCTTCGCGATCCTGCTGCCGGTGCCGCTGTTCGTCCTGGGGCACGGCTACGACGTCTGGGGGGCGGCGAGCGTGGGCCTCTTCGCCGTCGTCGCCGCCTGGCTCACGTGGCGCACCGGCGGGCTGGAAGCGGCGATCTCCCTGCACATCATGAACAACCTGCTGATCTTTCTGCTCGGCTCCGTCGCCGTGGTCGACGCCAACGCCACCTCGGGAACGCCGGTCGACCTGCTGGGTTCCGCGCTGGCGATGCTCGTCTTCGCCGTGGTCGCCGACCGCTGGGCCCGCCGACGGGGGATCGATCGGACCGCGGCGGTCACCGCCGGCGCCGCGGGGACGCATCAGCTCCCGCCGACGCTGCGCGGCTGAGCACCCGCACCGCCGTCAGGCGGCGATCGCCTCGGCGTCCATGATCGTGTAGCTGTAGCCCTGCTCCGCGAGGAACCGCTGCCGGTTCTGCGCGTAGTCCTGATCGATCGTGTCGCGGGCTACGAGCGTGTAGAAGCTCGCGGTGTGACCGGACTGCTTGGGCCGGAGCAGCCGTCCGAGACGCTGAGCCTCCTCCTGCCGCGAACCGAACGAGCCGGACACCTGGATGGCGACGGACGCCTCGGGGAGGTCGATGGAGAAGTTGGCGACCTTGGACACCACGAGCAGCGAGATGTCGCCCTCCCGGAACGCCCGGTACAGCTCCTCGCGCTCCTCGACCGGCGTGGACCCGGTGATCTGCGGCGCGTCGAGCGCCTGGGACAGCGCGTCGAGCTGATCCAGGTATTGGCCGATGACGAGGATCTGCTCGCCCTCGTGCGCGGCGATCAGCTCGCGCACGGCGTCGATCTTCGCCGGGGCGGACGCCGCGAGCCGGTAGCGCTCGTCGTCGGTCGCCGCCGCGTACTCCAGGCGGTCCGCCGGGGGCAGATCGACGCGCACCTCGAAGCAGGCGGCGGGGGAGATGAACCCCTGCGCCTCGATCTGCTTCCAGGGGGCGTCGAAGCGCTTCGGGCCGATGAGGCTGAAGACGTCCCCCTCGCGGCCGTCCTCGCGGACCAGCGTCGCGGTGAGACCGATCCGGCGGCGGGCCTGGAGGTCCGCGGTGAGCTTGAACACCGGGGCGGGCAGCAGGTGCACCTCGTCGTACACGATGAGGCCCCAGTCCAGGGCGTCGAGGAGCGCGAGGTGCGCGTACTCGCCTTTCCGCTTGGCCGTGAGGATCTGGTACGTCGCGATCGTGACGGGCTTGACCTCCTTCGCCTGACCGGAATACTCGCCGATCTCCTCGGGGGTGAGGCTGGTGCGCTTGAGCAGCTCGTCCCGCCACTGCCGCGCGGAGACGGTGTTCGTCACGAGGATGAGCGTCGTGGTCTTCGTGGCGGCCATGGCGCCGGCGCCGACGATGGTCTTCCCCGCACCGCAGGGGAGGACCACGACGCCGGACCCGTCCTTGGCGAACGCGTCGACCGCGTCCTGCTGATAGGGGCGGATGGCCCACCCGTCCTCGGCGAGTTCGATCTCGTGGGGCGTGCCGGGGGTGTAGCCGGCGAGGTCCTCGGCCGGCCAGCCGATCTTCAGCAGCTCCTGCTTGATCTGGCCGCGTGCCCAGGCATCGACTACGAAGGTCTCCGGCGTGGGGTGCCCGATGAGCAGCGGCTGGATGCGCTTGTTGTTCGCGACCTGGGCCAGCACGGCGGGGTCGGTCGAACGCAGGATGAGCACGCCCTCGTCGTCGCGCTCGATGACCAGGCGCCCGTACCGGCTCACCGTCTCGCGCAGGTCGACGGCGACGGAGGGCGGCACGGGGAAGCGGGACCAGCGGTCGAGCGTCTCCAGCATGTCCTCGGCGGTGTGCCCGGCCGCGCGCGCGTTCCACAGACCGAGTCGCGTGATCCGATACGTGTGGATGTGCTCGGGCGCACGCTCCAGCTCGGCGAAGATCGCGAGCTCGTGGCGGGCGCTCTCGGCGTCGGCGTGGGCGACCTCGAGCAGCACGGTGCGGTCGCTCTGGACGATCAGGGGGCCATCAGACATAGCTGACCAGTCTACCGGCCCCGGACGGCGGAGGGCCTAGGTCGGGACCACGGTCGCGGCACGGATGCTGGACACGGGCAGGGTGCGCTCGACGTCGGCCGCTCTGTCCCTGCCCCGCAGCCGTCCGCCGCCGAGGCCGGTGGCCTCCAGCAGGAGCTCCCTGGTGGAGCCGTCCGGCATGCCGACCGTCACCTGCAGCACCGCCTTCGCGCGCACGGCCGCTTCCAGCTCCCGGTCGAGCCAGGCGGCGTCCGCGTCCGGCCCTTGGCGTTCGCGCAGGCGGGCGATCAGCGGACCGTAGTCGGGCGCGGGAGCGGACTCCGGCACGGCCGCCGGGTGGCGCGTCTTCACCGCCACGACCCCGTCCCGATCGACGAGGCTCGCCGGATAGCGGGCATCGGTCAGCGCCCAGTAGACCGTGTCCTGACCGACCTTGGTCGTCAACGACCCCACATGGACGGAGAGCCCGAGCGGTCGGAGCGACTGGTCGACGGCCATCGCCTCCAGAAGGTGGGGATCGGCGCTCTCCACGCGCGTGCGGCCGGTCTCGTCGTCCACGGAGACCCGCACGAGACCGTGGCGCTGCCCGGTCTGCGCGACGAGGTAGCCGAGGGGCTGCGGGATGCCCGTGAGCGAGATCTCGCCGAGGAACTCCAGAATCGACGACTCATCCTCACCGGCGGCGAACGCATGTGCGACCGACTCCGCGGTGAAGCGGTACGACGAGGCCTGCGAAGCGGACTCCCGACGGGCCATGGTGCGCAGCCGCACGTCCAGCGCCGGCTGCAGAGGACCGGGGGCGATCGCCGTGAGGTCGTTCTGGAGGAAGATCCGGTCGACCTCCGCGGGGAGGAGCTCGGAGAGGGCGGAGGCGTCTGCCGCCTCGCCGCGCCGCAGCGTCTGCGACCACGGCGGCTCTGACCCGTCCTCGGCGACGAGGCCGAGGAGACGCGCGGACTCGAGCAGCTGCGTCGCCTGCTCCGGCCAGGCCGGATCCCAAGGGTGCGCCAGGGGCCACTGCGCGGGGGGGAGCCAACCGCCCGAGGCGGAGCGCACTCCACGGGGGAGGGCGTCGCGGAAGGCGGTGGTGAGGAGGGCCCAACGTTCGGCCGCAGGGGAGCGGAGCCACCCTTCGGCGGCGGGCGTCGTCCGCAGGAGCCGGTCGACGGGGGCGGCGAGTCCCGCGCGGACGGCGACGGCCACCAGCGGGTCCACGATCTCGACGTCCAGGCCGGTCTCGGCGAGCTGGCGTTTCTGTCCGGCGCTGACGGCCCCGCCCATCAGCAGGGTGAACGGCTGCTCCCTGGCGAGGAGCAGGATGTCGGCGAGCACGCCGACGGTGGTGAAGGCGCGCTCGGCGGCATGCGCGGCGGCGGACTCCGTCGCCGCCGGCGCGGGCGTCTCGTCGAGCGGGGCCGGGCGCAGGCGCCCTGCCACCGCCTCCGCGACCGGAGCGTGCGGCGTGCCGTCGGGGCGGACCAGGGCGAGCGCCGTCAGACGCTCGCGGCTCGCCCCCGCGGTGGCGCCCTGCGCGGCGTCGACGAGCGCGGCGGCCTCGTCCGCGGTCAGGGTGGGGAGCACGCGGCCCACGGATGCCGGTTCGAGCAGCGCCTCCGCGGCATCGAACAAGTCCTGCCAGCCGACGTCGGGACGCACGCCCCGCGCGGTCAGCAGCGTTGTCAGCTCGTCATCGCTCGCAGCGGCCAGGTGGTCGGCCAGCGGGCGTGCGTGCGTGCTCATCGGTGCGGCCTCAGCGACGCGACTCGGCGCGGCCCTTCCGGACGAAGCTCATCACCAGCAGCACGATGATCATGACGAAGGCGAGCGGCAGGCCCCAGTAGGGGATCGCCGCGATCACCGGCCACAGGCCCTCGCCGAAGGCGGCGGCATCCATGCCGAGTGCGGTGCCGATGATGATGACGAAGAAGCAGATCACCGACGCGGCCGCGATGCCGAGCGCGGTGAACGCCAGGATGCGGTCGATCCGACGGATGGGGACCTCCGGTCCGGGGCTCTTCGTGCTCATCCGCCCCAGCCTACTCGCACCCGCGGAAGCGGTACCGTTCCGCCCGTGACCGGTAGGCTGGGGGCACGCGCACGAGCGCGCTCTGTTCTGCACACGATCCCAGCGAGGTTCTCCCATGCCCACCGGCAAGGTCAGGTTCTACGACGAAGACAAGGGTTTCGGCTTCATCGCCAGCGATGACGGCCAGGACGTCTTCCTGCACGCCTCCGCGATGCCGGCCGGCACCGCGGTCAAGGCGGGTGCGCGCGTGGAGTTCGGCGTGGCCGACGGCAAGCGCGGCCTGCAGGCGCTGTCGGTGCGGGTGCTCGAGGCACCGCCCAGCCTGGCGAAGGCCAAGCGCAAGCCCGCCGACGACATGGCGATCATCATCGAGGACCTCGTGAAGCTCCTCGACGGCATCGGCGGCGACCTGCGTCGCGGCCGCTACCCCTCGTCGAGCCACGGTCGCAAGATCGCCGCCGTGCTGCGCAAGGTCGCCGATGACCTCGAAGCCTGACGCCGACGCGCGGCTCGTCGAGGCGCACGACCTCGCGGTCGCCGCGCTGCGCGAGATCACGCCGGCCTCGACCATCGGCCCGGCCGCGGGTTTCGTGCAGGAAGAGGACGGCTCGATCTCGCTGCGCTTCGAGAACCGGCTCCCCGGGTACCCGGGGTGGTACTGGACCGTGACGGTCGCCCGCGTCGAGGATGAGGAGCCCACCGTCCTCGAGGTGGAGCTGCTCCCCGGCGACGGCGCGCTTCTGGCGCCGGAGTGGGTGCCGTGGGCGGAGCGCCTTGCCGAGTACCGTGCGCACCAGGCCGAACTGGCCGAGGCCGCAGCGGCGGCCGGGGAGACCATCGACTCCGATGCGGAAGATGACGACCCCGACGAGGACGCCGACGACGACGAGCTCGATGAGGACGGATCGGACATCCTGCATGCCGGTGACGTCGACGGTGTGGACATCGACGAGCTCGATGACGCCGTCGCGGGTGACGAGGACGAGTCCGGCGACGATTCCGACGCGGGGGACGCAGAAGACGACGACCTCGACGAGGATGAAGACGACGACCTCGACGGAGACGAAGACGACGACGCCGACGTCCGCGATGCGGACGCCGGCGACGAAGAGGAGTGAGCAGGGCGGTCAGCCGCCCAGGTTCTCCTGCACGAAGTCGATGGCTCGGATGAGCTGACGCACGTCGTCCGGCTCGATCGAGACGAACGTCGCCACGCGCAGCTGGTTGCGGCCGAGCTTGCGGTACGGCTCGGTGTCGACGATGCCGTTGGCGCGGAGCGCTTTGGCGATCGCCGCCGCGTCGACGCTCTCGTCGAAGTCGATCGTCGCGACCACGGGGGAACGGTGCGTGGGGTCGGCGACGAACGGCGTCGCGACCGCAGAGGCTTCCGCCCAGTCGTACAGCAGCGCCGACGATTCGGCCGTGCGCGCGGCGGCCCAGGTGAGTCCGCCGTTGCCGAGGATCCACTGGAGCTGGTCGTCGAGGAGGAGCAGCGTCGCGAGGGCGGGGGTGTTCAGCGTCTGGTTCAGACGCGAGTTGTCCACGGCGTGCTTCAGGCTCAGGAACTCGGGGATGTACCGCCCGGAGGCGGCGATCCGCTCGATGCGGTCGATCGCGGTCGGGGAGACGGCGGCGAACCAGAGGCCACCGTCCGAGCCGAGGTTCTTCTGCGGGGCGAAGTAGTAGACGTCCGCCTGGCTCATATCGAGATCGATGCCGCCGGCGGCGCTCGTCGCGTCGATCACCGTGAGAGCGCCTTCGGCGTGGACGCGCTCGACCGGGGCGGCCACCCCCGTGGAGGTCTCGTTGTGCGGCCAGGCGTACACATCCACGCCCTCGACGAGCTCTGCAGCGCTCCGCGATCCGGGTTCCGCGGAGCGGACGTCGGGGGCCTCGAGCCATGGAGCGCCGGCAGCCTTGGCGAACTTGCCGCCGAATTCGCCGAACACGAGGTTCTGGCTGCGGCGCTCGATGAGGCCGAACGCGGCGGCATCCCAGAAAGCGGTCGACCCGCCGTTGCCGAGGATGATCTCGTACCCCTCGGGGAGACGGAAGAGGGCGGCGAGCTGCTCGCGGACACTGCCGACGAGGTTCTTCACCGGGGCCTGACGGTGCGACGTCCCGAGGACCGAGGCGCCCTTCGTGACGAGCGCCTCGAGCTGCGCACCGCGCACCTTCGAGGGGCCGCAGCCGAAACGGCCGTCTGTGGGCAGGAGGTCACGGGGAATCTCGATCGCCATGGGTTGATTCTAGGGGGATCGCACGGCGCCGCCCGTCCGTGTGCCGATCCGATGTCGCCGGGGGAATGTAGGCTTGCCTAAGAACTTCGGAGGGCCCCACATGACCGATCTGATCGACACCACGGAGATGTATCTCCGCACCATCCTCGAACTCGAGGAGGAGAACATCGTGCCGCTGCGGGCGCGCATCTCGGAGCGCCTCGGGCACTCGGGTCCCACCGTCTCGCAGACGGTCGGGCGCATGGAACGCGACGGTCTCGTCGTGGTCTCCGAGGACCGCACGCTCGAACTCACCGACGCCGGCCGCCGCAAAGCCGTCGACGTGATGCGCAAGCACCGCCTCGCGGAGCGGCTGCTGTCCGACGTGATCGGTCTGGACTGGGCCTTCGTGCACGAAGAGGCCTGCCGCTGGGAGCACGTCATGAGCGAGCAGGTGGAGCGCCGCCTCGTCGAACTGCTGGGGCACCCCACCGAGTCGCCGTACGGCAACCCGATCCCGGGTCTCGACCAGCTCGGCGATCTTCCGGCGCGCACCTTCGACGAGGGTGTCATCGGCCTCGTGCAGCGACTGAACGCCGCCGGCGAGCCGGTCGAGGGCACGGTCCGCCGCCTCGCCGAGCCCGCGCAGGTCGACCCCGAACTCCTGGAGCAGCTGCGCGATGCGGGCGTCATCCCCGGCGCCCGCGGGGACTTCCGCTTCAACGAGGGCTACGTGCTCATCCAGATGGACGGCAAAGAAGAGGGCCTCGAGCTTCCCGTGGAGCTCGCCTCGCACATCTTCCTCGTCGGTGAGCCGGCCTGATTCGGCTCACCGAGGATTGTCAGTTTCCCAGGGTGACATGATCGTTATCTTCCGGTAACCTCGGTCAGGTCCTCAGCGAAGAAGCCCGCTGGGGGCGAACCGCGAAGATCCGCCTTCCGGCTCGTCGTCTTCCCGAAAGGGACGCACTCGAACCCGAGCAGTGCATCCCTGCCCTGGGGTAGAGCATCGACGGGCCAGCGCCACCCGAGGTGCGAAGGCTCAGGAGGACCACGTTTTGGCCGCAGACATCGAACCGCCCGCGAAGAAATCTGAAGATCGAGGAGTCGCCCGGCGCACCGCGCCGCGGATCAGCGCCCGGAAGATCGCAGCCCCCCTCCGGTCGGTCGCGATCTTCGGTGCGGTCGGCGCCCTCGTCGCCGCCGTCGCGCTTCCCGCGTATGCGGCGTCGAAGCCGACGGACGCCACCGCCCAGACCGTCCAGCAGCTCGCTGCGGTCGACGCGCAGTCGCTCGTCGTCGCATCGGAAGCCACGGCCGCTCCGCTCGTGCGCGGTGCGTTCAGCGCGACGACGCCCGAGGAGATCGAGAAGAAGAAGGCCGAGGAGGCCGCTGCGGCCGCCGCCCGTGCCGCCGCCGCTGCGGCCGCGTCCACCTCGACGTCATCTTCGGGCAACTTCAACACCGCCGGTTACGCGCTCGTGGCCCCCGGCTCCGGCCAGGTCCGCTACCCGTTGCCGCTGGGTTCCTGGAACGTCAGCCGCACCGTCGGCGGCGGTCACAACGGCGCCGACATGCTCGCCCCGGCGGGCACTCCCATCTATGCCGCGGCCGCCGGTGTCGTCCGCGCCTCCGCCGAGAGCATCGGCGGCTACGGCGTCGCGGTGATGCTCGACAGCGTCGTGGGCGGGCAGCGCGTGCAGACCACCTACGGACACATGCTCTACGGCTCGCGTCAGGTGCAGGCCGGGCAGACGGTCGCCGCCGGCCAGCTGATCGGCTACGTCGGCAGCACCGGCCGCTCGACCGCGAACCACCTCCACTTCGAGGTCTGGATCAACGGCGGCCTGGTCGAGCCGATGTCCTGGCTCTCGGTCAACGCCGGCTGACCGGAGACGTTCTCGAGCATTCATCCGTCGTTCCGCCTCGGTCCCCGCGGGATGGGTTAGCCTGAACCCGTCGTCATACAGACGGGAGAGGCTGATGGAGCGAACACCGAGCATCCGAACCATGGACGCTCTCGGTCGTCACGTCCTTCGGCATTGCCCGCAGGGATGCCGCGGTGCTGCCGCGCGCGAAAGGCGCCGTCTCTAGACGGCGCCTTTTTTCGTCCCTGCGAACGCTCTTCCTCCTGCACGACGTCGTGTGAGTCGAGAGTGCCGGGAAGCCGTCCCGGCGGATCGAGAGGATGACGAATGCGCACACTGGTCCTGAACGCCGGATACGAGCCCTTGGCCATCGTGTCCTTCAAGAGAGCCCTCGTCCTGGTGATGAACGACAAGGCGACGGTCATCGAGAGAGTCGAGGACGACCCCGTCTGGGGTACCCACGGCGTCTACGATCGACCGGCGGTGATCATCCTCTCCCGCTATGTGCGCGTGCCCACGAGCCGACGTGTGCCGGTGACCCGCCGCGGTGTCCTCCGGCGGGACGGCCACCGGTGCGGCTACTGCGGCAAGGCCGCCGCGACGATCGACCACGTCCTCCCGCGCTCCCGTGGGGGAGCGGACTCCTGGGAAAACCTCGTCGCGTGCTGCCTGCGCTGCAACAATCTGAAGAGCAACCGCACCCCGCAGGAGATGCGCTGGCAGCTGCGGTTCACTCCGCGCCCGCCGCACGGGACGGCGTGGACGGTGCGCGGAGTGGAGCGCAGCGACCCCCGCTGGGAGCCGTACCTCGCCCTCGCCGCCTGAGCGGGACGGCGCGAGGGCGCGTCGCCGTGGTCCCGTAGACTGGCAGCGCGCCCTCGTAGCTCAGCAGGATAGAGCAGCCCTCTCCTAAAGGGCAGGTCGCAGGTTCGAATCCTGTCGAGGGCACCCCCGCTTCCGCGAGCCTCAGGGCTTGCCGCTCCGCCACAGCTTCGACGGCCACCAGATGGCTTTGCCGATGTCGTACGTCAGCGCCGGGACGAGCAGCGAGCGCACCACGAAGGTGTCCAGCAGTACGCCGAAGGCGACGATGAACGCGAGCTGCACGAGGAACAGGATCGGGATCACCGACAGCGCAGCGAACGTCGCCGCCAGCACCAGACCGGCCGAGGTGATGACGCCACCCGTGATGGACAGCCCGCGGAGGATGCCCTCCCTCGTGCCGTGCTGCTTCGACTCCTCCCGCACCCGGGTCATGAGGAAGATGTTGTAGTCGATGCCGAGGGCCACGAGGAACACGAACCCATAGAGCGGGACGGCGGGGTCGGCGCCGGGGAAGTCGAAGATGCCGTTGAACACGAGCGCCGAGACACCCATGGCCGTGCCGAAGGACAGCACCGTGGTGAGGACCAGCAGCACCGGTGCCAGGATCGAGCGCAGCAGCAGCATCAGGATGATCATGATCACGACGAGGATCACCGGGATGATGAGGTTGCGGTCGTGGATGGATGCGTCGTTCGTGTCGATCGAGGTGGCCGTCACCCCGCCCACCACCGCCCCGATGTCGTCGAGTTCTCCGCGCAGCTCGCGCACGGTGGAGGCCGCAGCGGCGGAGTCCGCGGCATCCGTCAGCGTCCCCTGCAGGAGCACCTGGCCGTCGACCGTCGTGGGCTCGGGCGCGGGGGTGCCGGGGGGACCCACGGCGGTGATGCCGTCCTCGGTGACCGGCGCGGACCCGCTCGGCGAGTCGGCGGCGGTGACGGTCACGCCGTCGATCCCGTCGCTCGCGAGGAGCACGTCGGCGGCCTCCTGCATCCGGTCCTCGTCCACGATCACGGAGACGGGGCTGCCCGAGCCGCCGGGGAAGTGCTCGCCGAGCGCGACCTGACCGTCACGCGCCTCCGAGGCGCCGAGCACGAGGTCGGACTGCGGAACGCCCTGGGCGTCCAGCTGCGTGACACCCGCGGCTCCCGCGAGGAGCACGAGGGTGGTCGCGATCCAGATGACGCGGGGGTGCTTCTTGATGAGGCCGGAGAGGCGGGCCCACAGGCCCGTGGTGCGCATGCCGTGCTCCTCGGCCACGGCCTCCGGCTCGAAGCGGGGGCGGCGGGGCCAGAAGGCCGCCCGTCCGAACAGGAGCAGCAGCGCCGGCAGGAGAGTGAGCGCGGAGAGCATGGCGAACACGATGCCGATCGCGGCGACCGGCCCCAGGGTGCTGTTCGACTTCAGGTCGCTGAGCAGCAGGCACAGGAGTCCGGCGATCACCGTGCCGCCGGAGGCGACGATCGGCTCGACGGACCCCTTCCACGCGGCCAGGAGGGCGACGCCCTTGTCCTGTGCGACGCGCAACTCCTCCCGGAAGCGCGCGACGAAGAGCAGCGCGTAGTCCGTGGCCGCGCCGATCACGAGGATGAAGAGGATGCCCTGGGTCTGCCCGCTGAGCAGGAGGATCTCCCACTTCGCCAGCCACCAGACGACGAGGAGCGCCACGCACAGCGCGAACAGGCTCGTGGAGAGCACGACGAGCGGCAGGAGGAACGATCGGTAGACGAGCACGAGGATCACGAGCACCGCCAGCAGGGCGACGCCGAGGAGCAGGCCGTCGATGCCAGCGAAGCCGGCGGCGAGGTCGGCGGTGAAGCCCGCCGGTCCCGTGATGTAGACCGTGATGCCGTCCGGCACCGCGGCGCGCAGCTCGTCACCGAGCGCGGCCGTGGCCTCGCTGAGCTCCGCGTCGCCGTCGATCGGGATGAAGGCCTGCACGGCGCGGCCGTCCTCGGACGGCAGCGCCGGGGAGACGTCGTCCGCGACGCCCTCCACGTCCGGCGCGTCGGCCACCGCGTCGGAGATCGCTTCGAGCTCGGACGGCGTCAGCTCCTCCTCCGAGGTGAACACCGCGATCGCCGGGATGGCGTCGCTGTCGGTGAACTCGCCGAGGAGCTGCTGCACGGTCGTGGCGTCCGCGGACTCCGGCAGGTACGTCGTCTGATCGTTGGACGAGACCTCGTCGACCTTGCCGAACAGCGGACCGCCGAAGGAAGCCCCGGCCAGCCACACCAGGATGAGGGCGACGGGCAGGAACACCCGCAGCCAGGAGTGGCGTCGGGTGCGCTCGCGGGTCGGCGGCGTCGGTGCGGGGGCGGGGCGGGACATCGTGGGCCTTTCAGGAGCGGCGGTCGGGGAAGGGTTCGACGCGGGTCAGGAGACCCAGGCGAGGATGAGGATCATCGTGGCGAGGAAACCGGCGATGTAGTTCAGCGCGATGAACCGGCGCCAGGCGCGGTTCGTGCGGGCCGAGGTCTCGTCGGTGACGTTCCACCACGGCGCGGCGTTGACGATGTAGGGCAGGGCCAGGACGGCGGCGAGCGGGCCGGGCCAGGGGGTCAGCAGCATCGCGACGCCGGCCACCGTCCACAGCGCGAGGGAGAGTCGGACGGTCGCCCTGGCGCCGATCACGGTCGCGATGGACGAGATCCCGCCCTCGCGATCGGGGCCGATGTCCTGGACGGCGCCGAACGCGTGGGCGGCCATGCCCCACAGGAAGAAGGCGCCGAGCACGAGCACGCTGGTCGTGGTGACCGGCGCGCCGGCGAGGGTGAGGCCGACGAGGGCCGGACTCACGAAGTGGGTGCTGGAGGTCACGGAGTCCAGGAACGGCCGTTCCTTGAAGCGCAGCACCGGTGCCGAGTACGCGAGGACCGCGAAGACGCTGACGGCGAGCCACAGCCACGACGCCGGGGTCCCGACGGCGAAGAGGTAGACGAGGAACGGCACGTTGGTGACGGCCGCCGCCCACAGGGTCGCGCGATGGATGCGCGGGGACAGCAGTGCCCCCTCGATGCCGCCCTTGCGCGGATTCGCCAGGTCGGAGGCGTAGTCGAAGACGTCGTTGATGCCGTACATCGCGAGGTTGTACGGCACGAGGAAGTAGAGGGTGCCGATCACGAACGTCGCGTCGATCTCTCTCGTGCTCAGCAGGTACGCGGCGGCGAACGGGAACGCCGTGTTGATCCAGCTGATGGGGCGGGAGGAGAGGACGATCTGGGCGATGTCGCGGCCGAGACCGCCGGCACGGTGCGACGTCTGGCCGGTCATGGGCGCTCCTCTTGCCGTGCGGTGTTCCGGGATCGTCGCGCGCGCAGCGCGGTCCACAGGGCAGGCAGCAGCAGCACGCCGGCGAGCGGGTACGCGAAGTCTTCCAGTGGCGCGAGACCGATGTGCACGCCGGCGAGGTGGGAGGGCGCGTAATGGAAGAGCCCGGTGGCGATCATGACGGTGTCGAAGACGGCGGTGAGGATGAACAGCGCGGAAGCCGTGAGAGCCAGCGCACCGAGGTGCGGGGCGCGCCGCGTGCCGACGCAGAGGGCGACCGCGGCCAGGGCGGCGACGGCGAGGAAGACGGCGGACAGCTGCAGGTAGGTCATCGTCTCGCTCCTTCGGCGATCCGGACCCGGCGGCGCTCGAGGAACCGCACGGCACCGCCGTACAGCACCATCGTGCAGACGACGAGGAAGACCAGGAAGACCGGCTCCTCCAGCGGGAGTTCGGGAGCCAGGACGATGCCCGTGGCGATCGCCGCTTCACCGCGGAAGAAGATCCCGGCCGCGATGCCGGCGACGTCCCAGGCGAGGAAGAACGCGAGCCCGACGACGGTGACGATCGACGCCGCGACGGCGTCCCGCCAGAAGAAGAGCCGGAAACGCCAGTCGAGTAGCAGCATGCAGCCGAGGGAGACCAGCAGGGCGGTGAGGTAGATCGCGCCGATCATGCGCGCTCCGGTGCCGCGGGACGGACGGCCGGCTCCGGCAGCGGGCCGGGGGAGTGGTCCCCACGGATGCGCTTGAGCACGATCTCGGCGCTGATGAGGCACATCGGCACGCCGACGCCCGGTGCCGTCGTCGCGCCCGCGTAGTAGAGCCCCTGCACGCGGCGGGAGGCGTTCTGGGCGCGGAACATCGCGCTCTGCGACAGGATGTGCGCGGGACCCAGCATTCCGCCGCGCCAGGAGTGGTAGTCGTCGTGGAAGTCGGCCGGGCCCACCGTCTCCCGGACGATGATGCGTTCCCGCAGGTCGGGGATTCCGGCCCAGACCGAGATCATGTCGATCGCGGCGTCCGCCGCCTTCTCGATCTGCGGAGAGCCGGCACTGTCGCTGCCGCCGTGGCCCAGTTCGACGTCGGCCGGAACCGGGACCAGGACGAAGAGGTTCTCGTGTCCTTCCGGGGCGACATCCGTGTCCGTTGCGCTAGGCCGGCAGACGTACGTGGATGCCGGCGTCGGGATGGCGGGATCACGGCCGAAGATCGCGTCGAAGTTCGAATCCCAGTCGTCCGTGAAGAAGAGCGAGTGGTGCGGGAGCTCGGGCAGGGCGCCGCGGACGCCCAGCATCACGAGCACACCGCCAGGGCCACTCGTCCGACGAGCCCACCAGGACTCGGGATAGGACTGCAGCGTGGGGGGCAGCAGCGCGGTCTCGGTGTGATGGAGATCGGCGCCCGAGACGACGACGTCCGCATCGGCCACGTGCTGGTGGCCCTCGCAGTCCGTCCAGCCGACGCCGGTCACGTGCGTCGCGCCCTCGGCGTCCTGGGTGCGGATCCCGGTCACCTCCGCGCCGGTGACGATCCGCGCACCGGCGTCCGTCGCCAGCGCCTCCAGGCGCTCGACGACGCGCCAGAAACCGCCCTGGGGGTACAGCACGCCCTGGTCGAGATCGAGCGCGCTCATGAGGTGGTACATGGCAGGGGCGGTGCGGGGATCGGTGCCGAGGAAGACCGCCGGGTAGCCGAGGATCTGCCGCAGGACGGGGTGCCGGAAACGTCGCGCCGCGAAAGCCTGGAGGCGCGTGCCGAGCAGCGAGAAGAGCCGCGGCAGGGCGCGCACCACCTCGGGGGCCGCCAGCGTCCTGGTCCGGGTGAACGGGTTGTAGAGGAAGTACCGCCGCGCCATCGCGCCGGCATCGTGCGCGGAGGCGAGATAGGTGTCGAGGGCGGCGGCGGAGCCCGGTTCCATCGACTCGAACAGCCGCGCCACGGCCCCCCGTCCAGCGGGCACCGTCACCGGGGCATCGCCGGACTCGGGGGAACGGAAGACACGATATCCCGGGTCGAGCAGCGTCAGGTCGAGCTGCTCCTCCGTGCTCGTCCCCATCATGCGGAAGTAGTGGTCGAACACCTCGGGCATGAGGTACCACGAGGGGCCGGAGTCGAACCGGAAGCCCTCGCGCTCGACGGTGCCCGCCCGTCCGCCGACACGGTCGTTCTTCTCCAGCACGACGACGTCGTGCCCGTCTCGGGCCAGCAGCCCGGCGGTGGCCAGGCCCGCCACGCCGGCGCCGATCACGACGACGCGGCTCATCGGTCCCGCTCCAGGGCGGTGACGACGACGGCGCGACCGGCCAGCAGCGCCTTGACCGGATCCGGCACGCGGACGCGGCGGCGGTACAGCTCCTCCGCGGGCGTCCTGGCGACCTTGCGCGTCAGCGCGGCGAAGAGGGCGAGGGCGCTGCGGACCGCAGCGCGGGCGTCCTTCGGGAGCAGGGGGATCGCCGCCCTGGCATCGGCCAGCTGACGGTGGACGGTGTCGACCCAGGCATCGCGGTCGGCGTCCGTGAGGCGGGACGAGCCACCGAGGTAGCCACGTTGCAGCCGATCGGTGTCGTCGGCGAGGTCGCGGAGGAAGTTCACGTTCTGGAAGGCGGCGCCCAGTCGCCGTGCTCCGCGGTCGAGGATGGCGAGCTCCGCCGGCGTGCGCGTGGTGTCGCGGAGGAAGACCCGCAGGCACATCAGGCCGACGACCTCGGCCGACCCGTGGACGTACGCGGCATGGGCGTCGGCGTCGTACGCCGTGAAGCCCGACTCTCCGGCGATGTCCGCGCGCATGGAGGCGAAGAACGGCTGGGTGAGGTCTTCGCCGATCCCGCACTCGCGCGCCGTCCTGGCGAACGCGTGGAGGATGAGATCGCTGCTGTAGCCGGTCTGCATCGACCGATGCGTCTCCGCGATGTACGAGTCCAGGGCGGCGGCCTGGGCGCCGGCGTCGAGTCCGGCCTCGGCGGCGACGCCGTCGACGATCTCATCCGCGATGCGCACCATGGCGTAGATGTTGCGCACGTGCTGACGGTGGCGTCGTCCGAGGAGGCGCGTGGCGAGGCCGAAGGACGTCGAGTAGGTGCGGATGACGTCGGACGTCGCGATCTCGGCGGTGCGGCTGAACCGGCGCAGCGCGGCGTCGTCCCGGTGCTCGGCAGGGGTCGCGGTCATCGGCTGCGTCCCTCGATCCGGTCGGTGAGAGCGAGGATGATGCGTCCGGCGTCGGCCGACAGGGTGCCCGCCTCCTCGGCTTCCGCGAGGACCGACGATACGGCGGCGAGCTGTTCCTCCACGAGACCGCGGACGAATCCCTCCGCGCCGCACTCGCGGAGACGGTCGCGCATCTCCGCCGCGTCCTCGACACTGAGGTCGGTCTCGCCGAACCGCAGCTCGATGCTGGGCCAGTGGCTGGTCATCCGGGCGTAGGCGATGATCGCGGTCTCCTTGCCCTCGCGGAGGTCGGAATAGGGGTCTTTCCCGTGCGCCTCCGGGTCGCCGAACACGGACAGCAGGTCGTCCTGCAGCTGGTAGGCGAGACCGAGGTGGCCGCCGATCTCGGTCAGCTGCTCCTCCGCGGCCGTCGGTGCCCCGGACAGGATCGCCGCCGCGCGAAGCGGGAGGACGAAGGAGTAGGCCGCGGTCTTCGACGCGCTCGTGGCGAGGATCGTGCGAAGGTCCGCAGCGATGACGCCGTCGCTGAGCGCGACGTCCGAGTGCTCGCCGGCGACGGTCTCGAACACGGTGGTCTCGAGAAGGGCGAGGAGACGCTCCCGCCGCGCGTTCGGTAGGTCGGCGCGGGCGAAGCCGAGCACGGCGCTGGAGAGGAGCAGGTCTCCGAGGAGGATGGCGCTGGACCGCCCCCAGTGCAGAGCGGTGTCGCCGCTCTCGTCAGGGCGACGGGACACGAGCGCGCCGATGAGGTTGGGACGCCGGCGACGCGTGAGGTCGCCGTCGATCACGTCGTCGTGCAGGAGGAAAGCGAAGTGCAGCAGCTCGATGTGCGCGGCGACCTCGATCGCACGCGCGGCGTCCTTCTCCGAGAGTGCCGACGTGGAGAGCGCGGAGAGCAGGTCCATGAGCATGCGCGGACGCAGGAGCTTCCCGCCGAGCGCGTGCTCGGCGGCCGTGTGCCACAGTGCGGCGAACTCGGGTCCGTAGTGTTCGGCGGCGGCCGTGCGCTCGGCGAACCGTCGCCGCAGCGCCGCCTCGATCCGGGTGCCGAGGTCTTCCTCCGTGATCGTGACGACCATGGGTCAGACCTCTCCGCGTGCCCGGAGCAGGGGGAGCTGCTCCGCGAGCCACGGGCTGAAGGCGAAGGGGGTGCGGGTGACCGCAGCGAGGAGGTCGTCGACCTCGACCCAGGCCCACTCCGCCACCTCGTCGGGATCGGCGGTGGGCTGCTCATCCACCACCGCGACGTGCACGGGGCAGATCTCGTTCTCGACGATGCCGCTCGCGTCCACCGCCCGGTAGCGATAGCCGGGAAGGGCGAGCCGGATGTCGTCCACACGGATGCCGAGTTCGTCGGATCCCCGTCGGCGCACCGCTTCGATCATGTCCTCGCCCGGCTGCGGGTGGCCGCAGAAGCTGTTGGTCCAGACACCGGGCCACGTGCGCTTGCCGAGAGCGCGACGTGTGACGAGAAGCCGGCCCTCGCGGTCCCGCACATAGCAGGAGAAGGCGAGGTGGAGGGGGGTGTCGGTCGTATGGACCTCGCTCTTGGGCAGGAAGCCGACGGCGGTCCCGTCTTCGGCGAGGAGCGTGACGTTCTCCATGGCATCCTCTCGTCGTTTAGCTAACCTGGCGAAATATCAACTTAGCATGAAGCTCTTCGTGTGTAACATGATCGCATGCACTCCGAGCCCCGCACCACCCCGGTCGCCGAGGCGCCGGCGACCGCGGGGCCGGACGATCTGACCCATGGCGCGATCTACGACGTCGAGGCCAGCGATCCCCGCAGCACGCTCATCGACCGCTCCGGGGTCGCCCCGGACGATCTGCGCCAAATCGCCCGCGTCATGGAGGCGCTCGGCGGGCTCCGTGACGCGGAGCAGCGCCTCTCGCAGGCGTCCCGCCGGTACATGCAGCTGAACGAGACAGATATGCGGGCGCTGCACTATCTCATCGTGTGCGCCAATCGCTCTCTCGTGGCAACGCCGAGTGGGATCGCCCATCATCTCGGGGTCTCGACCGCCGCGACGACGAAGCTTCTTGACCGCTTGGAGAAGGGCGGGCACATCCGGCGCTCGCCGCATCCCACGGACCGCCGAGCGCTCGCGATCACCATCACGCCGGAGACCAGGCATGCGGCCATGGAGACGGTCGGACGCCAGCAGGCGAAGCGGTTCTACGCGGCCGCGAGGCTCTCGGCGGCGGAGCGGGAGGTGGTGATCCGCTTCCTCCAGGACATGACGGAGGAGATCACCCTGCGTGACGAGCCGTGGGCGACGCAGGGCGCACAAGAAGATCCCGCCCGACCGTGAGGTGGGGCGGGACCGGATCAATGCGCGGCGCGATACGCGTCGAGGATCGGAGCCGGGACGCGACCCCGCTCTGACAGCGTGTAGCCGTTCTCCTTCGCCCACGCCCGGATCGCCGCGACCTCGGGATTGCGGGACGGCCGCTTCCGCGACGAGGAGCGCGCTCCGCCGGACGTCGCGCCGGACCCGGCCCGGCGCCCTGCTGAGATGTAAGGCTCGAGCGCCTGCCGCAATTCCTCGGCGTGCGCCGCATTCAGGTCGATCTCGTAGGAGGTGCCGTTCAGGGAGAAATGCACCGTCTCGCCTTCTCCGACCTCCAGGACGGTGCCATCGATGTCGTCGACCAGCTGGTGCACAATTCGTCTCGCCATGCGGCCGACTTTATCGCGCGGCCGGGAATGCACACAAGAATGCCCGTCCATTCATGGCGCCGAATGACGCAGGTCGGCGAGTATCGATTCAGGGGAGGAGACCGGCTCGGCGCGCTTTGGTCACCGCGGCGTGGCGCGTCGACGCATCCAATTTGGACATCGCGGTGCCGAGATACGCCTTGACGGTCCCTTCCCGCAGACCGAGGTGCGCGGCGATCTCCGCATTCGTCGACCCGAGGGCGGCGCAGGCGAGCACGTCCGTCTCGCGCGGGGACAGATGGATGACCGGGACCGGACCGGTCGTGGTCGGGAGATCGTCGCCGGCCAGGGTGAGCAGGCGGCGCTCGACCTGCGCCAGCCGTGCCCGGAGGTCGGCGTCGTCGACGGTGGCGGCGATGCTGCGGAGCTCGGCGAAGCTCTCCCGCAGCTCTTCGCGCTGCGCCGGTGCCACGGCCCCCGTCGTCGGCGCTGCCGCCCGGAGGCGTCGCTGGACCTCGTCCCGGATGCGCAGCTCGTCCGCCACGGACTGGGCGACCTGCATGGCCGGTGCGGTCGTCACGCCGCCGATCCTCTCCTCCGCCCAGGCGCCGGCATAGAGCACGCCGCGCGGGCGTCCCTGGACGACGATCGGCAGGGCGAGCAGCGTGCGCAGACCCTCACCGAGGACGAAGACGTCGTAGTCGTGGGTGATCTGGCGCGAGGATCCGTAGTCACTCGTCATCCGTGGCCGCAGCTCCATCATGGCGCGCCCGCCGAGGCCGCGTTCCGGCCGGACCCGCAGACCGTCGAGCGCGCGCGTGCGAGCTCCGACGATGCTCGTGACGCTCACGACGCCCTCTTCGACCAGGCCGCCGAACGCCACAGGGAAGCGCGTGCGCCGCGCGAGCTCGCGCACCGCGTTGGCGACGAGCTCCGCTTCGGATTCGACGGTGATCGGAGAGCTCACGAATACCTACTTTCGGGGGTGACGGCACCGGTCCCCGTTTCGTAGCGTCGACCCTACCACTCGGGCGGCGACGGCCGCGCGTGCAGCGGACATGTGGCAAGGAGGCCCCATGAGCGAACAGGTTCCGACCCCTCAGAACGGCGCGATCGACTATGTCGCCGTCGAGCAATCCCCCCGATTCCTGCGATTGAAACGAACGCAACGATCATTCATCTTCCCCCTCGCCGCATTCTTCCTGGTCTGGTATTTCGTCTACGTGCTGCTGGCCGCATTCGCGCGTGATTTCATGGCGCAACGCGTCTGGGGGGATATCACCGTGGGGTTGCTCTTCGGACTCGGTCAGTTCGTGACCACATTCGCCATCACGATGGCGTACGTCGCCTTCGCCAATAGGAAGCTCGACCCGCTGGCGTCGGAGATCCGCGAAGACCTCGAGAAGGCGCAGGCCGACGCATGAGCATCATCCGGACAGCGACCGAGGATGTCGCCCTCGACATCAATCCGGTCTTCAACATCTCGATCTTCCTGGCTTTCGTCGCGGTGACACTGTTCATCGTCATCCGTGCCAGCCGGAACAACAAGACGGCCGCGGACTACTACGCGGCCGGCCGATCCTTCACCGGCCCGCAGAACGGCTTCGCGATCGCGGGCGACTACCTGTCCGCCGCGTCCTTCCTCGGTATCTGCGGCGCCATCGCCATCAACGGCTACGACGGATTCCTGTACTCCATCGGGTTCCTCGTCGCCTGGCTGGTCGCCCTGCTGCTGGTGGCGGAGCTCATGCGCAACACGGGCAAGTTCACGATGGCGGACGTGCTCTCTTTCCGGCTGAAGCAGCGCCCGGTGCGGATGGCCGCCGCAATCACCACTCTGGCGGTGTGCTTCTTCTACCTCCTGGCGCAGATGGCGGGCGCGGGCGGCCTCGTGTCACTGCTGCTGGGAATCGACGGGCGTGTCGGACAGTCGGTGGTCATCGCCGTCGTCGGCATCCTCATGATCGTGTACGTGCTGATCGGCGGCATGAAGGGCACGACCTGGGTGCAGATCGTCAAGGCCGTGCTGCTCATCGGCGGCGCGCTGGCGATGACGATCTGGGTCCTCGCGATCAACGGCTTCAGCCTGAACACGCTGCTGGAGGCCGCGGTGGCGAACTCCGACAAGGGTGACGCGGTGCTGGCCCCTGGTCTGCAGTACGGCGCCAACCCGTGGGACTTCCTCTCGCTCGGGATGGCTCTGGTGCTCGGCACCGCCGGCCTGCCGCACGTGCTGATGCGCTTCTACACCGTGCCGACCGCCAAGGAGGCGCGGCGTTCGGTGGTGTGGGCGATCTGGCTGATCGGCGGCTTCTACCTGCTGACGCTCGTGCTCGGGTACGGCGCCGGCGCGCTCGTCGGTGCCGACGTGATCGCTGCGGCGCCCGGAGGTGTGAATTCCGCGGCACCGCTGCTGGCGCTGAAGCTCGGCGGTCCGGTGCTCCTCGGGTTCATCTCCGCGGTGGCGTTCGCGACGATCCTCGCCGTCGTCGCCGGACTCACCATCACCGCGGCGGCCTCCTTCGCTCATGACATCTACGCGAATGTCATCCAGAAGGGGCGGAAGGACGCCGCGGGGAAGCCGGTCGAACCGGACCCCAACGGCGAGGTCCGCGTGGCCCGCCGGACCGTGATCGTCATCGGCATCCTGGCGATCCTCGGCGGCATCGGGGCGCAGGGGCAGAACATCGCCTTCCTCGTCGCCCTCGCCTTCGCAGTGGCGGCCTCGGCCAACCTCCCGACGATCCTCTACTCGCTGTTCTGGCGCCGATTCACGACCCGGGGTGCAGTGTGGAGCATGTACGGCGGGCTCGGCTCGGCGATCATCCTCATCGTCCTGTCGCCCGTGTTCTCCGGCACGCCGACGTCGATGATCCCCGGCATCGACATCGCGATCTGGCCGCTCAACAACCCGGGCATCGTGTCGATCCCGCTCGGGTTCGCGCTCGGCTGGCTCGGCACCATCACCAGCACGCGGCGGGAATCGCCGGAGCTGGCGGCGGAGATGGAGGTGCGGTCGCTCACCGGTTTCGGTGCGGAGAAGGCCGTCGACCACTGACGCGTCGCTCCTCGGGTGCGGACCCGGCGGCCTACTCGCCGGGTCCGCACCCGAAGCGCGGGGAGCGCAGCTCAGCGGGACTCGAGGTCCAGCAGGAAGCGCTTCCGCTCGGGGTGGCCGCCGTAGTGGCCCGCGGAGCCGTCGGAGCGCACTACCCGGTGCACCGGGACGATGATCGAGAACGGCGTGAGCCGGCAGGCGGTGCCGACGGCGCGGGCCGCACCGGGGTGACCGGCGAGGACCGCGACCTCTCCGTAGCTCATCGTCTGTCCCCAGGGGATGTCGCAGACGGTGTGCAGCGCCGCGCGATGGAAACCGTCCACCAGGCGCCAGTCGAGACTCAGATGCTCGTCGAAGCGCACCGCCTCGCCGTCGAAGTACGCCGCGAGGAGCGGCACGAGATCGTCAGCAGCACCGGGGTCCGGGTCCGGGATCGCGCCGAGTTGCCGCGACACGCCCTCGAGCAGCCACGGCACCTGAGGATCCGCGGACTCGGACAGATCGAAGCGCACGATGCCGTCGTCGGAGAACACGGCGAGGGCGTCACCGAAGGGCGTCGGAGCGAAGTCGTAACGGAAGGTCATGCCTCCATCCTGACCGTCCGGATGCGCGGGATCGGATCAGCAGACCGGACGGTCTCGCGTTCCGTGGACAACGGAAGAGCGCAACCGGGCGGGCAGGAGAAGTCGATGAACGGTCACGGCCGGTTTTTCACCGGAAACCCGCCCGGGATACCGACCTGCGGCGGTGTCGCGCCTAGGGTGTGAGTGTGTGGCGTCGGGAAAGCAGGTCTGCGAACAACACAGCGGTGGACAACGCTGTGTTGTTCGGTGACCTGCACGATTCGTCCACCGGAGTCGGCATCGCTCACGCCGCCGAGGCGGAACGCACGCGGCTGCGCGCGGAGGCGGCCGATCTGGGCGGTCCTTCGCCCCTGAGCAGCTTCCGCGACGGCCCGGAGTCGGGGATCGACATCT
Source organism: Zhihengliuella sp. ISTPL4 (assembly GCF_002848265.1). GTDB lineage: Bacteria > Actinomycetota > Actinomycetes > Actinomycetales > Microbacteriaceae > Microbacterium. Next base: position 3,517,776 of record NZ_CP025422.1, read on the forward strand.
CCAAGGCGCATCCCGGCAGTCTTCCCCAGTTCATCACCGGCAAGTCGACGCTCCTCTCCAATCTCTTCCGCGACGAGGTGGGGCTGCGGACAGCGCGGTTGGCTGCGGAGCGCATCACGGCCAAGAACACCGAGCTGCGCACCGTCCGCGGCATCGAGGCCGTGCGCCTCGCCGTGGGCGTCGCACGGTGGCGCATCGGCGGCGCGGAGTTCGCGGCGCCGGTTCTGCTGCGACCGCTCGCGATCCGGCGGCACCATACCGACTTCGAGCTCAAGCTGCAGGGCGCGTTCGAGGTGAATCCCGAGCTCGCGCGGATCACCCGCGAACACTTCGGCCTGTCCCTCGACGCGACCGCACTCGCCGCGCTCGCGTACGACGGCGGCATCTTCAAGCCGCAGCCGGTGATCGACAGCCTGCGCGCCCTCACTCGGTCCATCGACACCTTCTCGGTCGAACCGCGGCTCGTCGTCTCCACCTTCGCCGACGTCGCCGGGGCCATGTCCCAGGACGGCGGCAGCCTCGACCACCCCGTCCTCAACGCCCTCGGCGGCCACGTCGGCGATCGGGAGCAGGTCACCGCACCTCGGGCGATTCCGCACCACGTCGGTCCCGATGACCGCGCCCCCGCGTCGGACAACCTGCTCCTCGACGCCGACGCGGAGCAGGAGGCGGTCCTCGCCCGCATCGCCGCCGGTCATTCCCTGACCGTGGCGACCCTCCCCGGCACCGGCGGGACGCAGACCGTCATCAACGCGGTGGGTGAGCTGGTCCGCGCAGGCAAGAAGGTGCTCGTCGTCTCCGCACGACGCTCCACGCTGGACGGCGTGCGCCACCGCCTCGCCGGCATCGGGCTCGACAGCCTCGCGGTGTCCCCGGTGAGCCTGCGCCGCGACCTCGTCCGGGCGATCGGACGCAATGAGAAGGCGACGGCGCCGAAGGTCAGCGAGGTGGACGACGCGCTGGTGCGGCTGCGCACGGTGCTGCGCGACTACCGCGACGCGCTGACCGTCCCGGTCCCCGGCCTCGACGCGTCGGTGCTGGACGCGACCAGGCACCTGACTCGTCTCGCGTCCCTTTCCGTCCCGCCGTCGACGACGGCGCGGTTGAGCGTGGACGCGCTGCGGCGGCTGGCGAAGGACCGGACGGATGCGGCTGCGGCGTTGGCCCAGGCCGCCCGCCTCGGCGAGTTCCGGGTCGGTCCGAACGACTCGCCCTGGTACGGCGTCACCTTCGGCAGCACCGAGGCCGCCCGTGCCGCCCACGAACTCGCCGGACGCCTTCACGCCGACAGCGTGCCCGCCCTGCTGGAGCGCGGCTACGAACTCATCGCGCAGACGCACATGCGGCCCTTCTCGACGATCGACGAGCTCGGCGAGTACCTCGGGCTGCTGGAGGGCATTCGCGACACTCTCGATCGCTTCAGCCCGACGGTGTTCGAGCGCCCGCTCGGGGAGCTCATCCAGGCGCACGGCTCTCGGCGGGATGCGCCGGGCATGTCCGGGGCGAACCGTCGTCGGCTCCGCCGGCTGGCCAAGGAGTACGTCCGCCCCGGCGTGCACGTGACGGAGATGCACGAGGCGCTGCTGCGCATCCAGACCCAGCGCACGCAGTGGCAGCGCTACGTCGACGCGGGCGTCGCCCCCGAGATCCCGCTCGGTCTCGCCGACGTATCCGCCGCGTGGCAGCGCGTCGAGGCGGAACTGGCCGAGCTGGATGCTGCGCTCGGGCGCCGGGAACCCCTCGCGTCGCTGCCCGTCGCACGGCTGGTGCGGATGCTCGCCGGCCTCGCTGCGAAGTCCGACGTCTTCGAGAACCTCGTCGAGCGGGCCCAGCTGCGCGACAAGCTGGCGCTCCTCGGCCTGGAACCGCTGCTGACCGAGCTCTCGGTGCGGCACGTCTCCGAGGCGCGCGTGGGGGAGGAGCTCGAGTACGCCTGGTGGCAGTCCCTCCTCGAACGCGCGCTGCAGGACAACCGGGCGCTGCTGGGGGCCAACACCGCCGTGGTCGACCGCTTGGAGCGCGACTTCCGACTGGTGGACGAGGCCCATGCAGCCATGGCCGGACCGCTGCTCGCCTGGCAGCTCGCGAACCAGTGGCGCATCGCCATCGTCGACGAGCCCGAGCAGTCCCAGAACCTGCGTCGCGCTCTGACCCAGCCCGCGACGACGGCCGCCGAGGTCGTCAGCGCCGCGCCGACCCTCGTCGACGTGCTGGCTCCCGTGTGGATCTCGTCTCCCTACCTCGTGCCGGAGATCCCGGATGCGGTGGACTTCGACACCGTGCTCCTCGTCGACGCCGCCGCCATCAACCTCGCCGAGGCGACCCCTGCCATCCGCCGCGCGCGCCAGATCGTCGCGTTCGGCGATCCGGTGACGCAGCGCCCCTCGCCCTTCCGCATCGCGGTCGATCCCGCAGCGGACTGGGAGGAGGAGGTGCCGTTCGACGAGGTCTCCGTGTTCGAGCGCCTGTCCGAGCTGTTCCCGGTGATGACGCTGACCCGGAGCTACCGCGCCGGCGGCGAGGATCTCGCGGAGCTCATCAACGACGCGTTCTACGGCGGAGAGATCGTCTCCCTCCCGTGGGCCGGTTCGTACCTGGGGCGCGGCAGCCTCACGGTCGACTATGTCGAAGGGGGCACCGGCACCCCCGACCCCGTCTCGGGCGCCGTCGAGAGCCCCGACGCCGAGGTCGCACGCGTCGTCACCCTCGTCGTCGAGCATGCGGTGCATCGCCCGACCGAGTCGCTCATGGTCGTCACCGCCAGCACGCGCCATGCCGAGCGCGTGCGCGCCGCCGTGACCGCCGCCTTCGCGGGACGCTCGGACGTCGCCGACTTCGTCGCCCGCGACACCGCGGAGCCATTCGCGGTGCTGACGCTCGAGGAGTCGGTCGCGGAGAGCCGCGACCGCGTCATCTTCTCCCTCGGCTTCGGACTCACGAAGCACGGCCGCGTCCTCAGTGACTTCGGCGACCTGTCCACGCCGGACGGCGAGCGGCTGCTGACCGTGGGCATGACCAGGGCGCGGCGCTCGATGGTGATCGTGTCGTCCATCCGCCCCTCGGCCTTCGACGACGGGCGCCTCGAGCACGGCGCGGCCACGCTCATGTCGATCCTCGGCGGTCTCGCGGCCCGTGCGCGCGATGCCCGGCTGGAGGATCTGGCCGACCCGCTCACGCTCGCGCTGGCCAGGGAGCTCCGGCGTCTCGGGGCCTCCGTCGACGTCGACTACCGAGGGCTCCTGCCGCTCGTGGCGCAGCACAACGGCAAGGCGGTCGTGATCGAGTCCGATCCGGAGTCCCGGGGAGAATCCCTGCGCGAGACGCTGCGGCTGCGCCCTCATGTGCTCCGTCGCCTCGGCTGGCACTACGTCCGCGTGCACGCGTTCGACCTCTACAGCGACCCGCGCACCGTGGCGTCCCGGATCGCGACGGTGCTCGGCATCTCCGAGACGGCTCCGCGCGCGGAGAACGACACGCAGCCCCTCGACCTCGGCGACCACCGGAATGACTGACGGCCGGGACGAGCCGCGGCAGCGGGTCGTCCGGGTGCCGGGCTCCCGGCGGGCGCGGCTGACGCCGGTCCAGGGCAGCGATCCCGCGCCCGCGGTGCCGGAGAACGACGCGCGACGACCTTCCGCCCCCGGCGGCGACCGGAAGGGTCCCAACGACGACCAGCTCCTCCGCGACGTGCCCCCGCACTACTGACGCGACCACCCCCGGGACGAGAAAGACCCACGGCCCTCCGAGGAGAGCCGTGGGTCGTGAGGGCGGTGCGGTCAGACGCCGCGCGGACCCTGCTGGGTCTTGAGCAGATCGCGGATCTCGACGAGCAGCTCCGCCTCGGTCGCGGCGGCCGGCTCCTCCTCGGGCTCCTCGGCGGGCGTGCCCTTGCGTGCCTCCACGTGCGCCTTGAAGGTGTTCATCGGCAGGACGAACACGAAGTAGACCACCGCGGCGACCGCGAGGAAGCTGATGATCGCCGAGATGAGGTCGCCGATCGGGAAGACGACCTCTTCGCCGTAGATGTTGGTGACAGGGATGCCGAACTTGCCGGCGGCATCGGCCTTGAGGAAGAGCGCGATGAGCGGGTTGATGATGCTGTTCACCACGGCCGTCACGACGGCGGTGAAGGCGGTGCCGATGACGACCGCGACGGCCAGATCGATGACGTTCCCGCGGAGCAGGAAGTCCTTGAAACCTTTGAGCATGGAAACCCCCAAGTCGACTGGGCCTCAGTTCGAGGCGGGAGTCGACGCAGCAGCCGGTTTGGCGCTCGTCGTCGAATCCGACTTCGATGATGCCGAAGCATCCTTCGAACCCACGGATTTGGCGCGCGAGTCCGTGCGATAGAAGCCGGAGCCGTTGAAGGTCACGCCGATCGAGCCGTACTGCTTGCGCAGGGCGCCGCCGCACTCGGGGCAGACCGTGAGCGCGTCGTCGGAGAAGCTCTGGACGGTGTCGAACTGGTGCCCGCACGCGGTGCAGGCATAGGCGTAGGTGGGCATGGCGGTCCTTGCGGGTCAGCGTCGCCGAGGCGACAGATGCAGCGTCTGCGACGGGGTCACGATGCCGTCGACCGGCTGATCGTGCACCTCACGCGGCAGTTCGTCGAGTACCTCGGAATCATAGATCACCGCGTACACCGGAGGGCACTTCTCCATGGAGCCGATGGTCTTGTCGAAGTAGCCGCGGCCCCAGCCCATCCGCATGCCCGAGCGGTCGACGGCGGCGGCGGGGACGATCATCAGGTCGACGTCGTTCACGGCGATCGGGCCGAGCACCTCGCCGGTGGGCTCCGGCAGGCCGTAGAGCCCCTCCGCGATCTCGTCGGTGTCGTCGGCGACCGCCCAGTCCAGCAGTCCGTCGGAGCGGGTGACCGGGAGGAGGACCCGGATGCCGCGGCGGACCGCGCGCGTCACGAACTCCCTGGTCCCCGGCTCCGTGGTGGTGGAGAGGAAGCAGGAGACGGAGCGGGCCCCGAGCTCGTCGACGAGGGCGTCGAGCCGTTCGCCGATCGCCGCCGCAGCGGCTTCGCGCTGGGGATCGGACAGGAGTTGACGCCGCTCGCGCAGCTCCGCGCGGAGGGCTCGCTTGGCGTGCTCGACGTCGTTAGCCATGGTCCGAGTCTAGGGCGGCCCCCACCGGTAGGCTGTGGGAATGGCTCACGAGAAGATCAAGGCTGTCATTCCCGCTGCCGGGCTGGGGACACGATTCCTGCCCGCGACGAAGGCGATGCCGAAGGAGATGCTCCCCGTCGTCGACAAGCCGGCGATCCAGTACGTCGTCGAGGAGGCGGCGAACGCCGGGATCGAGGACATCCTCGTGATCATCGGACGCAACAAGAACGCCATCTCCAACCACTTCGACTCCGTCCCGGAGCTCGAGGTCAAGCTCATGGAGAAGGGTGACACCGGTCGCCTGGAGCGCGTGATGAAGTCGAGCGACCTCGCCGACATCCACTTCGTCCGCCAGGGCGAGCCCAAGGGCCTCGGCCACGCCGTGCTCCGCGCTCGGACGCACGTCGGCGACAGCTCGTTCGCGGTGCTGCTCGGTGACGACCTCATCGACGAGCGCGACCCGCTGCTCACGGAGATGATCGCCGAGCACGAGCGCACGGGCGCCGCCGTCGTTGCCCTCATGGAGGTCGACCCGGACAACATCCACATGTACGGCGCCGCGGCCGTCGAGGCGATCGAGGGGTCGGACGCCGTGCGCGTCACGGGCCTCGTCGAGAAGCCCGCGAAGGAGGACGCCCCGTCCAACCTCGCCATCATCGGGCGCTACGTGCTGCCGGCATCGGTCTTCGAGATCCTCGAGCGCACCGAGCCCGGCAAGGGCGGAGAGATCCAGCTCACCGACGCGCTGCAGGAGCTCGCGACGGCCGAGGGCGGCCCCGGCGTGGTCGGTGTCGTCTTCGGCGGTCGTCGCTACGACACCGGCGACCGCGTGGACTACATCAAGGCGATCGTGCAGCTCGCGGCCGACCGGGACGACCTGGGCACGGAGCTGCGCCCCTGGCTCAAGGACTTCGCGGAGCGCCTCTAGGCGCCTGGCGGTCGTCGGAGGTGCGGCGTGGAGCTGTCGACGGGGATGCGGCACGGACCGGTCGAGCTGCGTCTCATCCGGACGAAGGACGCGCGGCCTCTGCAGCAGGAGCTGCTCACCAACCGTGCGTGGCTGCAGCCGTGGGAGGCGACGATCCCGCACGGGGCCGTGTCCTTCGACATGCGGGTCAGCATCCGCCGGCTGCTCCAGCAGTACCGGGACGGTGGTGGCTACCCGTTCGTCATGGAGTACGACGGCGAGGTCGCCGGACAGCTGAACGTGTGGGGCGTCGCGCGGGGCTCGCTGTGCTCGGCGACGATCGGCTACTGGGTGAGTGAGCGATTCGCGGGTCGGGGCATCACCCCGACCGCGGTCGCGCTCGCCACCGACGCCTGCTTCACCGAGTACGGGCTGCATCGGATGGAGATCTGCATCCGGCCCGAGAACGCCGCGAGCCTTCGCGTCGTGCAGAAGCTCGGCTTCCGGTACGAGGGGCTCCGCCGTCGGTACATCCACATCGACGGGGACTGGCGCGACCACTACGCCTTCGCCCTCACGCAGGAGGAGGTTCCGCAGGGCGTCCTCGCCCGGTGGATCCACGGACAGGTTCCACCGCACGCGGCGACGATCCCGCCAGCGGACCGCCTGACCCTCTGACCCCCCTCACGCGGCGACTCGCCGCGACACGCGCCCCGACTGCACGGCGCGGCCGGTCCGCCGCCGTTACCGTTGTCCTATGGACGGGCCGGTGCTGAGTGGGGGAGTGATCGTGCTCGTCGCCGTGCTCCTGTGGATGCTGTATCTGCTGCCCTCCTGGCGCGGTCGCTTCCAATACAACGCCGCCGAGCGCAACGCCGTGCGGCTGAATCAGGCGCTGCGGATCCTCGCCGAGACGAGCGAGACCCCCAGCGAGGTGCACATGGAGCTCAACGCCCGCACCGTGGTCGCGCAGCAGAAGCTCGCGAAGCGGCTGCAGGCCCAGCGTGAGGCCGCCGAACTCGAGGCGCTCCGTCAGGAGCTCGCCGCCACCCGCGCCGACCCCGTGATCCGTCGGGCCCGCGCCCGCCGACGCGTGCGTCTCGTCGCGACCAGCATGCTCGTGCTCGGCCTCGCCGCGGTCGGCTTCGGCATCTGGCAGCTCGTCGCCACCGGGGGAGCAGTCCTCCTCTGGGCCGGCGGTACCGCGGCGCTGATCGCCACGATCGTCCTCCAGCGGATGGCGTCCGTCGCCGTTCGCGCCGCTCGTCGTCCGCAGGCTGCGGTCGCGGAGACCGTCGAGGAGCGAGTCGCGCCGACGCTGCACGACCAGGGCCCCGCCACCTGGACCCCCCGCCCGCTTCCCGAGCCCATGGTGTCGGTGGCGGGTTCCCGCGCCCAGGCCGCGCGCGCCGAGATCGATGCGCAGGAGGAACGCCGGAAGGCCGCCCGCGTCGCCGCGCTCCGCGCCCGCGCCGAGGAGATGGCGGCGCCGGCCGCCCCGGTCTCGCTCCCCGCGGCCGCGGCGGAATCGCCGTATGCGCGGATGGGGTTCGTCGACGACGCCGAGATCGAGGCGCACGTGCGGGAGCTCCTCGCCCGGCGCGCCGCTGGATGACCGTCGCGGTGAGCGCGGGCCTCCGAGCGTGATAACGTAGATGTCGTTCACGGGCCTATGGCGCAGTTGGTAGCGCGCCTCGTTCGCATCGAGGAGGTCAGGGGTTCGAATCCCCTTAGGTCCACAGAGAACAGAACAGCGAAACCTTGCCCCGCGACTGTGCGGGGCAAGGTTTTTTTGTGGCGGCACCGGATTCCGAGCGCCGTGGGCAGACGGCTCCGAGGATCGTGGGGGTTCGATCCGGTGCCCGTAGGCTGAGGGCATGGATGCGACGCCCAGCGAGTCCGGCTCGACCCTGCACACGCATGCCGTCGACAGCCAGCGCCGCGCCGCGGCCCTCGGCGAGGGGAATCGGGTGCTGTCCCGCACGCAGAAGGTGTACGTGGCGCTCCGGGACGACATCGTCCGCACCCGGCTCGCCCCGGGGGAGATCGTCATCGAACCCGAGCTGGCCGCGCGCTTCGGGGTATCGAAGACGCCGGTACGGGAAGCCCTGCAGATCCTCGTCGTCGAAGGCCTCGTCGTGGCCCTTCCTCGTCGCGGGTACGTCGTCCGCCCGCTGGGCATCAACGAGGTCCGCGAGGTGCTCGATCTGCGCCTGATCATCGAACCGCCCATGGCCGCGAGTGCGACGCGCTACGGCAGCGAGGCCTTCATCGCGGGGCTCAGCGCGATCCTGGACGCGCAGCGCAGCGGCTCCGGTACGGCGGAGCTCACGGATGCGGCGCGTGCGTTCCACGAGTGCATCCTCGGTGCGGCGCGCAACGCTCGGGCGAAGACCCTCATGAGCGGCCTGTTCGACGAGACGACACGAAGCCATCACCTGATCCCGGCGATCGATGCGCGCATCCACTCGGACGTCGAGAACAACGGGCATCAGCAGGTGCTGGAGGCGATACGGACCGGCGATCCGCGAGCGGCCGAGGAGGCCATGCGCCGCCACCTCGTCGAGCTGCGGGAGTTCGTCCTCCAGGCGTTCCTCGAAGCCTGAACCGTCTTCGGCGCAGGAGCGAGGCGTCGCGCGCGAGCGAGATATATCTCGGGAATATCGCTATTGTGCCGGAGATATTCGACGGCTATGGTGGTGCCGACACCGTGGTCGGCTCCCCGGCCTCGGTGCGAGTCGCCGAGAGGATCCAGAGTGCTGCGACGCCGCATCCGCACCTTCACCGAGCTGTTGAGCTTCGCTCCGCCGTCGCTGCCGACCGAGGCGAAGCGCATCGCCCAGACTCGCTGTCTCAACGACCTCCGACAGCTCGCGAAGCGGCGGGTGCCGGGATTCGTGTTCGACTACGTCGAGGGCGCTGCGGTGACCGAGCAGGCTGCCCGCGACAACGAGTCGGCGTTCGCCCGCCAGAGGTTCGTGCCCTCCGTCACCGAGAGTGCAGCAGGGGCGTCGCTCACCACCCGCCTGCTGGGACGCGAGCACGCGATGCCGATCGGCATCGCCCCCATCGGTCTCACCGCCCTCATGCGCGCGGCCGGTGAGACCGACGGAGTTCGCGCGGCCGCCAACCGCGACGTGCCGTTCGTGCTCTCCACCATGGGCACGCGGAGCATCGAGCACGTCGCCGACGCCGCGCCCCGTGCGCGCCGATGGTTTCAGCTCTACCTCCGGCGCGATCGCGCGGCGTCGCTCGCCCTCATCGAGCGGGCTGCTGCGGCAGGCTTCGACACCCTCGTGCTGACCGTCGACACCCGGGTGCCAGGGCAGCGCTACCGCGACGACCGCAACCGACTCTCGATGCCTCCGCGTCTGACGTTGCGCACCGCCGCGCAGTCGGCGCTGCATCCCGCGTGGTCGCTCGATCTGCTGGCGCACGACGCGCCGGCCATGGCGAACTTCGGCCCGCGTTCCGGACGCGTCACCGACGTGGTGGGCAGCATGTTCGATCCCGCGCTGTCCTTGGACGACGTGCGCTGGCTACGGACACACTGGAGCGGGCCGATCGTCGTGAAGGGCGTGCTCTCCGCCGTCGACGCCGAACGCTTCATCGACGCCGGCGCGGATGCCATCTGGGTCTCCAACCACGGCGGTCGTCAGCTCGACCGTGCGATCGCGCCCATCGAGGTCGTCGGTGCGGTGCGCGCCGCCGTCGGCGACGACGTCCCGATCCTGCTCGACTCCGGCATCCGCAGCGGCCTCGACGTGGTGGCCGCCATCGCGTGCGGAGCCGACTTCGTCTTCCTCGGCCGCGGATACATGTACGGCCTCATGGCAGGCGGTCGGGCCGGGGTCGAGAGGGCGCTCGACCTGGTGGCGAGCGAAACCCTGTCGACGATGCAGCTCCTCGGCGTGCGCACGACCGCAGAGCTGCGCGGCCGGGGGACCGCGGTCCTCGCGCCGACCGGATAGCCACGACCACGCCAGCACTTTTCAATGACGAAAGGACACCCCATGGCCAACGAACAGCAGCGCACCATGACCCCGCAGGCGAGGCGCGCGATCGCCGCCGCCTACTTCGGCACCCTCATCGAGTGGTACGACTACGCCCTCTACGGTGCCGCCGCGGGCCTCGTGATCGGCCCGCTCTTCTTCCCGGACGTCATCCCGGCCTCCGCCTCGATGCTCGCCTTCGCGACCTTCGCCGTCGGCTTCGTGGTGCGGCCGCTCGGCGGCCTCCTCATCTCCCACCTCGGCGACCGGGTCGGCCGGAAGCCGGCGATGATCCTGACCATCGTGCTCATGGGGATCGCGACCGTGGGCATCGGCCTCCTCCCGACCGCCGAGGCGATCGGGCTGGCGGCGCCGATCCTGCTGATCCTGTTCCGCTTCGTCCAGGGCTTCGGTGCCGGAGCGGAGCTCGCCGGCGCCCTCACGCTCGTCGCCGAGTACGCCCCTGAGCGCCGTCGCGGGCGGGTCATCGGACTGGTCACCTCGGGCGCTCCTGGGGGAGCGTTCCTCGCGACGTTGGCCTTCACCTTCGCCTCGATGCTGCCCGGTGACGTATTGCTGGGCGGGGCCTGGCGCATCCCGTTCCTGGTCTCCGCCGTGCTCTTCGTCCTCGCGCTGTGGATCCGTCGTCGCCTCGAGGAGACGCCGGAGTACCGGGCCGCGGTCGCGAACGCCGAGCAGGCCGCGACGAAGGTGCCTCTGGCGGAGCTGTTCCGCCGCAGTCCCCGCGAACTCGTCATCGGCTTCTTCAGCGTCTGCGGGCACAACGTGACGAACTACGTGCTGAGCGCCTTCGCGCTGAGCTACCTCACGCTGACGGTCGGGATGCCCCGGGTCCAGGCACTGATCGCCGTGCTGGTCGCCTCGTTGCTCACCGCCTTCGCTCCCGTCCTCGGCGGGATCGCCGTCGACCGATTCGGGGCCAAGCGCGTGGTCGTCTTCGGCTCCGTCGCCGGCATCGTCCTCACGTACCCGGTCTTCCTCTCGCTGCAGTCCGGCGACCCGGTACTGGCTGCTCTCGGGATGACGGCGCTCGGCGTCATCGCCGTGGGGGCGACCGCCGCATCCACCGGGACCTTCCTCACGAACCTCTTCCCGACGCGGTACCGCTTCACCGGTGTCGCAACGGCCCGGGAACTCAACGGCGCCCTGGTCGCCGGCCCGACTCCCCTCGTCGCCACCGCTCTCGTCGCGGCCGCAGGGGGAGGGCTCTGGCTCGTGGTGCTGTTCGTCATCGGCGCCTGCCTGGTGTCGCTGCTGGCCGTCGTCGCGACGCCGAAGCGCATCGGGGACCTGCAGCCCGAGGACCTCTCCGGCTCTTCCCGGTTCGCGCCGACCGGAAGGGTGGCGGACTGAGGGAACGGGCGACACGCCCGGGAATCGGCGGTGATTTGCCCGATGCCCGGAACCCACGTAAGTTATTACCTGTTCGCCCCAAACGGTTGAGCGGAGGTCCTCGGACCGGCTCCCGTCAAGCATCGAACACCTCCCGAATCCCACACACTCACTGAGTGAACAGGATGAAGGATGCTGATCCGTCCCCACGGTCAGGCCGAAGAAACTCGGACTTGACAACGGAAACGAGATCGGTAAGATAGAGAAGTTGCCCTGCGGGCCTGGTTGTGATGACTGGGTCGTGGGAGCATCCGATCCTTGAGAACTCAACAGCGTGCACTTGTCAAATGCCAAATTATCCTCGTCTAGCTTCGGCTGGGTGAGAATTCCTTTGGATCAAAGACCAACCTCCTTGTGGGGTTGGCAATGGATGAAGTCAGCAATGAATTTGTCTCTTTGGTCAGCATCAAACTCGCTGCGTTCCG